>CAKQSI010000019.1 GCA_934272745.1 uncultured Clostridia bacterium | reverse complement strand
CAAAAATCACGTTTTTCGTTTTTTTATAAAAAAACGAGGGGAAGCATTGCTTTTTCTGTGGATTTTTGCTATAATGACAAACGGGGATTTTTGCGGCAAACCTTCCGGCGGAAAACTTATGCAGGAAAACTTTCGCCGGAGAATGTTCCCAAAAATAAACGACACACAAAACGCAAAAAATTAAGGAAGGAAAACGAGCAATGGCGTTTACGTTCCGGGGCGGCGTTCACCCCAAAGGCAATAAAGAACGGACGGAAGAGAAAGAAATCGTTCCTTTTCCGCCCCTGAAAGAATATTTTCTGCCCACCGCGCAGCACATCGGCAGACCTGCTCTCCCCATTGTGGCGGTTGGCGACCTCGTCAAAAAAGGGCAGTTGGTGGCGGAAGCCGCGGAGGGCATTTCGTCCCCCGTGTATTCGCCCGTGTCGGGAAAGGTGACGGGCATCGTGCAGCGCAGAACGCTGTTTTCTTCCGGCGTACATATCGTGATCGAGAACGACGGGAAAGAGGAAGAAGTCCGGCTTTCCCCTTTGGGCGAAAATCCGTCGCCCGAGGAGATCCGCGCGCGGGTCAGAGAAGCGGGTATCGTCGGCATGGGCGGCGCGGGCTTTCCGACCTATGCGAAACTGGGCGAAGGCATCGACACGCTGATCGTCAACGCGGCGGAGTGCGAGCCGTATATCACCTGCGACTATCGCGTGCTGTTGGAACGCACCGCCGACTTTCTGGCGGGGGTGAACCTGCTCCGCACCGCAGTAAACGCCAAACGCGCCGTTATTGCGGTGGAAAACAACAAGCCGCAGGCGCTGACCGCGTTGCACTTGGCGGGAATTCCCGTGGCGCGGCGTAAAAAGGAGCGCAAAAACGAGGGCGTGTTCGCGCTCGAACTCAAAACAAAATATCCGCAGGGCGGCGAAAAACAGATCGTGTACGCCGCAAGCGGCAGAACGGTGCCGGAGGGGCAGTTGCCTTCTTCCGTCGGGTGTCTGGTGGTGAACGCCGAAACCGCGCTCGCCACGTTTGAAGCGGTAGTTTTAGGCAAGCCGCTGTACGAACGGGCGATGACCGTTTCGGGCGACGGTGTGCAAAATCCGTGCAACGTCCTTGTAAAAACGGGAACGCCGTACGGCGAGATCGCCGCGTTTTGCGGCGTTGCGGAAGAGACCGAAATGGTGGTTTCCGGCGGACCGATGATGGGTTTTTGCACGGCGTACGGCGACGTCTGTACCACCAAAACCACGGGATCGCTGCTGTTTCTGACCAAAAAAGAATTTTCGACCGAGCCTGCCTCCGCCTGTATCGGGTGCGGCAGGTGCGTTTCGGTTTGTCCCATGCGGCTGATGCCGGTGATGATCGATCGGTTTTCCCTTGCGGGGAACCTGAAAGAGGCGGAACGCTACGGCGCGCCGTTCTGTATGGAATGCGGCTGCTGCAGTTTCGTCTGCCCCGCAAAACGCCCGTTGCTGCAAAGTATCCGCACGGCGAAGAAAAAGATCCGGGAGGGAAAAAGCCGTGGCTGATCGCGAATTAAACGGTAATAAATCGATTAAACCAGAGCCCGCGGAAAGTATGACGAAAGCGGCGCCCGCGGAAAGTATGACGAAAGCGGCGCCCGCGGAAAAGGCTGCTAAGCCGGCGGCTCCCGCGGAAAACACTGCAGCGCAGCCGGAAAAGGGAACTGTGGCTCCCGCGGAAAAGGCTGCTAAGCCGGCGGCTCCCGCAGAGGCGGCTCCCGCAGAGGCAAACGCTTCGGCTTCCGCGCCGAAAGCGGCGCAACCTGCGGCTTTTGCGAAAGCGCCCGCGACAAATACGGTAAAGGCAACGGCGCCCGCGGCACAGACTTCCGCCCCTTCCGTCTTTCCGCAGAATCTGACGGTCAACGCTTCGCCGCACGTCAAATCCGCGGCTGCCACGAGCAAAATCAT
Source organism: uncultured Clostridia bacterium (assembly GCA_934272745.1). GTDB lineage: Bacteria > Bacillota > Clostridia > Christensenellales > Borkfalkiaceae > SIG402. The sequence continues at coordinate 41,181 of CAKQSI010000019.1, read as the reverse complement.
GCAGGACGTACTGGTGGCGCTGGTGCCCTGCGTGCTTGCGGCGGTATTTCTTTACGGCGCGTACGCGCTTGCCATTCTGGTGGCGTCGGTTGCTTCCGCCGTGGCGGGAGAGGCGGCGTTTCAGGCGGTGAGAAAGCGCCCGCTGACCCTTTCGGACGGCTCCGCCATGGTGACCGGATTGATTTTGGGGTTGAACCTGCCCGCAGCCGTGCCGTTATACGTGCCGCTGATCGGCGGGGCGTTTGCCACGGTGCTTGTAAAAATGGTGTTCGGCGGACTGGGAAGCAACTTTGCAAACCCTGCCGCTACCGCGCGTATTTTTTTAATGCTGGCGTACACTTCGGTCATGACGCGGTTTCCGCTGCCCAACCGCACGTTTTCGGGCATTTTTTCCGCGGGGTACGACGGCGTGACTTCGGCAACGCCGCTCGGCGGGGCTTCCGCTTCGATGAAGGAACTGCTCTGGGGTCTGATCCCCGGGGCGATGGGGGAAACCTGCAAAGTCGCCGTTTTAATGGGTTTCGTTTACTTATTACAAAGAAGGGTGATTTCCTGGCGCATTCCCGTGACCTACGTCGTCACGTTTGCCTTTCTCACCTTTCTGACCGTAAAAAGCGGAGAAAAAACGCTGACCGCGGTGCTTTCGGGCGGGCTGTTGTTCGGTGCGACTTTTATGGCGACCGACTACGCGACTTCTCCCAAGACCGACGCCGGGCGTATGCTGTTCGGCATACTTCTCGGCGTGTTTACCTTCCTTATCCGCAACTTCACCGCGTATAACGAGGGCGTGGCGTTTTCCATTCTGCTTTGCAACGTTCTCTGTCCGGTGATCGACGACCGCGTGCTGCCCGTAAGGTTCGGCAGCGGCAAAAAACCGGTGCTGGAAATTTCGCTTTATGCGATATTCGCCGCAATGGCGGCGACCGTCGTACTTTCGGCGGTTTTCCGGGGGTAAGCGTATGACGAAAACGGTAAAAGATTGTATCAAAAACGTGGCGGTGCTGGTGCTGATCGCGCTGTGTTCGGGGCTGCTGTTGGGCGCGTTCAACAAACTGACCTACGTTGACCCGAAAGCGGAAGCCATGCGGAAGTTTTCCGAACTCTATCCCAAGGAATCCGCTTACGAACTTCTGACCGAAAACCCGGAAGAGGGCGTGATCTACGTCGCAGAATCGGGCGGAACGGTAGCGATTCTTTCGGTCGGAACGGGCGGTTATAAAGGCAAGGTGCAGACCTACGTCTTTTTTGAAAACGGCAAGATCGCCTACGTGGAAGAAGGCGAGCACGGCGAAACCTACGTCGGCAAGTTGCACGACGGCGGATTTTTCGACAAATTCCGCGGAGCGAACGCGGACGGGTTCAACCCGGAAGATTACGACGGCGTGACGGGCGCTTCCCGTTCTTCCGCCGCGGTTAAGCGCGGTGTGGAAATTGCCGCGAATTATTACAGCGCACATTTTGCGGGAGGGGAGTTCCGTGGATAAAGCCAAATTGAAGTCCGCTCTTATTTCGGGCGTGATCAAAAACAACCCCACGTTCGTGCTGGTGCTCGGCATGTGTCCCACGCTCGCCATGACGGCGAAACTTTCGCAAGGGTTCGCCATGGGCGTGGCGACGGCGGCGGTGCTGATTTTTTCCAACCTGATGATCTCGCTACTGAGAAACGTCATTCCGGACAAAATGCGCATTCCCTGCTATATCGTCGTCATTTCCACCTTCGTCATCATGGTGGAAATGCTGATGAAAAAGTTTCTGCCGGACCTATATAGCGTGATGAGAACCTTTATTTCGCTGATCGTCGTCAACTGCATTATTTTAGCGCGGGCGGAAAGTTACGCCAGCAAAAACGGACCGCTGTATGCGGCGGCGGACGGGCTTTCCATCGGCGTCGGCTTTACGCTGTCGCTGTGCCTGATTTCCGCCACGCGGGAATTTTTGGCGACCGGCGGCTTGTTCGGCAAGACCATTCCCGGCTTTCCGCAGATGGAAGCAGGCGCGGCGAATGCGTTCGGCTTTCTGACCCTTGCCTGCTATATGGCGCTGTTCAACGCCGTTAAAGAAGCGGTGAAAGAAAAGAAAAACAAGCGGTTGATCGAGGAAGCGCGCGCCATTAAGCACGAACGCTTAAAGGAGATTGCTGTTCCCGAAAACGGGGGTACGTCCGTCAAAAACGGGAACGTTTCCGCCTCTTTTCCGGTAAAAACGGAGAAAAAGATCGGGGCGGGGAATGCCGTTTTGCCGGCGGAAAAATCCGCGCCGGCGGGAGATACCGCAAGACAAATAAAAGAAACGCTTCCGGCAAACAACGTCACTTTGCAGAAGGCTTCCGAAGCGGATACGCAAAGCGGTTCTTCCGGTAATAGCGGCGGAGAGCCGGGCGAAAAAGAAACCCCGAAGGAGGCGAACGTATGACGGCGTATCTCGTGTTGATGTTCGGCGCGATCGTGACGAACAATATCGTGCTTTCGCAGTTTCAGGGTTGTTGCCCCTTCCTCGGCGTGTCCAAAAGCCGCAGCGCCGCTGCGGGCATGGGGTTTGCGGTTATCTTCGTTTTAACGGTGGCGGGCGCGGCAACCAATATCGTATACAACTATATTCTGGTTCCGCTGAAACTGACCTATCTTGCGACGATGGCGTTTATTCTGGTCATCGCCGGGCTGGTGCAGATGACCGAAATGATCATTAAAAAATTCAGCCCCACGCTGTACCGGTCGCTGGGCGTGTATCTGCCGCTGATTACCACCAACTGCGCGGTGCTCGGCACCGCCATCACGTCCATGAACGAAGGCTACAACTTTTTGCAGACGGTCACGCTGTCTTTTTCGACGGGCGTAGGCTTTCTGCTTGCCATTTACCTTTTGGCGGGGATCCGCCAGAAGATCGACGTCGCGGACGTGCCGAAACCCTTCCGCGGTTTTCCGATTACGCTGATTGCTGCGGCGATCATGGCGCTGGCGTTTGCCGGCTTTGCCGGAATGTTTGCCTGAGGGGGAAGAATTATGATTTTAACGAAAGGCGCGCTTCTTGCGGCGGCGGGGGCGCGGAATATGGCGGCTGCGACCAATCTTCTTTCCGCCGCGGGGGAAATTCTTCTGCCGGCGCTGATCATGGCGGGAATCGCGCTGATTCTGGGCGCCGCGATCGCGCTCTGCTCGGTGAAATTCGCCGTGACCAAAGAAGAGAAGGTGGAGCGTGTGGAAGAACTGCTTGCGGGCAGCAACTGCGGCGGCTGCGGCAGGGCGGGCTGCGCGGATTTCGCGGAAGCGCTGGTCGCCGGCAAAGCACAGGTGACCGACTGCAATTCCACTTCCGTGGAAAATAAAAAGAAGATCGCGGAAGTGCTGGGCGTGTCTGCGGACGGCGTAAAAGAAACGGTGATGATCGTGCGGTGCAACGGCGGGGAAGCGTGCAAAGACGCCTTTTCCTACGGCGGGTACGACGACTGCGTTGCTGCGGGACAGATCCTTTCCGGCGGCAAAATGTGCGCGGAAGGGTGCCTTGGTTACGGCAGTTGCCAGAAAGCGTGCAAAAGCGGCGCAATTAAAATCAAATACCGCTGCGCAAAGGTGAAAACTTCGCTTTGCACTTCCTGCGGGGCGTGCAAAAAGGTTTGTCCGAAAGGGTTGTTCGACCGTATTCCCAAGGACGCGAAAGTGTTCGTCGCGTGCAGCAATACCTGCAAGGGCAGGGCGGTGAAAGACGCTTGTTCCCGCGGGTGCTTGGGCTGCGGGCTTTGCTCCAGACTGTGTCCGGAGGGTGCGATCACCATGCAGAATAATCTGCCCGTGATCGATTACGACAAATGCACGGGTTGTCTGATATGTGCCAAAAAATGCCCGACTTCGGTTTTGAAAGTGCGCTGATTTTGCGCTTGCGGAATGTGGATTGCAGCCGAAAAGAAGTCCTGCAAGAAAGTGCCGCTTAAATGAAATTTCACAACGGAAGCCCTGCAAACGATATGAAAAAACAGAATAGTAAAGCAAAAATATAGCGTTGAAAAGTAAAAAATATAACGCTGCAAAATAAAAAATATCGTGTTGAAAATGCTGTAAAATATAAAAGGGCGCCCGCGGCAAATCTGCCGCGGGCGCCCGCTTTACTGCGTTCATCTTTACTTTCTTCGTATTTTAATGGAAGAGATACCCCCGTTTTAATGGAAGCGGTTTCCGCCCCGCTATTTCTGCAGGCGGCTACTTTTAGGATAGCGGCGCCCGCCATTTATGGAATACGGGGCGCCGCCGAACGTCGTTTGCAGAGGATTTCAAACTCATCGCCCGTCTGCCGTTTACAGGCAGTCTGCCGGATTATTTCTGCGGGCGATACAGGCGCAGATCCTTTTCGTCCGAAAATTGCAGCCAGCGGGAGTGTTCCTTATCCGCCAGACGGGAAAAAATGCGTTCTCCATACCGTTCCAGAACGCCTTCGGGCGAAAGGTTGGTGGTGATGATCGTGTGCTTGTTTTTCAGCGTGCGGGTGGAAAGTACGCCCAAAAGATATTCTTTCGTCACGTTGCGAAGAATGGGTTCGATGCCGAGGTCGTCGATGGCAAGGACGTCGGAAAGCAGCAGACGGTTCATAAAATCCGCGCGGTTTGCCACTTTTTGCGTGTGGTAATCCAGAAACGCGTTCCCCAGTTCCAGCGCCGTGAAATATAAAACCGAAAAGCCGCGCTCTTCCAAGGCTTTCAGCGTCGCCTGCATCAGACAGGTTTTTCCCGTCCCCGTTTTGCCGGTAAAAACCAGCGTGTCGTACCGCGTTTTGGGGAAACGCTCCGCAAAAACCGTCGCCATGGCGTAATTTTCACCGAATGATTTCCCTGTGGGGTCGAGCGCGGAAAAGGCGGGGAAACCCGTCGTCACGCCCGAAGCGACCAATAATTTTTTACGCGTTTCGTAAAAGCAGGTGCAAGGTTTGGTGCCGACGTAACCCGTGTCTTTGCACTTTTCGCAGTGGTAGGAGGGGGCAAGGTCGCTCTCCTTTAAGCCGAGGGAGGCAAGGCGTTTTAACTTGCCCTCTCTTGCCGCGGCAAGTTTTCGTTCGGCGGCGGAACGCTTGTTTTCATCGCCCTCCCATTCCGCGCGCGCCTTTTCCCACAAGGCTTGTTTTTCCTGCGATAAAAAGGCTTTGCAGGTGCCGTCTTTTTCCGCTATATCCCGGTAGAAACGGACGCGCGCCGCGTCCTGTTCGCGCAGGGTTTCGTAATAGCGTTCGATCTCGCGATAGTTCATAATGTGTTCTCCGTGTCCCGGATTTTGCGGGACGTCCTGCGTTTTTCGTTACGTTTACGGGAAAACGCGTTACCGGTTACAACAATCCGTCGTCGTCATAACTGCTGAAAATGGAATCCAACTCTTCTTTAGAATAGGTGCGCTGGGCGTAGCCGTCGAAGGTTGCCGAAGCGGAATGGGAGGACGGCGTTCTGCTTTGTCCCGTGCGTTTTTCCTGCTGCGCTTTGCGTTCGGCACGCTCCTTTTCGGCGGCTTCGGGCGTGTAGATGCCGGCGGATTTCCACGCCGACAAAATGGCGTTGACGTAGGAAAGGGGCCGTTCTTTTCCCGCGGAAAGGCGGGCGGCAAGCAAGATCATCTCTTCCGAGAAATGCCACTTTTCCGTCCAGACGTCGTAACTTTCTTTATCCCATACGGTGGGTTTGCGCTCCAATCCCGCGGCGGTCAGAATATCCGCAAGCGCGCGTTCGGTGCGGCGGGATTCCTCCAGTTCTTTCACGATGGCGGTGGTGGAAACCACGCCTTTTTCGTACAGTTTTTTCAGCAGGTCGTCCAGCGCTTCCAGTGTGCGGCGGTTCTTGCGGAAGCAGTATCCCGCAAGCGAAAGCACCGCCTCTTTTTCAAACCCCATGGAAAGCCAGGGCGCGCAGTAGTTGGAAACGACGGGGTCGACGACTTCCACGTGCACCGAAAGGTTGCGGCAGACTTCTTTGGCGAAGGCTTCCAGTTCCTCCCGGCGGTCGAACACCGCGGAAATTTCCTTTTTGGTGAACGCTTTGGCACCGAAAAGTTCCATGAAAAGCGCGTCCAGTTTCTGCAGGTCGCCGCGCTTTAATTTGCCGGCGACAAACAGAACGGTTTCGGGCAGAAAGCCGTAGTCGTTCGTCCACTTTTCGTACAGTTTCAGGTCGGAAAAATCGGCTTTGCGGCGCAGCCCCAATTTTTTTAAGACGGCTTCAATGGCGTCGGACTTGCCGAAGTAGTCGGAAAGTTCGTTTTCCACCGCGTCGGCGGTCAGAATCCCGCGCGAGGCGAAGTCGTTCGCTACCGCTTCGATATAGCGGTAACTGATGGATTCCCCTTTTTTATCGGCGCAGTAGCGAATGATCATCAAAAGGGCGTCCGGCTTTAAGTTGCGGCTTTCCATCAGCGAAAAATAGGCGCGGTATTCGGTGACCGAAATCATGCGCGAAGGCAGCAGACTTTGCAGCGCACGCGAAAATTCGGCGTACTTGCCGGCGGAAACGCGGCTTTTCAGGGTGCGTTCCGGCACGGGGAGATAGCGCACTTCGGCAGGGTCTTCGGAAAGAATTTCCACAAGTCCCAGATCCTCCAGCGCGCGGAAATGCTCTAAGACTTCGGTTTCGGAAAGTTCCAGTTTCTGTGCCGTGTCCGAAAGTGTGTAGTCTTTTGCGCCGCTTTGGCAAAGGTACAGGCCGTAAAGGTAGACTTTAATCGTCCCCTCTTTTAACGCGGGCATGTATTCGTAGAAAAACAAATTGTCGATTTTGGTCGAACCGGACTTTACGAGTTCGGTCGAAAGGGAACAAAACGCCATGTCGGCTCCTTTATCGTGTGTGTTTGCGGAAAACGCGCTTTTAAAATTTTTTTCGTGTGGATTATTTATTATAGCGTAAGAACCGAAAAAAAACAAGCGAAAATTTCCTTTTCCGTTTTTCCCACAAAATATTGTGGGGGAGCCGTCTTTTCCGCCGAGGGGCGAGGTCTGCCGGTTGGGGCGAGATGATTTGGCAGGTGAGCATTCCGCCGAGGGCAGGGTAAGGGCGTTTGAGTGCAAGGGGCGATTTTTCCGTCGAGGGTGAGTGCAAGGGGCTCTTCGCTGAAGGGGTGAAGGTAAGGTGTTTGTTTTGCTGAGGGTGGGCGATTTTTCCGCCGAGGGGAAGGCAGAGTAGGTAGTATCTTTTTCCGCAACGTCCATACCGAAAATTACCCGGCAAAAGCGGCGTTATCGTCCGACAAGGGCGGCGGCAACCGTCCGATAAAAGCGGCGTTTTCTGCCGCCCAAAAGCATAGGGAAACGAAAAACGCACGTTTTTTGCGGAAAAATGCAGAAAATCGGTCAAGAAAATTGCAAATTCTAAAAAAACCTATGCGGAAAAGGTGCAAAAATCCGGGAAATATGCTACAATAGCGATATATACCTAAAACGGGGCAGAGTCGCTTTTCGACTGTTCCGGGAAACGGCAGCAAAAAGTTTTCGGCAAAAGCAAAACCTTGGCAAAATTTGCAAAGACCGGTTTTTCGTGCGGACTTTCAAACCCGCGAAAACCGAAACGAGAGGGAAATATGGCAAACGCGATTTTAAGTCCCGTCACGCTATGGGAAAATTTCGACGATACGCTCCCCTTAAAGGAGAGTGTGGTAAAAGAAACCGTTCTCCCCGGGGAACGGATCGGTTGGGTGCTGTTTTCGGGCAGGGAAACCGCAGTGGGGCGCGTGCGCATTTTTGCGACCTATTCCGGCGCCGACGATTCCACGCCCCGCCCGGCAATTCTCCTTTTACCGGACGCGGGCAAGCACCCGGACGCGGCGTTTTGCGATCGGTTGGTGAAAGAAGGGTACCGCGTACTGGCGCCCGATTTTTACGGTCAGTGCGAGGGAAAAGAAGTCTACACCCAATATCCGTCCGACGTTTCGTACGCCAACTACGAACTTTGCGGCAGACGGCTTTCCTATGCCGACGAAACGGCGAAAGAAACCTGCTACTACGAATGGACGGCGCTTGCGAGATACGCGCTCGCTTTTTTAAGATCGCGCCCGGAAGTGGACGCGGAAAAAATTATGATTCTCGGCGTGCGCGGCGGCGCGGTCTGCGGCTGGCAACTGGCGGCGACGACCGATCTTGCCGGAGCGGCGCTCGTAGGTGCCGCCGGGTGGGACTCCTACCGCGACTGCCCGAAATATTCGGATAAAGTCCCCGATCTCGGGGAAGAACGTTTCCGCTGGGTGGCGGGGATCGAGGCGCAGTCCTATGCGCCGTACGTGCGCTGCCCGGTGCTGTTTCTGGGTTCTTCCAACGACGCGGAATACTGCTTCGACCGTGCGCGCGACACGCTGACCCGCGTGAAAGAGGGCGTCCCGGTGTACGAAGATTTTACGCCCAACGCCGAACGAACCGTTGACGAAAAGGGGCAAAGCGACCTGTTCGCCTTTTTCAGGGCGGTGAAGGAAGGCGCGCTGCCTGAAAAGAAAGAGATCAAAATCGATGTTTTGACCGAAAACGGCAAAGTGATTCTTTCGGCGGTAACCGAATGCGCGCCCGAAAATATAGAAACGTATTACTCGTGCGGGGAGAAAACGCCGCTTCTGCGTACCTGGGAGAAGGCGACGTTCCTTGCTATGGAAGAAAACGAAAACGGAGAACGGAAACTGCGGTTTTCGGCGCCCGTAACGCGGACGGACGGCATTTTTCTTGCCTACGCCCGGGTGAAAATCGGGGAGGAATGGACGGTTTCGACCTCGGTCGCCGCGTGCGATCTGTCCGAAAAAGGGGTGGAAGCGGACGCTGCGGCAAAGCGCATTATCTATTCGGAAACCGAGCGGCAGTTTTTGACCGCGCAGGAAGCAATGGCCCCCGCGGGCGGATTTTTTGCCGCGCCCTTCAGCGGCGTGACCGAAAAAGAAGGCGCGATGGAAATTTCCGGCGCGACCGCAAAATACGGTTTGAAATATCTCGGCGTGGCAAAGAACGCGTTCACACCCGACACGCTGGTGCTTTTGGACGTTTACGCGCCGCGGCGGCTGGAATTCACCGTGTCGCTTGCCTATTCTTACGGAAAGGAAACCGAACGGCGGTACGAAACCCGCATCACGCTTGGCGATATGGATTCCTGGCAGAAAGTCGCGCTGGAACTCAAACAATTCAAAACGACAAATAATCTGCCCTTTAAGGAAACCGAAGCGCCGGACGCCGTGCTGTTTACGGCAAGCGACGATTATCTCGTAAACAATATTCTCTGGATCTCGTAAGGGGGCGGACGCATGCTGATTTCCGAGGAAAGAGAACGACAAAAAAGACAGGAAGAACAATTCCGCCTGTTTTTATGGTTTTTTATCGTATTGTTTGCCGCAATGCTGTGCTTCCGCCTGATTACGACGTGCTGGCTGACCCCGGTGGAAGTGGAGGGCGTTTCTATGCAGAATACCCTGCACGGCGGCGACGTCCTGCTGGTCAACCGGCTGGATAAAACCGTTGAGCGCGGCGACGTGGTGGTCATCGACAAGGGCGGCGGCGATCTTATTATCAAGCGGGTCGTGGGACTTGCGGGGGACGAACTCTGGACGGAACACGGCACGCTGTACCGCAAAAGGTGCGGGGAAACGGCGGCGGAAGTCGCGGACGAGGGCTACAGCGCTACTTTCCGCAGCGATAAAACTTTTTTGCCGGCGCCGTCCTTAAACGATATGGAAAAAATCACCGTGCCGGAGGACTGCGTGTTCGCTTTGGGCGACAACCGCACGCAAAGTCAGGACAGCCGCTATTACGGCGCGTTTCCGACCGATCTCGTCGTGGGCGTGGTGCCGGAAGGCTGTATTAAAAATAAAAAAATCGTCAAGGCGTTTTTCGGCTGACCGAAGGGATAGACCCGAAAACGGGCGGCTGACCGAAGGCAGTTGATTGCTCGGGTGAAAGACCGAAGCTTTGGAAACGTACCGAAAATAACGTACCGTCTGGCAAAATTCGGTACGAGGACTTTTAAATAAAGAAGAATAAAGCGGCGCGGCAAGGCGAAAAAACAGGCTCGGCTGCGGCTTTAAAATAAACGGGAAAGTCCGTTCCGCTTCGGGCGGCGGATTTTCCGGACGATAATATCAGGGAAACTTAAGGAGAATTTCTTATGGAAAACAAAGAAAAAATTGCGATCACTACCGACAGCACGGCAGACCTTTCGCCCGACATTCTGGAAAAGTACGGCATTGCCGTTTTCCCCCTGCACGTTATTTTGGGGACGGACGAATACCGCGACGGCGTGGATATCACGCCGCAGATGATTTTCGACTTCGTTGCGAAAAATAAAATTCTGCCCAAAACCAGCGCTGGCAGCGTGGACGAATATATCGAATTCTTCAAAAAACGTCTGGAAACCGCGGACGTCGTCATTCATTACGACATTTCGGCGGACTGCTCGGTTTCTTATAACAACGCCGTCGCCGCTTCGGAACAGTTCAACGGCAGGGTAAAGGTGGTGGACACCCGCCAACTTTCCACCGGGCAGGGGCTGGTGGTTCTCCGCGCGTGCGATATGGTGCTTGCGGGGAAAGGCGCAGAGGAAATCGTTGCCGATTCGGAAGAGGCGAAACTCCGTACGCAGACCTCGTTCGTCGTGGACGTGGTGGACTATCTGTATAAGGGCGGCAGATGTACCGCCGCGGCGCTCGTCGCCACCAAATTACTTAAAATTCACCCGTCTATCACGATGGTAGAAGGGAAATTGACTCCGCACAAAAAATATATGGGTTCGCTGAAGCGCTGCATCGGCAAGTACGTGGACGACCTTGCGGAAGAATATCCTTCTTACGACGACACCCGCGTATTTATCACGCATTCCTGCTGCGAACCGGAAATCGTGGACTGCATCAGGGAAAAGGTTGCGCAGGAATTCAAGTTTAAAGAAATTATCGAAACCAAGGCGGGCAGCGTGGTTACCAGCCATTGCGGTCAGGGCACGCTGGGCGTATTGTTTATCACGACGAAATAAGCGTTGCAGGTAAGGAAAGGCTCCGCCGGAAATCGGACGGAGAAGGCTTTGCAAAAAATTGCCGGCAGAAAAGGCGCGGAAAGATTGTAGTACTAAAGTCAGATAAACACGAAAAGTTATCATAGACACACGAAGTGTGCGGGATAAAGACGGACGAATATGATAAACAAACGAAGTGTGTGGGCGGCGCAGCACCAAAAGGTGTAGTACGAAAGCCATATAAACACGGACAGTTAACAGTAGCACACGAAGTGTGGGGGAGGGCGAATGATCATAAAACCTATGCGATTACTCGGGATCGGCGCACTCCTTCGTCTTGCCGTTTCCGGAATCAAGACCTTTATCAAAGCGATTTATTCCTTAATAAAATATCTCCGCATGCGCCTGGTCGTGCTGTATTTCGTTGCGTTCGGTATATTAACCGCCTGCGGCGTGCTGAAAAAAGGCTCCTCGCTATACTCTACCGCGGCGATTCTGGGCGGGGTGGTGTTTGTCGCTTCGCTTGCGGTGTTTGCAAAATCTCTTTCCGAAGAAGAAAAGGGCAAACGCCCCAAAAAGCGCGACCGTTCTGCAAAAAACGAACCTTCGACGGCAGAAGCGCAGCCCGCGGCGCAACCCGCCGCAATGCCTGTAACGCCGGTGATTACCGTACAGCCCGCGGCAGGACAAGCCCCGCAGGCATACGTCCTGACCCCTGCAACGACTGCAGGCACGCAGCCGCCTGCCTATTCCCCCATGGACGGCTCCGCGTTTGAAGAAAAAGCGCCCGCCCCCGTGCAAAAGGAGATCCCGCGGTACTTCCGCGTGGCGCAGAATCCGCATTACGTGATGGCGGAATATTCCGACCGCGTGGTGCTGTTTTACGAGACCAAAGAGGGCTTGAAATACGTCCGTACGGACAATAAAGAGGGGAGGTAACGGCTTTTGGAAGAACAACTTTTTGATACCGAAGTCTATTCCGCAGAGGATTTTGCCCGGGCAAAACGCCAGAAAACGCTGGGAATTCTGCTGATTGCGGCGGTTTCCGCGGCGTTTGCCGTGTTCAACCTTTGCGTGTATCTCGCGTTCCGCAAACTGCCGTACGGCGCTGCTTACGGAAAATATCTGTGGATGCACGGCATTTCCACCTTTTTATTTATGATTTTTCTGACGGTGTACGGCATTCGCTTTACGCGCCTGAAAAATTACGCAAAGACCTTGCATTTTTTGCAGAAAGGGGAAAAAGAAGAGGTCGAAGGCGTCTTTCTTTATTATACCGACGACGACCAACTGAAAGACAACGTGGAATTCGACGGCTTGATGGTGCTGGTTTACGACGAGCGCCGGGGCGAAGATTTCGAGCGCCGCCTGTTATACGACAAGGCGCAGAAAAAGCCCGAGTTTTCGGAAGGCGACCGGGTCGCTTTCGTAACGCAGGGTTCGGTGGTGATCCGCTACCGCATTCTGGCGCGCGGGGAACACTGAGGGGAAACCGGCGCAAAATAATAACAAAATAAAAAGCAAAAAAACAGGCGCCGAAGGCGCAAAGGAGAGAATATCATGGGCAAAAAAAGATGTGACGTACCCGAAAAATACCGCTGGGATCTCAGCGTAATTTTCCCAACCGACGACGATTTTAAAAAAGAGTGCGACGAACTGGAAAAAGAGATCGACTTTTCCGCATTCCGCGGCACGCTGAAAGACGCGGAACACGTTCTGGCGTTTTTAAGAAGACAGGACGAACTTTCCAAACGGCTGGAAAAAGCCTATTGCTATGCGATGATGAAAAAGGACGAAGACGGCAGTTCTTCGGAAGCGGTCGCGATGATGAACCGCGCCTATTCGGTGCTGGTCAAATTTTCGTCGGAAACCTCGTTCTTCACGCCCGAACTTCTGAAATGCAAGCCTGCCACCTTAAAGGCGTTTATCGCCGACCCCGCATTTTCGGATTACGACTATATGCTGAAAGGCTTGATCCGCCAGAAGGCGCACGTCCTTTCCGAAGGGGAAGAACGGCTGCTTGCCATGGGCGGGGAAGTGTACGGTTCTTTCCGCAATATCTTCTCAATGATCGACAACGTGGATATCGGTCTGCCGCAGATTTCGGACGGCAAGGGCGGAAAAATTCAACTGACCCACGGTTCCTATGCGACCTGTTTGGCTTCTAAAGACGGGGCTCTCCGAAAGCGCGCGTTTCAGGCGTATTATAAAGCGTATATCGATAAAATCAACACCATTTCCGAGGTTTATGCCGGCAGCGTGAAAAAGGACGTCTATCTTGCCAAAGCGCGCAAGTATGATAGTTGTCTTGCCGCCGCCATGGAAGAAGAGGACGTGGACGTTTCGGTTTATCGGAACCTTTTGAAATGCGTCAACAAGTACGGCAAAGTCATGCACCGCTATATCGCGGCGAGAAAGAAAATGCTGGGCGTCCGCACGCTGCATATGTACGACCTCTACGTTCCCATTGTGGAAGACGCCGACCTGAAACTCGATTACGAAGAAGCGTTCGCTCTGGTAAAAAAAGGGCTTGCGGTGCTGGGCGAGGATTATATCGCGACCTTGCAGCGCGCGCACGACGAACGCTGGATCGACGTGGAAGAAACCGACGGCAAGCGCAGCGGCGCCTATTCCTTGGGCGTGACCGGCGTTCACCCGTACGTTCTTTTAAACTATTCTAAAACCACACACGACGTGTTTACCATCGCGCACGAACTGGGGCATTCCATGCACTCCTATAAATCTTCCGCCGCGCAGCCGTACGCCAAAGCCGACTATCGCATTTTCGTTGCGGAAGTCGCCAGCACGGTCAACGAAGTGCTGCTTTTAAAGTACGTCCTGAAAAATGCGGAAGACAAAAACCTGAAAAAGTACCTGCTTTCGTATTATATGGATATGATCCGCACCACGCTGTTCCGTCAGACCATGTTCGCCGAGTTTGAAGCGTTCAGCCACGACACGGTGGAAAAGGGCGAGGCGCTCACCAAAGACACGATGAACGCGTACTATCTGGAACTCAACAAAAAATATTACGGCAGATCGGTGGTTTCCGACCCCGAGATCGCTTATGAATGGTGCCGCATTCCGCACTTCTATACCTCGTTTTACGTGTACAAGTACGCGACGGGCATCATCAGCGCCATTTCCATTGCCGAACGCATCTTAAAAGAGGGCAAACCCGCGGTGGACGACTACTTCCGCTTCCTTTCCAGCGGCGGATCGGACGCCCCGGTCGAACTGTTGAAACTTGCCGGCGTGGATCTTTCCAAAAAGCAGCCCTTTGAAACGGCGATGGAATCGTTCAAGTCCGCCTTGGACGAATTCCTTGCCATGGAATAATCGGGAAAACGGAGAAGGGCGTCGCCGCGCTCAGCGGCGCCCGGAGATCGGCAAAACAGGGCGGTTTAGCCCCGCCCGCTTCCCGCAAAACGCCTGAAAACACGGAGAAAACAAAAGATATGATTACTGCCGTTTATCGCAACGACGAAAAGGAACTGTTAAAACTTATCGACTTTAATTTGTTCCGCCTGCAACTTGGAAAAATGATCGCGATCGAAGCGGTGTTTCTGTTCGCGGCAATTTTGGTAATGGCGCTGGGCGGCGGCTGGGTTTCGCTGATCGCGCTGGCTTTCGCGGTGGTTTATCCGTTCTATCGCAGATATATGGTGCGGAAGCGGACGCTGAAAAACGTGCGGAATAACTCCGCCTGGTACCGTTTGCGTTCTACCTATACCTTTGACGAGGCGGACGAAAAGAAATTCCGCGCCCTGCTCGCTTCGGTGATCGACAAAAAAGACAAGACCACCGGCGAAACGGTCGAGGCGGAAAAATCCAGAAAGGAAACTTTCGTCCCGTACGATTCGGTCGCGCGCGCCGTGCGGCACAAGGGCAGATTTTATATTTTTCTGAACGTTTCCATTGTCATCATTCCCGAAACGGCGATCACCGAAGGGACGGCGGACGGGCTGGAAGCGCTGTTGAAAAAGGTGCTCGGCAAGCGGTTCGGCATGGGCAGAATCCCCAAAAGCGAAAGGGAAAAATTTGCCGCCGCAAACAATATTCCGCAGAAGAAGAAAAAATGACGCGGCTTTTTTCCGCCCGAACGTACCGACAATTTCATACGGATACCGGCGGAAGTTTTTCGTCCGGAACAAGACTTCAAAAACCCAATTTGCACGTGAGTAACGGCGGGAAATTTTCCGCCCGACCATATCAAAAACAGAATTTTTACGTCGACTCCGGCGAGGCGATACCCGCCGGAATGTACCGAAAAACAGGGGGACGTTATGGCAAAACCCGTAGAAATGCCTTATAGTCTGGAGGCGGAGCAATCCGTTTTAGGCAGTATTCTCATCGATCAGGAATTGCAGGGGGAAATCCTTGCCGAACTGGACGAGGGGGATTTTTATCCGGAATCGCACAAACTCATCGCCAAAGCGATGAAAGAGGTGGTGGACGCGGGCAGCCCCGTGGACTTCGTCACTCTGACCGACCGGCTGGAAAACGACGCGGCTTTATCCAAGGCGGGCGGCATCGAATACGTCACCACGCTGACCACGGTGACGCCTTCCGCGGCAAACTACCGCGTATATCTCGAAATCGTCAAGCGCGACAGCGTTCTGCGCCGGCTGATCCGCAGCGCGGCGGAGATCGACCGCTTTTCCCGCGGGTGTTCCGACCGGGCGGAAGCGCTGGCGTTCGCCGAAAAAAAGGTGTTCGACATTTCCGCATCGGTGGAATCCGGCACGTTGACAGAGCTGGAACCCTCCGTTGCCGAGGTGCTGGACCGGTTCAACAGCATCGCAAACGATAAAAACGCTTTCCGCGGCGTGCCGACGGGCTTTACCGAACTGGACGACCTGATGAACGGTCTGCACCCCACCGACCTTATTTTGATCGCCGCCCGTCCCGCAATGGGAAAAACTTCGTTCGCGATGAATATCATCGAACACTGCGCTGTTTTTGAAAAGAAAGTCTGCGCCGTGTTCTCCCTCGAAATGCCGAAGATTCAGATCGCGCAGCGTCTGGTCTGCTCGCTTTCGGGCGTCAGCATGTCCAAAGCGCTGAAGGGTGAACTGGACGGCGAGGACTGGAAAAAGTTGTGGACGGCAAACAAGCAGCTGAAAGAGTCCAAAATTTTCGTGGACGATTCTTCGCTGACCACGCCGACCGACCTGATCAGTAAGTGCCGCAGATTAAAAGCCAAAGAGGGCTTGGATCTCGTGATGATCGACTATATTCAGTTGATGAGCGGCAGCAAGCGCAGTCGGGAAAACCGCCAGCAGGAAGTTTCGGACATCACCCGTAACCTCAAAATTATGGCGAAGGAACTCAACGTTCCCGTCATTGCGCTGTCGCAGCTCAACCGTTCGGTAGAAACTTCTGCCCGTCCCGATCACCGCCCGCAACTTTCCGACCTGCGCGAATCGGGCGCAATCGAGCAGGACGCGGATATCGTTATGTTTATTCACCGCCCCGATAAGTACCTGACCGAAAAGGAAATCGAAAGCGGCACGGTGGAAAAGAACGTCGCCGAACTGATCGTCGCCAAACACCGTAACGGCGGACTGGGAACGATCAAGTTGTACTTCAAGGGCGAAAGCACCAAGTTTATGAATATGCCCAAGACCGGCTTTACGCCGCCCGCGCGTGCGGAAGGCGAAGAGGGAGGAGAGATCTTCCCGGGAATGGAAGACCCCACTTCGGGCATGACCGAGCCGCCGCCGGAAGATTTTGCCCCGACGGACGGACTGGAACCGCCGCCGGAGGACGATGTTTTTTAAGCGGCAAAAGGGCGCCCCGGAGGCTTGCTTTCATAAAACCGAAAACAGAGAAAAGCCCCGCTTTTATGGGGCTTTTATAAAAAGGAGCTAAAATATGAAGGAAAAATTTTTTGCGGAAGAACGGACTTTAGAAGGAAAACGCGTACTGTTCGTTACCAACGGCATTGTGGAAATTATGTGCGGGGTGGATTTCGGTCCGCGCATTTTTAAGTTTAATCTGGTGGGAAAAGAAAGTCCCTTTTATTTCAACGCGGCGGATTTTCATTCGGATAAAAACGTCTATCGCCACTACGGCGGGCATCGGCTTTGGCAGACGCCGGAAACCGCGGGTGTTTCTTCCTGCCCGGATAACGACCCGGTGGAGGTGAAAATCGGCGAAGACAGCGTTACGCTGACGCAGAAAAACGGCTCCATTCCGCTGGTGCGCAGCCTGACCTTCCGATTAAAAGAAAACCGCGTGACCGTGCTGCACGAACTGACGAATAACGGCATGTTCCCGGTGGAAACTTCCCTTTGGGGCATTACGCAGTTCAAGCCCGACGGCTATGCGGTGGTGCCCACTTCGACCACCGATACCGGCTTGCATTACAACCGCACGTTCGCCGTCTGGCCGTATACCGATATGCAGGATCGTCGTCTGCACTTCGGCAACCGCTATCTCACCGTCGCGGTCAGCCCGGACGATCCGAAGGCGCTGAAAATCGGTACCAATTCGGAATCGGGCTACGCCGCGTTTCTTACCAATGGCGGGCAGACGTTCGTTAAAAAATTTGCGTTCCCCGACGGCGGGGAAGAATTTGCGGACAACGGCGCAAACGTCGAAGTTTACGCCTGCGGCGATTTTCTGGAACTCGAAACGCTTTCGCCGCTTGTTTATCTCGATATGGGCGAAACTTGCGAGCATTACGAAGAGTGGGCGCTTTACGAACGCAATTTTATGCCCAAGCCGACCGACGAGGACGCGCTTTTCACCTTGTTTGAAGAAAAAGGGCTGGAGATATGAAAACCGAAGTTTTGCCCGTCACCGAAGAGAGTCTGCGCCTTGCCGCGGACATTTTAAAGGCGGGCGGGCTGGTGGCGTTTCCCACCGAAACGGTGTACGGACTGGGCGCCGACGCGCGGAACGACGCCGCGGTAAAGGAGATCTTTGCCGTTAAAGGGCGCCCGCAGGACAATCCGCTCATCGTACACGTGCATAAGGATTACGATATTTCGGGGCTTGCGGAAGCCTCGCAGGACTACGTTTCCGCCATGTTTGCGGCGTTCACGCCCGGACCTGTTACTATGGTCATGAAAAGCAAAGGGGCGGTTTCGCCCGCGGTTTCGTGCGGGTTGGATTCGGTCGGGATCCGCGTGCCGCAAAGTCCCGCGGCGCAGGCGTTTTTGCGCGCGGTAAATCTGCCCATCGCGGCGCCTTCCGCAAACCGTTCCAAACACACTTCGCCGGTGACGGCGCAGCACGTGCTGGAAGATTTCGACGGGAAAATTCCGCTCATTCTGGACGGCGGCAGATGCTCGGGCGGGATCGAATCCACCGTGGTCAACGTGATGGAAGAAGTGCCCGTCGTGCTCCGCGCGGGACTTATCACGGCGGAACAGATCGCGGCGGTTGCCGGATCGGTGCGCTATGCGGGGGAAAAGGAACCCGTGCGCAGCCCCGGTATGAAATATCGACACTATCACCCTGCCTGCAGGACGGCGATGTTTTCCAAAGACGATCTTGCTTCCGCGCTGAAACTGGCTTTAGAAGAACGCGACGCCGGCAGCAGAGTCTGCTTTTTAGCGGACGCGGAAGCGGAAAATTTACTGCGCGCCGCAGGGGAAACCGCGATTCTTTCGCTGGGGAAAACCGACGAGGAAGTCGCCCGCAACGTGTATTTCAAACTGCACGAGGCGGAAAAGGTCTGCGACTTGCTCATCGCTTTTTCGATGGAAGAAAAGGGCGTCATGGTGGGCGTGATGAACCGCCTGAAAAAGGCGTGTGCCCCCTCGTGAGCGGGAAAATGACAGAGGGGCGGATTGTTGCGTTCTGCTGCGACGGCAATACCTGTCGCAGCAAAATGGCGGAAGCGGCGTTTAACGACCTTGCAAAAAAGCGCGGATCCCCGCTTCGGGCGGAGAGTTTCGGCGTCGGCGTGAAAGAGGGAACGGAAACTTCTCCTTACGCGATCGCGGCGCTGCAAGGGGTCGGGATCGAAGCCGAAAAAACGCCCGCCGTGCACGCAAAACGGGTGGACGTATCGCGTTTTTCGTGCGTCGTGTGCTTATCGGGGGCGGCGGAAGCCGTCCTTAAAATCTACTTTTCTGGGGCGCTTTCCGGGCAAAATCCCCGCCTTTACACGGCGGAAGAACTGATCGGAAAGTCCGTTTCCGACCCGATCGGCGGGGGAGAGGGGGCGTATAAAAAAGCGCTTTCTTCCATTACGTTGCTGTGCGAAAGGCTGTTTTCCGCCTTGGCGGCGGACGGAAACAAGAATGATTCAGCCCCGGTGTGAAATTTTACGCTTTCCGCGGCGGGCGGCGAAAACGAAAGCCGCAATTCGGCGCAAAATAAATTGTAAAATGTTTTCAAAGTGATTGTCAACCGCCGAAAATTATGCTATAATCGTTGGAGAGCGTGCGGAGAATCGGGCTTGCTCCGCGTTCGCGCCCGAGGTGAAAAATATGAAAATTGCAATCGGTTCGGATCACGGCGGCTACCGCTATAAACAGACTTTGATCGCGCATCTCATTGAGTGCGGACATGACGTGGAAGACGTGGGCTGCTTTTCCGAAGAGTCCTGCGATTATCCCGACTTCGCTTTTCCCGTTGCGGATAAAGTGGCGGAAAAATCGGTGGACTGCGGCATTTTAATCTGCGGCACCGGTATCGGTATGAGCATTGCCGCAAACAAGGTCAAAGGGGTCAGGGCCTCCCTTTGTCACGACGTATTTTCCGCTAAAATGACCCGTCGTCATAACGACAGCAACGTGCTTTGCATGGGCGCCCGCGTCATCGGCGAAGGACTGATGATTGAAATCGCGGACGCATATCTCGCTTCCTCGTTCGAAGGCGGCAGACACGCAAACCGTCTGGCTAAAATCGCCGCGCGCGAAAAGTAAGGGCTTCGCGGCGCGTTTCGGCGTTTGCCGCACCCCGGAGGAATTCCTTTCGGGGTCGTTTTTTGGGCAGAAGAGGGAACGCAAAAGCAGAAAGTAAAAAATTTCCGTCCGCCGGGTTCGACAATCGGGAAAATGCAATAAGGTACTTTCCGCCTGCCGGTCGGCTCGCGGGGGAAAATAAAACAGAAATTCAAACAAACGGAGGATACAGACCTATGTTACACGTAATGGATCACCCGCTGATTCAGCACAAAATTTCCATGCTACGCGACAAAAATACCAGCACGCGTGATTTCCGCGATCTGGTGGAAGAAATTTCGCTTTTGATGGCGTACGAAGTCACGCGCGACCTGCCGCTGACCGACGTCGAAATCGAAACTCCCATCTGCAAAGCGACGGTTAAAACGCTTGCCGGCAGAAGCATCGGCATTATTCCCATTTTAAGAGCGGGACTCGGCATGGTGGACGGCGTTCTGACGCTGGTTCCCAACGCAAAAGTGGGACATATCGGTCTGTATCGCGATCCGCAAACGCTGAAACCCGTCGAATATTACTGCAAACTGCCCACCGACGCGACCGAACGTACGCTGATCGTGCTTGACCCGATGCTGGCTACCGGCGGAAGCTCGGCTGCTGCGATTCAGATGCTGAAAGACAAGGGCTGCAAAAATATCCGTATGATGAACTTGATTGCCGCGCCCGAAGGGATCAAAGTCGTGCAGGAAGCGCACCCCGACGTGGATATTTACGTCGGCTGCGTCGATCTGGAACTCAACGACCACAAATACATCGTTCCCGGTCTGGGCGACGCGGGCGACCGTCTGTTCGGCACGAAGTAAGCGTAGTCGAGCGGGTTTTGTCGAAAGACGCGCGGTATGAAGGCTCCGATAAGGCTTTTCGACGCGTTGATTTCGCGTTAATTTATTGAAAATTTCTTGAGAACCCCCGCGGCAATCGGTAAAAACCGATTGCCGCGGGGGTTCTATTGCCATCGGAAGGGCAAAGAGAGCGTCTGATATAAAAATGGGTTGCCGTCCGTTTTGGTGAAAGGGAGTGCGAGAAGCAAACGCTTTGTCTGGCGCCAAAACGTTTGAAAACTTTGCAGGTTTTCCGCAAACCTAAAGTTTTGCGCTTCTCGGTTATTATGGAAAAGGACGACTTTTTCAAAGCGGTTTTTGAGTTTAAGAAATAAAAGTATTCACAAGGAATTGTGAGTAAGTCAGAATCATAAGTTCGTGGCGACCGCGTAAAACGGTCGCCTGAAAACGCGGGAGAAATTCCGAAACCTTAGGGATGACGAATAAAATCCCTATCAGTGTTTTTTGTATGATAAGAAAGGCGCGCCGCGGAGAACCCCCGCGGCGCGCCTGATTAGAGTTGAATTGAGTGCCTTAATAAGGTCGGTTGCGTCTTAATAATGTAAACAGTAGATGTAGGAGCGATCATCGGTCGCCCGCAAAAATAAGTACTTGTCGGGAAAGTCTGCCGGAAATATCTTCGGGCAAAATAAAACGGGCGACCACTGGTCGCCCCGACGATAAAACGAAAGAGAGGGATTCTTTATTTTAAATAAAAGAGGCTTTTGTCAAGCGGGCAGTTGCGAAAGAAATAGCCCAGGGCGACTATCGGTCGCCCGGGGCGTTACGTATAAAATATAAAAAATCGTTTTAGAAAATTGATCGCCCGTAAATATAACGTTTGCCGGAAAAAAGAGTGCCGGGCAAAATAAACCTCCGGGGCAATTATCGGTTACCCCGGAGGTTTTTTATAAATTCATAATACAAATCGTTTTCGGCAGAAGGCGCGTGCCGGTCGGCTTTTTCTATCCGCCGGCTTCTGTCCGTTCCGCGCTTTCCGCTCCGCCGGTTTCCGCACGTTTAGCAGGTGTGTACCCGCTCCGCCTCTAAAGCCTGTTTAGACGTTAAAGCGGAACAGCACGACGTCGCCGTCTTTCATGACGTAATCCTTGCCTTCGCTGCGGACCTTGCCCGCTTCTTTCGCGGCGTTGTAACTCTTTAATTCCAGCAAGGTTTCGTAATCCACGACTTCGGCGCGGATAAAGCCTTTTTCAAAATCGCTGTGAATCTTTCCCGCGGCTTGCGGCGCCTTGGTGCCTTTTTCGATCGTCCAGGCGCGCGTTTCTTTTTCGCCCGCGGTGAGGTAGGAAATCAGCCCTAAAAGCGCGTAGGATTTTTTGATCAGGCGGTTCAAGCCGCTTTCTTTTAAGCCCATGTCGGCGAGGAACATCTGCTGTTCTTCGGGGGAAAGCGCGGAAATTTCCTCTTCCGCCTTGGCGGAAATGGTCAGCACTTCCGAACCTTCGGCGGCGGCGAATTCTTCCACCGCTTTGACAAACGGAACGTCGGCGTCCGCTTTGCCTGCGTCCGCTTCGGAAACGTTCGCGGCGTAGATGACGGGCTTGTCGGTTAAAAGGAACAGATCGCGGACGTAAGCGCGTTCGTCGTCGTTCAATTCCAGCGTGCGGACGGGCTTTTCCGCCTCTAACTGATCGACGACCTTTTTCAGGATCGCCGCTTCTTCTTTATACTTTTTGTCGCCGGTCTTGACGAGGGAAAGGGTACGGTCGTACTTCTTTTCCACCGTTTCGAGGTCGGCTAAAATAAGCTCTAAATTGATGGTTTTGATGTCGCGCACGGGATCGACCGAGTTTTCCACGTGAATGACGTTGGGGTCTTCGAAACAACGCACGACGTGTACGATGGCGTCCACTTCGCGGATGTGGGAAAGGAATTTGTTGCCCAGACCTTCGCCTTTGCTGGCGCCTTTCACAAGCCCGGCGATGTCTACGAATTCCACCACGGCGGGGGTGATTTTTTTGCTGTCGTACAGGGCGGCAAGTTTGTCTAACCGTTCGTCCGGGACGGCAACGACGCCCACGTTGGGTTCGATCGTGCAGAAGGGGTAGTTTGCCGCTTCCGCTCCGGCTTTGGTGATTGCGTTGAATAAAGTGGACTTGCCGACGTTGGGCAGCCCGACCACGCCTAATTTCATAGTAAAAAGAACTCCTTTCCGGTTTTTCCGTGGGGTAGTGTAGCACATTTTGCCGAAAAAGCCAAACATTTCGCGTTGTTTTTCCCGCAATCGGTCAATTTGTTTGCCAAAAATTATTTCCTATGGTAAAATAGGCGGGCGGAGCGGCGCGTTTTTCGGGAACGAAACCGGCGCTTCGGGAAACGGAACAAAGACGACAGAGATTCCCTTCGTCATTTCTGAAATCAAAATCCTTTGGGAAAGCGGCTTTAGGGCCGGAAACCATTTTGCAGGGCGGCTTCAGGGCCGGAAAATATTTTGTAAAGCGGGCGCGAAATTTTGCGCCGGGGAGAAAAAACAGTCATGGATTATAAACAGTACGTTGCGGAAAAAATCAAGATCGACGGCGTTTCGGCGGAGGAAATCCGCCAGATGCTCACCGTCCCCCCGACGAGAGAGATGGGGGATTTTGCGCTGCCCTGCTTTACGTTCGCCAAAACTATGCGGAAAAGCCCCGCGCTGATTGCGGAAGCCTTGGCCTCCTCGATCGTGCCGGACGACGTGATCGAAAGCGTTTCCGCGCTTTCGGGCTACCTCAACTTCAAAATTTCGCGCAGGGGCATGGTGGCGGAAGTATTACAGCGCGTCAGAAGCGAAGGCGCTGCTTACGGTTCCTCGCGGGAAGGGGCGGGCAGAGTGATCTGCATCGACTATTCTTCCATCAACATTGCAAAACCCTTCCACATCGGACACCTGATGACCACCGTCATCGGCGGCGCACTGTATCGCATTTTCAACTTTTTGGGATATAAAGCGGTGGGGATCAATCATCTGGGAGACTGGGGAACGCAGTTCGGCAAACTGATTTCCGCCTATAAACGCTGGGGCGATAAGGAAACCATCGAAAAGGGCAGAGTGCGCGAATTGATGAAAATCTACGTCCGCTTCCATGAAGAGGCGGAAAAGGATCCTTCTTTGGAGGACGAAGCGCGCGCATATTTCAAAAAGATCGAAGAGGGCGACGAGGAATGTCTTGCCCTGTTCCACTGGTTCCGCGACCTGACCCTTGTGGACGTACAGAAAATTTACGATCTTTTGAACATTCATTTCGACAGTTACGCCGGGGAAAGTTTTTATAACGACAAAATGCAGCCGGTCATCGACAAGTTGGAAGAAAAGGGCTTGCTGAAAGAAAGCGACGGCGCGAAAGTCGTCGATCTGGAAGCGTACGGTATGCCTCCCTGCCTGATTCTGAAAGCGGACGGCGCCACGCTGTACGCCACGCGCGACCTTGCCGCCGCGTTCTACCGCAAGGAACATTACAACTTCTACAAATGTTTATACGTCGTCGCTTATCAGCAGAATCTGCACTTCAAGCAGATCTTCAAGGTGCTGGAACTGATGGGCGCGGATTTCTATAAAGACATGGAACACGTCGCTTACGGCATGGTTTCGCTGCCCGGCGGCGCGATGAGTACGCGCAAAGGCAACGTGGTGTTCCTTTCGGACGTCATCGATACCTGCATCGAAAAAAGCGCAAAACTGATCGAGGAGAAAAACCCCGCGTTGGAAAACAAAGAAGAGGTCAGCCGCATGGTCGGTACCGCGGCGGTCATTTTCGGCGCGCTTTCCAACAGCAAAATCAAGGACGTGGTATTCGATATCAACAAGGTCACCAACTTCGACGGGGAAACCGGACCGTACGTGCAGTACACGGTGGCGAGAGCCAACAGCGTTCTCGAAAAGGCGGGTACGTATACCGAAAATTACGACGTGGACGTGACCGAAAGCGAGTACGAGATCGTTTCGCTACTGGAAAAATTCCCCGAAGCGGTGCGTTCCGCCTGCGAAAAACGCGAGCCGTCGCTGGTGACGAGATACGCCGCCGACCTCGCGCAGGCGTATAACACCTTCTATTTCGCCTGTAAAATTCTGGACGCAGAAGAAAACGTGCGCGCGTTCCGCCTGACCCTTTCGGACGCCGTCAAGACCGTTCTGACCACCGCGCTCGGACTTCTGGGAATCGACGTCCCGGCAAAAATGTAACGAAAAACGCATACCGTTATGAAAAAACTGGTTATTTTTGATATGGACGGCACCCTGCTCGATTCCGTGCCCGATATTTTAGAAAGTATTAACAAAATGCTGGCGTACTTTGGTTATCCGCCCGTGGATAAGGAGCGCATTTTAAGCGCGATCGGTCAGGGCGGGGAAGCCTTCGTGCGGGCAATGCTTCCAGAGGGACACGAAGAGGAAGTCCCCGTCTGCCGCCCGGTGTATAACGAGATCTATCGCGATTCCGGCAGTCCCAAAACCGCGCTGTTCCGCGGCATTCGCGCCGCGCTTTTGCGGCTGAAAGAAGCGGGCGTGCGGCTTGCCATTCTTTCCAACAAACCGCATAAAAACACGCTGGCGATTTACAACGTTAAACTGGGAAGTTTTCGCTTCGATATGGTGTTCGGCAATCGGGAAGGGGTGCCGGCAAAACCGGACGCTTCCGCCGTGTTTGAAATATTAAAGGCTCTCGGCGTTGCCCCGGAAGACGCCGCGCTTGTCGGTGACGGCGAAACCGACATGCTGGCTGCAAAAAACAGCGGCATAGACGGTATTGCCGTTTCCTGGGGGTATCGCAGTCCGGAATTTCTGATGAGGAACGGTGCTAAGTACGTCGTCAATACCCCGCGCGAAATGGCGGATCTGGTGCTGAGCTTATAAGGGTTTATAGGTTTTGCGAAACGAGATTTTTGCCGCGACGGCGATGACAAAAAGCATTTAAATAACAGAATGGTCGGCAGGTGCTTGGCGTAAAAACGCCGGGTGTCTGCCGTTTTATTATGCGTATTTTGTCGGGTGCAGGCGCGGGGGATAATTGCATACGTCTGCGTGTCTGAAATGGGCGGGTGCCGAAATGCGGTACAGTGCTTTTTGGCATAAGCAAACGCCGGGCAGCGTATAGTTTGTTATGAAACGTATGCAAAATTCTTTTTCCTGCAAAAGAAAAAGCAAAGTGCGGCAGATTGTTGCCACGGCTGTCTGTATTCTTGTCGCCGTAACTGCGCCGGTTGCCGGATTTCAGATTGTAAAAAACAAAAACGAGGTGCGTTTTTCCGCCGGGGAATACTGGTTTTTAACCTTTTACCGCGGCAAAAACGCCCTTTCCGCCAAAGAGGCGGCAAGCAGTCTGCTCTTTCGCGGCGGTGCCGGATACATCGAAAAGGGGGATACGGTCGCCGTTTTCGGGTGCGTTTACGGCGATAAGGCGGAGGCTGACCGTGCGGCGGAAGGGATTCTTGCCTCGGGGACGAACGTGTGGACGGAAAAGCGCACTGCAAGCATTTACTTACCAAAAGGAAGCGAAACCCTCGCCGCATTGGAAGTGCTTCTTGCTGGGGTAAAAGACGCGTTTTTATCCGCACGGAAACTTTACCGCGCGATGGACGAAGGTACTTCTGCCGCCCTTGTGAAATCACAGTCGGAGGCTGCGGCAGAACGCGCGCTTGTCGCGGCAAAGGAAGTCGCGGCGCAGCAATTAGCGCTGCCTCCTGCACGCAAAACGGGGGGACGTATCGCAAAAAACGAGCAAAAGGGGCGCTTTGCTTTACGGGAAGGCGCGGCGCTTTTGACCGAATGTGCAGCAAGGTTTCGCAACGTGACAAGCGAAAACGTCGGGGAGCGCTTCGGCACGGAAAATGCGGTCGCCGTGCGGCGGGCTATGATCGAACTGACGCTTTCCTATCTCGCGCTGTTTTCGTAAGGCAGAAAGGCGGAAAGAACGAAGCCCTTCCGGCAAGGGCAAAACCTTTCGACGGAAACTTTCGCAGAAGGCGAAAGAAAGTGCAATTTTTTTAATTTTCCGGCGCAAAACGATTTCGGAAAAGACAAATCAAGGCGCATAGTGTATTTTTTCACTGCAAGAAGCGGAAAAGTGGTTGATTTCGGCAGTGTTCTGTGTTATACTAAACGGGTAAAATCTGCCGGACGGATTTAAAACGCGGCGGATTTCCGGAGAGAAAAAATGACGGTAAAAACCATCGATTTATACGAAGAATATCACCTGCCGCGCGCGGGCGCCGGCGGGTTTCTGACCCTGTATATCCGCGAAAAAGGCAACGGCGTCGAGGTGCGCCCTGCAATGCTGGTTCTGCCCGGCGGCGGGTACCGTATGTGCAGCGATCGGGAGGCGGAACCCATTGCCGTGGAGTATCTTGCGGCGGGATTTCAGGCGTTCGTGCTGAACTATTCCTGCGCGCCGGCGGTCTATCCCGCGGCGTTCAACGAAGCCTGCCTTGCCGTGCATTATATCAGAACGCACGCGGAAGAACTTTCGGTGCAAAAAGATAAAGTCGCGGCGATCGGCTTTTCCGCGGGCGGGCATCTTGCCGGCATGATCGGGATTCGCTTTGCGGAATGTCCCGTAGCAAAAGAACTCGCAATTTCCGCAGAGGACTGCAGACCGGACGCCGTAATTTTGTCCTATCCCGTCGTGACGGGGGATCCCGCTTTTTCGCACGCCGATTCGTTGACGGCGCTGTTTGGCGAGGGGGAAGAAGATACCGCCTTTTTCTCCAACGAGGACAAGGTGACGGCTGCCGCCGCGCCGGCGTTTCTGTGGCATACGGCAAACGACGAACTGGTCAACGTGAAAAATTCTCTGGCGCTTGCCGCGGGATACCAACAAGCGGGCGTACCGTTTGAACTGCACGTTTTCGAGTCGGGACCGCACGGCATGTCCCTTTCGGATAAGGAAACCTGCTGCGCCTGGGCGCCGTACAACAACGCGCACGTCGCGGATTGGAAAAAACTTTCGACCGACTGGCTGCGATCGAGAGGGTTTGAACAGAAAAATGCGTAATTGTTCCGGGGCGGGAACCCCGTAAATTTCCCGGAGGGATAACTCGTAAAATTCCCCGGACAGGGAAAGCCAAAGCAAGCGACGGATCGTTTCTTACGTCGGGGAAGGAAAAGCAGACGGCGTTTGTTCCCCGGCGGAAAATCATTAAGTACACAGCGAAAAAACACGGGAGGAGAGCCGATGAATTGTCTTTTCATTTACAATCCTGCAAGCGGAAAGGGGAAGATCAACCGATACGTTTCGTATGTGAAAGAGGAACTTGCGAAAAAATTCGACAGTGTGGACGTGAAAGCGTCGGAAAAAGCGGGAGATCTCACCGCGTTTGCCAAAGCCGCCTGCGGCGTGTACGACATGCTGGTTTTTTCGGGCGGGGACGGCACGTTTAACGAGGTTTTACAAGGGGTCGGCGGGGAAGAAATCCGCCCGATTTTAGGCTATATTCCCACAGGGACGTGCAACGACATCGCACGGACGTACGGCATTCCGTTCCGCGTGAAAAAGGCGGTGAAAACCATCGTAAACGGCGTGCCGAGAGAGGTGGATTCTTTCCGCGTCAACGACCGCTATGCGGAATACGTTGTCTGCACGGGCGCGTTTACGCAGGCGACTTACAACACCAAACAGACCGCCAAAAAGAAGTACGGCAAACTTGCCTATTTTTACGACGGCGTGAGAAAATATCTGGTGCCGCCCGTGTTCCGGGTGAGTCTGAAGTCGGCTTCTGCCGAAATCGAAACGGACAGCAACTTTATTACGCTTATCAACAGCAAATCGGTGGCGGGTATTCCGCTCAATCGCAAAGCAGTGCTGGACGACGGACTGGTGGACGTTCTGATCGTGAAACTGATGCCCGAACGCAAAAAACGGGGCAGGGTACGCGCCTTTTTCAAGGTGATCAAAATTTTTCTGTTCGGCATGGGAAAAATGCTGCTGCAGGACAGCGAAATCGTCAAGATCCGCGATTCGCATTTTGAAATTTCGGTGCCTGGCGACGTAGAATGGAACTACGACGGGGAACGCGGCGCTTCCGGCAACATTACCGTGGACGTTTTGAAAAAACATATCCGCCTGTTAATGCCCGAAAAGACGGTAAAAAAGTTTGAAAAACGGAAAAAATTAGAAAACAGCGAAAAATAAGTTGACAAACGTTGAAAAAAAACGTAATATATAGGGGCGTGCTAATGTGGCTCAGTTGGTAGAGCAGCTGATTCGTAATCAGCAGGTCGCCGGTTCGAGTCCGGCCATTAGCTCCAGATTTGTCGCGGTAAGGGGGCGCGGCGCGTTTAAGCGCCGCGCCCCCTTACCTTTTTGACGGAAGCCTTCTGCCGTGTTTCCTTTCAGGCGGGCGTGCCGCGCCGGTTTTCAGGCGGGCGTACCGGATCGACCGTTTCGCGTTAACGGCAGTGATAAATCGGTAGAGTTATATCGTTGGCAATCAACCGGCAGAGATAAATCGTTGGCGAAAAGCGGCAGGGGTAACCCGGCAGCGATATATCGGTAGCGATAACCGGCAGCGGGAAACGATCCGCTTTACGGCGGACATTGTTTTTCCGCCCGCAAAAGGGAAAACGGCGGAAAACGGAAAACAGAGGGGAGATATGAAAAAGGCTACGGGGAAACGGAGAAATTACGCAAGGACCGTCCGCTTCGGCTGGGCAGGGACGGCGGCATTTTTTTGCCTTGCGGGGCTGACCGTGTTTTTTCTCATGCGCGAGAAAAATATCGCCGCCGCACTGGCGCTTGCCGCATCGTTCCTTTCTTTGCAGAGCGTGGCGTGCCTTTTGGGGTACGCATGTAACAGAAACCGCGGTTTCTGCTTCGCGCGGGAATTTTATACGCCGCTTTGGCTGAGTATTTACGGCGTTCTGCTTGCGGGGGATATCATTGGGTGCGTTCTGCTTGCAAAGTGGTGGGGCGCGGCGTTTTCGCTTCTGCCCGCGTGGGCGTTTTGTACCACGCTGTCCTATCGCGCGTTTCTGTTCGGCAAAAAAACCGCCTTGCCGGATGTCACCGATTTCTATCTGGAAACGGTGGTTACCAGCCCGTTTTTCGTCAACGGGACGGACGTCTTTTCGGACGAAACGCGCATTTTTACGGGCGAACGCGTCACGCTGCTTTGTCCGGAGAATCAAAACGAGATTGCGGAAGTTCCCGTCTATCTGGTGCGCGGCAAGGACTGCGCGTTCCGCGTGGCTTACGCTTCGGTTTCGGACGGGGTGTACGCGCTGTATCTGGTGACCGCCCGCGACTACGAACTTTTGTGCGTTGTGGAAGGGTTCGACCGCAGCCTTGCTTCCGACCGCCTTAAAAATCAGGAGGCGTTCGAAAAAACCGATTCCCCCGCCTTCCACGAGGAGGGCTATTATTATACCAACGAGCGCGAAACGCGCTTTTCGATCGAGCAGGAGGAAGGTTCCTTCGTCGTCGTGGAACAGGCGCTCTATTGGGACGCCTTTTTCTACCGCCGGACGGAAGCCGGCGCGCCGTACGTGTGGGAAGAAGTCGCGTGCGATTATTTCGAATTTTACAAGGACGCTATGGCGTTTTTGGAACGCCGCATTGCGGAAGAAAACGCCGAGGACGAGCGGAGGAAACATATATAATTTTGTTTTTCGGCGAAAAATTTCAGGCAGTTTAATTGCGCGTATTGCGTAACGGATAAAAAAATTCCACTAAAAGAAATTCTACGGTTCAGAGGGTAAAGTTTTATGGGAAAAGCGTTTATCGAAATATTTACGGACGTCGGATTTTTAGGCGCCTTTCTGCAGACGATCGTTCTCATTTTCGTCGGGTATCTGTTCCGGAGAAAGGGGTGGATCCCCGAGGACGGGAAAAAGACGCTGACCGCGATTTTGTGGAAGATCGGCATTCCCTGCATGGCGTTCAACTCCTTTATGGTGGATTTTGACAAGAACGGACTGGTCCGCAGCCTTTCGGTTATGTTGATCGCGGTGGTCGTGTACGCCGTTTCGATCTTCGTTTCCCGCCTGTTTTTAAAAAGAATCGGGAAAGACCGCGCGCGGATCTTGTCCTTTTTTGTCGCGGTCGGACAGGTAACGCTGTTCGCGATGCCTATTTTAAGTTCGGTATACGAAGGAAATCCCGAAGCGCTGCTTTACGCCAATATGCTGGCGATTCCGTTCCGGATTATGGTATACGTATTCGGATTTTTCGCCATTGCGGGGATAAAATACGACCGGGAAAATTTGCGTTCCTCCGTTAAAAACATCGTGTTGAACCCGGTCATGATCGCTATGTTTGCGGGTCTTGTCATTTGGCTGACGCAGGGAATTTTGCCCAAGGTGAGCGTTTCCGGCGGGGAATACGCATTCCTCAGAATCGACAAAACGTTGCCGGCGCTGTATAAAGTGGTAAAAACGTTGTCCTCTCTCGTGACGCCGCTTGCGATGTTTCTGATCGGGTTTTCGCTTGGCGGAACGCCGCTGAAAGAGGCGTTTGCCGACAAACTTGCAGTCGGGCTTGCCGCGGCAAAAGCCTTTTTGGTCCCGCTCCTTACGCTGGGAATCGCCCTTTTATTGCAGATCACGGGACTTGCAAAGTTCGACGAATACGCGCTGGTTTCGGTCGTGGTGGGGCTGGGGGCGCCCGCTTCGGCAACGCTCGGCGTGTTCTGCGTACAGTATGAAAAAGAAGAACTGACTTCCGCCCGCATCTGCACGCTTTCGGCGCTGTTCTGTCTTGTCGCCGTGCCGCTTTCGTTTGCGATCGTGCGGTATTTGATGACGTTGCCGCTGTTTGCCTGACGGGCTGGGTAATGCGTTGCCGGGCAACCGCGGGCGGTTTACGTTTTGTAAATGCCGGATTGTGCGCCGCCCGGCGCGTACGGACACCGTAACCGACCGGCGCGGAGGTTTGCGCGTCGGAAAGTTTTCGGTTTTTATTTTGAAAAAGCGTTGCCCGCAAGAACGTACTTCTTGCAGGTAAAATTCTGCCGTGCGACGCACGTTTCCCGCGGGTGAATTTTTGCTTGTGCGGCACGTTTTCGCGGGTAAAATTTTGCCCTGCGGGATTTTGTTTCTTAACGGAAAAACGTTGACAACGGGGCGTTGCAAGTGGTATAATCCTACAAGTAGGAAAAGTATGACGGCGCGGGAGAAGCCGGGCGCCGTCAAAAGAGAAAAATAGCGGCGCGGTAGAGTAAGGCGCTGAAAATTGCGGGAGAAATTATGGCAGGCGGAAAACATATTTTAGGCAATCAGCCGTCGCGGCACGTGTTCGGTACCGTGCGCGTGGGAGAAAAGGGGCAGATCGTGATTCCCAAAGAGGCGCGCGAACTGTTCAGAATCGGCGCGGGCGACACCTTGCTGATTTTGGGAGACGAGCGTTTGGGCATTATCGTTTCCCGTCCCGAAGTGGTCAGCGGCGCCGCGCTGTCGGTATTCCGCGGACTGGACGGGGAAGAAAAGAACGAAGAAACCGGCGCGGGAGAAAAGGGCGAGGAAAACGCCGCGGAAGAATTCCCGGCAGCAAATCGTTCGCTTTCCGCAGAAAAAGAGGAGGCAGAAGACCGATCGACCGTCCCGCGGGAAAAGGCTTCCCCGTAACGGCAAATATTTCACAAAAATATACAAAGTAGCCACCGCAGCGTTTGCGGCGGTGAAATTCAAGAATATTTTCGGCAAGAACGGAGTGTTTCCGCCGGCGCGGAAGATAAATGGCAAAACCCGCCGGTGCGGATAACCGTAAAAACGGCAGTAAAACCCGTTCGGCGCGGACAACGGTCAAAGCAAAAACCGCCGACGAAAAATTAAAAGAGCAAAACGAAAGAGAAAGGCAGGCAGCCTTTCGGGAGCAGATATGGAAATGGAAATTTACGAAAAGCTGGGCATCAGCCCCGCAGTGTTAAATTACTCGGAGCGGATCTTGGAAAAACTCAAGCCGCGCTTTCAGAAAATCGACGAAGTAGCGGAATATAATCAGGCAAAAGTGGTGTACGGTATGCAGAAAAACCGCGTGTCGTCCGCCTGTTTCGTGCCGACGACGGGGTACGGACACGACGACGTGGGGCGCGACACGCTGGAACAGGTCTACGCGACCGTGTTCGGCACGGAAGCGGCGCTGGTTCGCCCGCAAATCACCTGCGGCACGCACGCGCTGTATCTGGCGCTGGCGGCAAACCTGCTGCCCGGCGACGAACTGCTTTCCCCCGTGGGCAGACCGTACGACACGTTGGAAGAGGTCATCGGCATTCGCGATTGCCCCTGTTCGCTGAAGGAGTCGGGCGTCAGTTACCGCGAAGTCGAACTTCTGGAAGACGGCGCGTTCGATTACGAAAACATCGCGAAAGCGCTGAACGAAAAGACGAAACTGGTGACCATTCAGCGTTCTAAAGGGTACCGCATGCGCCCTTCTTATTCGGTGGAAGAGATCGGAAAACTCATAGCGTTTGTCAAAAAACGCAAACCGGACGTCATCTGCATGGTGGACAACTGCTACGGTGAATTCGTGGAAAAGTCCGAACCGTCCGAGGTGGGTGCGGATATGATCGTGGGTTCGCTGATTAAAAACCCGGGCGGGGGACTGGCGCCTATAGGCGGATATATTGCAGGGAGAAAAGATCTGATCGAACGCTGCGCATACCGGCTGACTTCCCCGGGACTCGGACTGGAAGTCGGCGCGAATCTCGGTGTGATGACCGCGCTGTACCAAGGATTCTTTCTTGCGCCGACGGTGGTGGCTTCCTCGCTCAAGGGCGCTATTTTCGCGGCGGCGGTTTACGAAGAACTGGGCTTCCACGTCGTGCCGGGCGCTGCGGAAGACCGGCACGACATCATTCAGTCGATCGAACTGAAAAGCAAGGACGCGATGGTGGCGTTTTGCCGCGGCGTGCAGGCGGCGGCGCCCGTGGACAGTTTCGTGACGCCCATTCCGTACCCCATGGCGGGTTATGACGACGACGTGATCATGGCTGCCGGCGCGTTCGTGCAGGGGTCGTCTATCGAACTTTCCTGCGACGGTCCGGTGCGCCCGCCGTTTGCGGTGTATTTTCAGGGCGGGCTGACCTTTGCCCACGCAAAACTGGGTGTGATGTCTTCCCTCCAGAAAATGCTGGAAGCGGGACTGGTCAAGCTGTAATCCGCCGGGTAAACGCCCCCGGTCAGACTCAGACCCGGCAGGCGGAATGCGTGAACCGTATCCCGGTTGACGGTTGGACGATCCGGCAGGTGGAAGCGGCGTAAAAGAGGGAAACGTTCCCGAAAACGGGGAACGGTTCGCGAAAAACGAGCAAAATTCAAAAAATACAAACGAAAAATACGACGGAAAAAAATATTATGTGGTTTATATTTGCATTGGTTGCCCTCCTTTTTTGGAGCGGCTCGGATCTTTTCAGTAAAATCGGCTCCCGCCCGGACGACAAAAACAGCCATTGGAAAATGGTGATCGCGGTGGGGCTTGTCATGGGACTCCACGCGGGGTACGAAATTGCGTTCGGCGGGGTAAAAATTACGTTTTCCGCCATTTTGACCTATCTGCCCGCTTCGCTGCTCTACATCGGGGCAATGGTCATGGGATATATCGCGCTAAGATACATCGAACTTTCGGTTTCGTCGCCCATCTGCAACACTTCGGGGGCGGCGGCGGCGCTGTTCCTGATTATTTTCTTCTTCTCCCGTGCGGGAATCGAAGGGACGGGGCAACTGGTCGGTACCATCGTCGGGATCGCGTTCTGCGCGGCGGGCGTGCTTGCGCTCGGCATTGTGGAAAGCAGGGAAGACGACGAAATCCGCGCCCTGCGACAGGAACACGCCAATATCAAATACGCAAAAAGTTGGATCGCCATCGTGCTGCCCATTCTGTACCTTATCATCGACGCGGCGGGCACGGTTGCGGATACCTTTATTTTAGAAGTGCTGGACGAAGAAGTTGCCAACGTGGCGTACGAACTCACGTTCCTGTTTATGGGCGTGGCTGCTGCGATTTACGTGTTTTTGATCAAGAAGGAACGGCACCTTTCGATTAAGCGCGAACTGCCCAAACTGGGCGGCGCCGTTTGCGAAACGGTCGGGCAGTTTGCCTATATTTTCGCCATCGGGTCGAACGCGGTTGCCGCGGCGCCCATCATCTCCTGCTACTGCGCGCTTTCGGTGATCTGGGGCAGAGTGTTCTTAAAGGAAAAACTGTCCTGGAAACACTATCTCGCCATTGTCGTTGCGGTGATCGGGATCGGGCTTCTCGGCTTTTTCGGCGGAGAATAAGGGCAATCGCGGGTCGGCGGAAGTTTTCGGTCGGCAAAGATCTTAAGGAACGGAAATTTCCGATCGGCATTCGGCGGAATTTTCAGGTTTGCTTCGGAAAATCCTGCCGGCGGAAGACGGACGGAATTTCCGAAGCAGAAATCTTTCGGGACGAAATTTCGGGCAAAAATCGATCGATTTTCATTTGCCGTGCGGGGAGCAAGGAATACTTGCCCTCCGCACGGCTTTTGTCTGCCGGATTTATTGCGGAAATGGGCAGGTTTTTGGTGCGGAACCTTTCCGCGCGGCTTTTGTCTGCCGGAGTGTTGCAGAAATGGCGCATGGGCGGAGAAAATGTTCTCTGCAAAGCGGGATAAAATTCATCTTTTTATTGACAACGTTTTCGTAAAAAGGTATAATAAATCCGAATGCGGGAAAACGGAGTTCCGCCCGCGCGGGGCTTGCCGGTGCAGGCAGAAGTTTTTGCAATAAATTTGGGGAAAAGCGTGGGGCGTTCGCCCTGCGGCGGTTCCAAAAAACAGGGGGACGTGGGTATGAAAATCGCAATTGTAACGGGGGCTTCTTCCGGGATCGGAAAAGAAGTTTTTACGATACTTCCCTCGCACGGGACATATGACGAAGTGTGGGCGATTGCACGGAACGAGGAGCGCCTTTCCGCCTTAAAACAGGGGTATCCTTTTCCCGTCAGGACGATTTCGCTCGATCTTTCGCGGGAAGAATCGATTGAAATCCTTTCCGAAATGCTGAAAGAAGCGCAGCCGGAGATATCTTTTCTTGCCAATTGCAGCGGTTACGGCAAGTTTGAGGCGGTGGAAAAAATTCCTTTGCAGGACTCGCTGGGTATGGTGGATCTGAATTGCCGCGCGCTTACCGCGCTGACGATGCTGGCGCTTCCGTATATGAAAGCGGGCGGGGAGATTATGCAGATCGCTTCGGTCGCGGCTTTTCAGCCGGTGCCGTACATTGCGGTTTATGCCGCAAGTAAGGCGTACGTGCTGAGTTTTTCGCGTGCGCTGCGGGAAGAACTGAAACCCCGCAAAATTAAAGTGACCGCCGTTTGCCCGTTCTGGACAAAGACCGCGTTTTTCGATCGGGCGGTGACGAAAACCGAAGCCGGCAAAGAGCCGGTCGTAAAGAAGTATACGGCGATGTATGACCCGAAAAAGGTGGTACGTCGTGCGTTTTCCGATCTCAAAAAGGGGAAAGGGGTCAGCAAATACGGCTTTGTGGCGCGGGCGCAGGCTGCGGCGTGCAAGGTGTTGCCGCACTCTTTGGTAATGAAAATCTGGCTGCGGCAGCAGAAGTTAAACAAAAAGAAAGATTGACTCGGGTACGATTTTCGCGGAATCTTGTGCCGGAATCGTTACGTTGCTAACGGAATTCTTTGTAAAGGTAACTTTTTGCCGTAAATTCTATACAAAAAGCCATTGTAATCGGCGCGCCCTTTCGTTATGCTGAAGGCGCAAACCGATTGCGAAAGATAAAAAGGAATAAATCAGGGAATCGGGCGCAGATCCCGCGCCGCCCAAACGGGGAAAAATCCGGAGACGACTTGCCGGCGTTGATACGAAAAACGCATATCGCTTTGCAAAAATCGAACGATTTTCGATTCCCGACAGGAGGAAAAGGATGAAACAAAACAAAATGCACGCGGTAAAGTGTCTGCTCGCCACGTTTTTCGCTGCGACCATGCTTTTTGCCGCGGCCTGCGGAAAAAAAGATCCCGCGCCCGGCGTTTCGGTAACGCCGGGGCAAAGCGTTTCGGCGCCGACGACGGCGCCTTCCGTAAGCGAACCGGGGAAACCCGCGCTGCCGAGCGCTGACCCCACGCTTGCTCCGACGGAGCAGCCGGGAGGACTTCCGTCCGGCAATCCTTCGCCAGAACCGACGATCCTGCCTACGGAAACGCCGAGCGAACCTCCCGTTTCTCCTACGGCGGAGCCTTCGGTCAGTCCGACGGCAGAGCCGTCTGCCGAGCCGACCGTTTCCCCCACGCCGGGGGCGGAATGCGTGCTGACCCTCCGCGCCGGACTTGGAAAAGTGGAGATCAAAACCGTCGTCGTCCGCACGGGCGAACGGCTGGAACTTCCGGAGGCTACTTATGCTTACGGCGAATTTCTCGGCTGGTACCTGAACGGCGAAAAAATCGAAAACGGCAGCGTCTGGCAGGGGACGGAAGACGCCGTTCTGGAAGCGAAATTCGATTCCTATATCGAAGGAATGCAGTTCGATTATGACCGCAGCCTTGGCGGATATGCCGTCGTCGGTTATTACGGTTCGCGCGATACGATTATCGTCCCGGACGAATACAACGGCAGAAAGGTCGTTACGATTTCGTCGTACGCTCTATCCGCGAAAAAAATGAGCGAAGTCGTTTTGGGACAAAATATTGTCAAAATCGACACCTACGCGTTCTACAATTGCTACGATCTTCGGAAAATCAATTTCCCCGCGTCGCTCAGGACAATTGCGGAAAACGCCTTTTACAATTGCTTTGCGTTGAAAGACGTCGAATTTAAAGAAGGGGTGGAATCCATCGGTTACAGCGCGTTTAACGACTGCCAGAGTCTGGAAACGGTGTCTTTGCCGGATACGGTAAGGGGCATCGAAGATTACGCGTTTTATCATTGTATAGCGCTTTCTTCCGTACGGTTCGGCAAAGGATTGCGGACGCTGGGCACCGGTGTGTTCAGCGGGTGCGGTGCGCTTTCCTCGGTGGAAGTTTCGACGGAAAACGCCGATTTTCTTTCCGTCGGCAACTGTATGGTGCGGAAAGCCGACCATACTCTGGTTCTCGGCGGCGCCGTGACGGAGATTCCGGCGGACGTGGTAAAAATCGGCGCGTACGCGTTTGACGGGCGGTCGTTGCTGCAAAACGTTGCTCTGCCCGAAGGTTTACGCGTTGTTGAAAAATATGCGTTTAAAGATTGCGGATTGCAGGAGGCTGTTCTTTCCGATTCGGTTTATCTGGTGGAAGAAGGCGCTTTTTCCCGCTCGGAAAATTTGCGTTCCGTACGGTTGGGTGAAAAAGTGACAAGCGTTTCCGACTGGGCGTTTTATGGGTGCGTTTCGCTTGCGGAAGTGTCTTTTTCCGCGCGGTTGACCGAAATCGGAACCAATGCGTTTGCCGGGTGTTCCGCGCTGGCTAACCTGTCAATTCCCGACGGATTGACAGAACTCGGCGATAATGCGTTTTCGGAATGCGTTTCGCTGCTTTCGGTTCATCTTGAAAATACCGGTCTGACGCAGATCGGGAAGCGGGCATTTCAAAACTGCAGCGGTCTGAAGGAGATTGTTTTTCCGGAAAAGTTAAAAGTTATCGGAGATCGTGCGTTTTACGGATGCGAAAAACTGGAAGCGGTTACGTTCCCTGCGGGCTTGACGGAAATCGGTCAGGCGGCGTTTCAGGAGTGCAGGACCATTACGTCCCTCTTGTTGCCGGATGCGGTAAAGACTGTCGGGTGGTATGCGTTTCAGGGGTGCGACGCATTGACGGATATTTCGCTCGGAGCGGGTCTTGCGTCGGTTCCTTCGTACATGTTTTCCGCTTGCGGATCGCTCAGAAGTATTACCCTTCCCGAAAATATCGTTAAGGTGGAATGGGGTGCGTTTAAGGACTGTGCTCTTTTGGAAAACGTGGTTTACGGTTCTCAGGTTAAAACTGTTGAAGGGTTTGCGTTTGCCGGATGTGTTTCTTTGCAAAGTATTCCCGTTCCGGGTGGGGTAACCGTTTATTCCCGCGCTCTCTTTATGGATTGCACGGGGATAAAATCGCTGACCGTCGGGGCGAACGTTACCAGAATAGAAGAAAGTGCGTTCCGCCGGGCGAAAAATCTCGAATGGGTGGTTATCGGGGCGCAGGTAAAGGCGCTCGGGATGGAAGCGTTTTCTTCCTGCGATCGTCTGCAGTCGGTGTTTTACGGCGGGACGAAAGAGGATTTCGAAAAGGTTTCGATTTTGTCGGATCATCTGGAAGAGGGGTACGTTATTACTTCCCGCGTGGATATCTCGAACGCAACGATGTATTTCTACAGCGAAACCGAGGCGGAAGGTTGCTGGCGCTACGTGGACGGCGTACCGACCGTGTGGTAACGAAAAAACGATCGGGATGCTGCAGATCGGGTTGTTTTGATGAATAGTGCGGGTCTTTCGCAAGGGAAACACGTGGGGTTTGCAGTGGTTTTCCCGCGGGGCTTGCTGCGATTTTCCTATGCGGCGGGGCGGAAAGTTTCCGCTCCGCCGCGGTTGTGTTTGCGCCGCGTTCCGTTCTTGCGGCGCCGCGTTCCATTCCTGCTGAGTTGCCCTCCCGCGGGGTTTTTATCTTGTTCTGTCGTCCGATTGATGGGGTGGCGGCAGGGCGTATTCATTGCAGCGGGGTATTTTTATTGGCAGGGGTTCGTTATCGTGACAGAGCCGCCCGCCGCGGAATTTCCGCGGCGGGCGGCTTTCTTATGACGATATTCCGCGGCTTTTAAAATTTCTTTCCATATGGGCAATACGGTAAAAAGGGGGATAAAAGGCGTCGCTATGAAAAATCGGCTGTGATATTCCGCGGTTTTCGGGAAAAATTTTTAAAAACAAAAAATTTCGGTTTTCCTTTAGTTGAGGTTTTGCTTTAAGTGTGGTATACTTTTTGACGGAGAGAATGAGAGAAGAAATTCGTTTGCCGCGGCTTTTTCGTGGGGCTTCCCGTCGCAGCTGGTGTGAAATTCCCCGGACGGGGTCGGATCGAGGTGAGTGTATGACGGACAATCAAAAAATTTGGCTCGGAAAAGGGGCAATTCTTCTCGCAACGCTGATCTGGGGGACGTCGTTCTTTATCCTGAAGAACACCATCGACGCGCTTCCGGCATGCTTCGTCCTCGCGCTGCGCTTTTCCTTCGCTTTTCTGGTTCTTTTATTGGTTCTGCCGAAAAAAATCCGCATGTCCAGGACCACTTTTCTTCGCGGACTTTTTTTGGGCGTCGTTCTGGCGTGCGCCTACGGCGTGCAGACCATCGGCTTGAAATACACCACGCCGTCCAAAAATTCTTTTCTGACCGCAACTTATACGGCGATGGTTCCTTTTCTTGCCTGGGCGTTCGACAAAAAACGTCCCAACCGGTACAACGTCATCGCGGCGGTCGTCTGCGTGATCGGCGTTCTGATCGTGTCGTTCGGCAGCGGCGAAGGGCTTGCGATCGGCGACGCGCTTACCGTGTTCAGCGGGTTTTTCTATGCGCTGCAGATGATTTTCCTCACCCGCTATCGGGAAGAAGACGCGTTTCAACTGATTATGATTGAACTTGCCGTCTGCTCGGTCGCATTTTTCCTCGTTTCGGGCATTTTCGAGTTGCCGCATGTAGAAATTTCGTTCGGCGGCAGGGAAATTATTTCTATTCTGTACCTCGCGTTTTTTGCAACCTGCGGCACGCAGTGGCTGCAAACCGTGGGGCAAAAGGTCGTCCCGGCAACGCAGACTTCGCTCATTTTAAGTCTGGAAGCGGTGTTCGGCACGCTGTTTTCCGCGCTGTTCTATCACGAAAAATTCGGGTTAAACCAGATTATCGGCTTCCCGCTCATCTTTATCGCCGTCATCGTGGGGGAAACGCAACTGGAGTTCTTTCGCAAAAAACCGCGGCTGGTAAGCCCCGACGGTGCGGGGGCGGGTTCCGGCGGTGTGCCGGGTGTTTCGGAGAAAATTTCCGGCGCAAACGATGCTTCGGCGAAAAATCCTGACAATGCGCTTCCGGGAGAGACGGAGCCTTCCGAAAATGCAGATAAGGGTTTCGATAAAAAGAAATAAGTATTTTCCGATAAAAGAATAATTTATTTTGCGGCGGGCGTTTTTACGTTCGCCGCGTTTTTGTATCGGAAAACTTTTTTTTGGGGGCGACCGGCTCGGAAATGGTTTTATGCCGACTCTGTTGCTTCGGTTGTTTTTCGGGTCGGCGTTTCCGCTCGCGCGCGACATAAATATATAATATAATAAAGGCGCGGCAGTATGTGCGGTTTTTATGAAAAAACGAGGAGGGGGACGACTCGTTTCCGCCCGAAAAACGGGGGGGTAAATTCCCGCCTTTAAAAAAGTTGTCGAAAAAAATCAAAAAAACCTTAAAAAAACAGTTGACAAAGTTAGATAGATGTGATAGAATGAGCAAGCTGTCGGAAAGACGGCGCCGGACGCAGTCCGGAAGGGTAGATTAAAAATCGAATAGAAGGAAATATCAAAGAACTCGAGAAGTTGAACCGGAAGGTTCAGCCGAAAGAGAGAACAAGAATGTTTCTGTCAATTTTAGCATTTAGAAATAAATGCACCAAACAGTCAGC
>CAKQSI010000018.1 GCA_934272745.1 uncultured Clostridia bacterium | reverse complement strand
TTGCATTAAGCGGAGAAATTACCGATTGTCCCAACTGACTTTCGATGTCCGTTCTT
Source organism: uncultured Clostridia bacterium (assembly GCA_934272745.1). Classification (GTDB taxonomy): domain Bacteria; phylum Bacillota; class Clostridia; order Christensenellales; family Borkfalkiaceae; genus SIG402. Next base: position 43,699 of record CAKQSI010000018.1, on the reverse strand, counting down.
GCATTTTTTGCTACTTTTCCGCCTCTTTTGGCAATTGTCTTGCTTTCTTCAAACGTATCGGGCTGTTCCCGTTTCGATATCGCCGTCGTCGTAACTTCCGCAAGCATATTCAGAACGAGTTCGATATTCGTCATATTATCGCGCAGATTTTCTTTTTTCAGCCCTTTGAGTTCTTTATACTCTTTAACGGATAAGCCGCTCCACGCTTTTGTCATTTCGTTCGTTAAAATCGCGTAATCTTTTTCCTGCTCTATTCCGCGTTCTTTCCACTCGTCGGTCAGTTCTTTACGCATTTCTATCGTCTGCAAGCGTTGATTGATCCACCCCTCCGTATAACCTTTGGCACGGTAAAAATCCGCGCCGCGAAGTATCGCCTTTTCGGGATCGGCTATTTCGTCAAGCCGTTCGTTTCCCACTTGCGCAAGCCACATTTTGAACGGCTCCGCTTTCGGCGACGGAATCGACTGCACAAGCCGCAAAACGCCTTTCGTATCAAGACAATCGGTCTTGTAATATTTCCCATCGGCTGCCTGCATTTTCAGTCCGTGACAATTTGTCACGACCTCGCTTCCTTCATTTTTTAAGCGTTGTTTCAGTTTGCGCCAGTATGCGCCCGGATCTTTACTTGCCGAATCCGCCAGAACGTTGCATACGTCTACGACGGAAAAATACCATTCTTCTTCGTCGGCGTTCCATAACGTCCGCACCTGCTTATTTTCAAACACTTTAATTTTGTTTTGCATTTTAATGTTCCTCCTGACTGCAAAAAAGTTTTACACCTATCAAGCGAATAAAACGCCGAAAATATTCCGGAATATAAAAAATTTTTTAAATTATTTTTTCTTGCGGAATTCCGGGTTGGAAAATTCCGGTATCGGACCGTCTCCGAATATATCCCGAAGTTGTTCTTCTATCGGGCGCGTTTCGGTTTCGTCCGCCACAACGATATTCTGATATTTTCGTCTGTAATCTTTGTAACGTTTCCCGCGCTTTTCCGCTTCTTTCGGTATAAATCGCTCGTTTATAAACTCTTCCGCCGTCATATCGAGCCGCTTGCAGATTTCTTCCTCTTTCTGAAAAATCTTTTCGAAATTCGTTCCCGCAGGCTTCTGCGGAAAAGTTTTCTTACGGCTTTCCACCTCTTCGCAAAGCGCAAGATACAGCCATTGCAGTTCTTCTACCTGTCCGTCGAAAATTTCGTAATACATATAACGGCTGTGATAAGGCAACTCGTTCATTCTGTTCCCGAATTCGGTTTGGTCGGTTACCTTATCGAACGGGCGAATTATGAGATACGACAGCCCGAATTTATAAAACTCGCGATAACTGTAAAACCAACTGGCAATATCCGTCTGCTCCTCAACGGGCAGCAGATATAAAAACATATCCCACAGAATATCTTCGTCGTCATCCGTGCGGAATTTATGCAAAAATTTCTCCCACTGGGCGTTCGCGCGTTCCTCGTCGGTTTTGTTTTCCTGCAATGCGTCGCCGATTTTCATCAACCGTTTTGCGACGTAACCTTGCGTTTTTCCGAGTTCTTCCGCAATTTCCACCTGTCTGAAACCGTCCACATAATACATTTTGTAAATCGTCCGGTCGTCAGGCGAAAGCTCGGCAACTTTTTTATCGATATCGCACTGCTTGTGAATTTTATAGGTAAAGTCCGCGCCGGAAACATCGTCGTCATCCGGATCTTCATCCGAGGCTTGTCCGAAATCGTCCTTTTCTATATCGATTTTCTTATAGCCGTTGGCATTTGCAGACTTTTTGAACGTCGTTTTATGATTGTGTTCACGGCGTTCGAGATTATAATACTCCCTGTCCATCTCCACGAGTTTATCGAACTGCTCTTCGGGAAGCGCAACCGACGTCAGTTTTTTGCGGTCGTAAAAATAATACAGAAACTTCCCGTTTTCCTCCGCCGCCCACTTCTCCTTATTCAGTTTATATGCTCTCGGAATATCCGCCATCGTCTATCCTATTTCTTCGGTTATTACGTATTGTTCAATTGAATTTTGCAATAAATATGCTTTTTCTATGTATTTTTGCGGATCTGCTACAAAGTCATCCCATTTTATTGACATTATATAACTGCAATCACCATGATAAATAATATCATTAGCATAACATTGACTTTTTTCTGGCTTTTTCTTATTAAACATATTCTTTTTCAGTATAGTAAACAATCTATCGGTTTTAAGAACTCTACACCCAGAAGAACAACACCTGCGATCCTCGGTGTAATATGAATAAGATCCATCTCTATCCGGAATAATCAAAGCCAAAATCGCATTACTCTTACTTGTTACATCGTTACCCGCTTTATTTTTTCGGGAAACTTCTTTTAGTGAATACGATATTTCCCACGGAATCCATTGATCTCTTTCATTTTGCTGTGTTTTCATATTTGGAGATATCATTACAATCGTCAGTGTACTATCATATATTCTATCTTTTAACTGTTTCCAAATAGTTTCATCTGGCAAGTTTGATAAATCTTCCCCGTCTTCCTCTCCCTTATATATATCATCCCCATTATCAAAATATTGTTGTAATTGATCTACATAGTCTCGCACTGTGTCGTCAGCCCAATAATTATTAGTAATCTTTTTAACATTTGAATCGCGATATTTATATGATACAAATATTTTGTGTCCCATTTTATTTTACTCCATTATCATTTATTAATTTCATTACAACATTCACAATTTCATCCGGTGCCGTTTCTGTTCCCAACTTTTGAAACAACTCGTTGTCATTGTAAGAATTTTGCCTATTTAATTCATCCCAAATTTCTCTTGCCGAACCACCCGTTGAGGCAATAGGAATAATTAAATTCCCCTGCTCTTTTGCCAACTGATACTCTTGATATACTCCCGCCGAATTGCGACTTTTATTTTTTCCGGCTATCACAATCATTATTTTTGTCGATGAAGCCATTCGGCTTCTTATTTCAAAATAAATTTTTTTCTTTGACTCTTTATTAGTCCCTTTATAGGGAAAAGGATAAATAACGATATTATCATCGAATTTTTTTGACTTAGCCCCCAAATCCGAGCAAGCGTTATAAACGCCATTCACTATATCGGCTCCGATATTTTTTCCATATCCGGTATAGATTTTATATCCACTTTTAATTAATTCTGTTGATAATTTTGTAGCAACCGGAGAAATTCTTGATTCTGCTATCGCATCACTGCTCTCGTATGCTCCTGAAATTAAAACATTTCGCGCAAAGACTTTATTTCTTATCGTCGATAATATTTGCTCGATTCTATCATAAGATTCCACAAGCAGAACATTGATTCCATACGATTGCATATCCGAAACATAATGTGATTGCTTATTTTTTCTGTATTCAAATTCAGCGTCCGTTTCTTTTGGATTTCTTTTTACTTCTTCAATAATACTGAAATGTCTTTGCGGATGTTCTTTGTCATAAGTCAGCCGAATTCTTGTTAAAATATGTTGAATATCCGTATCACTAAAACTATAGCCTAAAAATAAAAAGGAATTTGAACACATTTCGCCTTTTAGTTCTGACAAAACTATATCATGAGTCCTTGCAAATTCATCATAATCACGTCTTGCAATAATGCATTTATCAGCGTTTTTCACCGAACCATGAATTTTATAAATTTTCACATCTGCAGTTCTGTCGATATTCCTATAAGATAAATCATCGGTTATTACAGTAGTAGTTATCCCTGCAGAAGCAAAACCCCTTTCTATTAAAGTATCATAGTTTGTCGTCCAAACACTATTAACAGGTAAAGACGCTATAATTTTATGTATATCCTGTATTTCGCCTTTCGAGTCAGCAAAAAAATTTTTAATTGTTTCAGTAATTTTAGTCCGTTGATTATCTCTAACATAATATTCGGCTAACGTAATCAAATCGTTTTCTTGCTCGACATCTAAACCTATATCGATAGCACACTCCCGTAAAACATCTTTCCAGCCAACATATTGCGCCTTTCTCGATATTCCGGAGCCGATAAAAAATGAAGCATTCCCATTTTTTAGACTTTCAGAAAATTCTTTTATAAAAGACTCCTCACTAATTCCTACTTTCATTATACATCACCTTCCCGCATAATTTTATATTTTCAAATCGTTAACCACTTTCCCCTCTTCTTTACAGCCCCGAGAAACGGTCGAAAAAGCTTGATAGTTTAGCGATAACGTTACGTTTTTTCTTTTCTCTGCCACCGCCGAAGCGCGAAACGGGCGGTAAAATCTTATCGATGTCCGTCCCCGTGGTTTTAAGCGCTCCGTCTCTAAGCGAATATTCGATAAATTGCCGCGTTTCCTCGGGCTTCAAATTTTCCTCTTTTATAATTTCAGCAAGTTCTTTCTCCTTTTCTTCGGTAACAAAATTCCGCCACTCGATTATAACGTCGTCAACGTCGTTAATCCCGTCCACGAACGTTTCGATCAGTTTTTTCTTACTACGCAGCTCAAAACTCGAATCGATCGCTTTTTGTATCGATATAAGCACCTCTTTATCGTTTTTATGGCTGTCGTGATATTTTTTAACAAGCATTAAGATATAATCGATATTGATTTCGATTTGTTTGATAAGTTCCACTTCGAATACGATATCATCGTTAATATTTTCTTTATCCTTCCCGCCTTTCACAAATTCGTCGCGCAAATCGATATATTTGCCCGTATAATCTTGCATTTCGCGCTCGGTTAAAAACTCATTGCCTGCAAATTCGTCGAACGAAGCCAACAAATTTCTCATTCTGAGCACTGCGCCGAACAATGAAATAAACTCTTTTTTAGCCTTTTCTCCCAAAATTTGCTCGTCCAAAGGGAATTTGTCCTGTAAATCTTGCACAAGCAAAATATACCCCGGTTTTAGCTTACCGTCTTTATCGGTATAGCCGTAATAATAATCTTTATAGCCCTTCATCAAGACGATTCCGCCGGCTTCCTTATCACCGAAAAGCGAAATCGCATCGTCCGTGCGTTTCTGTAAATTCCTGAAACATACGATATTGCCGTAAGTTTTTATCGAATTCAAAATACGGTTCGTTCTTGAATAGGCTTGAATGAGCCCGTGCGCCTTCAGGTTTTTATCCACCCAAAGCGTATTAAGCGTAGTCGCGTCAAAGCCCGTCAAAAACATATTTACGACGATTAACAAATCGATCTGTCTGTTCTTCATTCGCAAAGAAACGTCTTTATAATAATTTTGGAATTTATCGCTCGACGTATCGTAACTCGTTCCGAACGTAGCGTTATAATCTTTAATCGCGCCCGCCAAAAAATCGCGCGAAGAAGAATCCAACCGCGTGGTATCTTCCGGGTCTTCCTCGTCCAAAATGCCGTCTTGTTCTTCTTCGTTCGCCCCGTAACTGAAAATCGTAGCAATCTTCAAAGCCTTGTTCGGGTTTTCAGCCATTTGCTTTTTGAACTCGTTATAATACAGTTTCGCAGCCTCTACCGAAGAAACGCAGATAATAGAGTTAAATCCCGAAAGCCGCAATTTCTGCTTAATTTCCTCAGCGTCATTTTTAGCGGAAGCGACTTCCTGAATATTCAAAAGGCTGTTAAACGAATAACTTTTTTCGTTTCTGTACGTCTTGCGGTTGAAATTATCGAGTATGTATTTAACTACTTTCTCTATCCTGTCGGGCGAATTCCAAACCGCTTCCCTGTCGATATCCCAAACCTTCGCATCGTCGATATCGGGCTCTTTTTCAAGCGTTTTAACGTAATCAACGCGGAAGGGCAACACGTTTTTATCGTTGATTGCGTCCACAATAGTATAGGTATGCAATTTATCCCCGAAGGCTTGCTCGGTCGTTCTTAAATTAGCATGCTTGCCCGAATTTGCGTTGACGGCAAAAATAGGCGTACCCGTAAACCCGAATAAGAAATATTTCTTAAAGTTTTTGACTATATCGAGGTGCATATCGCCGAATTGTGAACGGTGGCACTCATCGAAAATAATAACTACCTTTTTATCGAAAACTTCATGCCCTTTGTTTTTTGCGATAAATACCGAAAGTTTTTGAATGGTGGTAATGATGATTTTGCAATTTGAATTTTCAAGTTGTTTCTTTAAAATCGCCGTCGAAGTATTGCTGTTCGCCGCGCCCTTCTCAAAACGATCGTATTCTTTCATCGTCTGATAGTCGAGGTCTTTTCTGTCGACGACGAATAAAACTTTATCGATAAAACCAAGTCCGCTCGCAAGTTGCGCCGTCTTAAACGAGGTCAAAGTTTTGCCCGAACCCGTCGTATGCCAAATATATCCGCCGCCCGCAACGCTACCGTATTTTTTATAGTTGTTCGCGATTTCGATGCGGTTTAAAATCCGCTCCGTTGCCACAATCTGATACGGGCGCATTACAAGCAACATGTTTTCGGAAGTAAAAACACAATACTTCGTTAAAATCGCAAGCAGAGTATGTTTTGCAAAAAACGTTTTGGTAAAATCCACAAGATCGGGAATAGTGCGATTGTTCCCGTCAGCCCAAAAAGAAGTAAATTCAAAACTATTGCTCGTCTTTTCCTTTTTCTTGGCTTGTCCGCTCGCGCTATCTTTAATGTGGTTAAATCTCGTGGTATTCGAGTAATATTTCGTATTCGTTCCGTTGGAAATCACGAAAATTTGCACGTATTCGTAAAGTCCGCAGGAAGCCCAAAAACTGTCGCGCTGATAGCGGTCGATTTGATTGAACGCCTCTTTAATGGCAACACCACGCCGCTTTAATTCTATATGCACAAGCGGCAAACCGTTCACCAAAATAGTAACGTCGTAACGATTATCGTAATTGCCGGTAGCCTCGTATTGATTGATGACTTGCAGCTTGTTGTTATGTATATTCTTTTTGTCTATCAGCGTAATGTTTTTCGTAAAGCCTGCGTCCGTCTTTAAATTTTGAACGTTGTCCTCTTGAATTTTTCTCGTTTTTTCAACGATCCCCTCGTTGGGGTTTGCCATGCACTCGTTAAAAAAGCGTTTCCATTCGCCGTCCGTAAACTCGTAATTATTGAGTTGTTCGAGCTTTTTGCGGAGATTTTTTATTAAGTCCTCTTCGCTTTTAATATTCAAATATTCGTAACTCTGTTCGCCGAGTAGCCGAATAAATTCGCGCTCTAAATCCGCTTCGCTTTGGTACGAATCCGAACGCTTGGCGGAAGGCTTATATTCGGTTATAACAGTACTTTCATCACTTGCCGAAACAACGTTATAAAAACTCATTTACTTGTTCCTCCTTAACCTTAAACATTAAATCATGATTATAAGTTAATCCATTTCTTTTAATATGTTTTATATCGTAAATACATACTCTTGGATAGTTAATCTCTTTATTGTTAATATAAAGTGATTTAAAACGGCCAAACCATATTAAATAATCCGCCGAGCATTTTTTAATTATATCAATAAACCTTGCATCGTCAAATTGATAATGAGGATAAAACCTATTTATAAAAACATCTTTTTCATCTTCTCTTTCTAAATCGTTTTTATCTAACACTTGTATATAATTATTCGATTCGTCACAGACAAGAAAAACGATCGTTTTGCATTTCGGGTAATTAAGTCTATATTTTGCAACTTTTTCAGAGTGCCCGCGTATCACTTTTTCAAAATTAGTAAGGTATCCTCTAAAATTAAAATCATTTGAATTACGAGTATCCGGAATAAAAACCAAAGTTCCGTTCAACGTTTTTTTATAATCCTTTCCTGCAACATTTTTCATGAAAACATTTGCTTTTTCAAAAGAATTGCTTACATGTTTACCATTTAGTTCATTAACACAATCATCAATTCGCATAACTTCCAGCATAATTTGATGCTTGTCATTATGAAAATCGGGAGGCAAATCATTTTTACCGGATGAGTTTATCCAAGAATTGTTGAAGAAAAGACTTCGGGTTAATTTTTCTATACGAAGGCAATGAAAAAATCTACCATTATATTTTATTTTGCTTGATGGTATGTTTTTATAATTTTCAAACACTACTTTTTCTTCGTCAAAAGTCTCCAAAATTTCACCTCGTTTCAATGCCACATTACTGCTTTTACCCCTTAAAATGTTAATAGTTTATCCCTGTAATATTCGTATTGTTTTTGCCGATGTTCTATTTCAGCGGGCAAACCTGCGCTTAAATCGTTACATATACTATCGAATTTATCAAGAATTTTTTCAATTTCTTTTTGTTTTTCAAGCGAGGGCAAAGGAATAACCGTACTCGTTATATTATCGTTATACAATCTTGATATAGTTCCGCCTGCGGATATTCTCCAAGGGTTCGTTTGATATATATAAAACAAATACTTATTTAACGCCATAGTTTCGTCATGTTCCAGCCATACAATGTTAGAATCTTGATAATACGCCGGCTTGCCGTCATAAATAACAGATCTTCCGATAGTTCCCGCAGCCGAAATCAAAACATCCCCCTTCTTCGGATATGAATATTTTGCTTTATACTCTTCGTATTTATCTTTTTTTATAAACGCATCCGCTTTTTTACCAAAAGTACCTATTTTATAAAACGGTATATCGCCTTCGTTTGTTGTATCGGCTTTCATAATGCGTTTACACATTGAAACTTTTCCTATATCGCCCAAACGGACAAACGCAAACCCGTAAACGTACTGCAAAAGCCTAATCAGCCCTGTCTGTCTGTCTGTCTGTCTGTCTGTCTGTCTGTCTGTCTGTCTGTCTGTCTAAAAATTGTCTCAGACCTGCCGTCGAATGTCAACAGTTTTTCGCGGTAATATTCATATTGTTTTTGTCTTTTTTCGATTTCCGCAGGAAGTCCTATCCCCAAATCAGAACAAATCGCGTCGAAGTTATCCAGCACTTTTACGATTCTTTCCTGCACTTCAATCGGCGGCACGGGAATTTTTACTTTTTTCATTTCACCCATTGGAACACTCTGTACCGTTCCGCCTGCCGCTTTTGACAAATATAAATCTCTTACCGATTGACATTGAAGCAAATACATAAGAAATTTTGAATTTATTTTCTGTTTATTAGGTTTTATAGCATAAACGCCTTCCTTAATGTTCCAATTTAAAGGCGGCTTATCGATGATAGCAGTTGTTCCGATTGTGCCTGTTCCTGAAAATAAAACATCCCCGACTTCTAAATTTGACCGATTATTACAGAGTTTTAAAGCAATATCATTTATCCTGTCCGTTTTATCTGTAAATACAATTTTGCCGTTTTGCAACTCTCTAATTGTTACATAATAATTTTTTGCATCAGGAGTATTAAGATGAAAAAATTGACGAGGGTTCAGCCCTGTGGTTAATGAGATGATTACATCCCCCAAAGCAAAGAATTGTATTTCATTTGAAAAGTTAAGCAACTTATCTCTATAAAATTCGTACTGCTTACGGCGAGTTGTAAGTTCTTCGTTCAATTTATTTTTCAACTCATCACTATACAGTGTGAAACTGTCCAATATTCGGACTATTTCACGCTGTACCGGCAGAGCCGGCAACGGAATTATAATGCTTTTTATCATATTAGCATTTATATTAGGGACAGAAGATTTCTGTTGCTTAAACTCTACTGTTTCCAAAGAATATTTAAGAAACCTAACATCTAGTTCCGTATTATTTTTCGGATATAAAACTTTCAACCTTATAATTGGAGTAAAAGCAGTTTCTCTCAATGTAGGACATCCAATTGTTCCAATTGAAGAAAATGTTACTGACGGTATATTTATTCTATATGAATCTGAAAAACCCCATAATGCATTTTCACCAACCCCATTTGAATATATCGGATAAATATATTCACCTGTTGGATGTTTGCCCTTTACTGAATTTTCTGGAGGTTCTCCTCCCGTCTCAACAATACATACATCCCCAATTTTTTTATACGCCACCCCGTTCGGGCAAAATTCTTTTATCAATTCTTCTAACTTACTCATCCGTTTTCACCTTGTTCAACAAGTTCTCTTGCTTTAATGGCAAGCATTTTTTGATCTTTTTCTATATTAAAAACTATAAATTTATTGTCTTTAATGCCATACGAACATAAAGAATCTTGGGTTGATATATGTATATAACAATATTGCAGTTCATACTCTGCAGATATATCCGCCAATCGTTTCAGCATTTTTTCGTGCCATTCTTTTCGTATCATAAGTTCTGAATAGATAAACAATTCATACTGTTTACATAACTTATACTTTCCACAGTTAAGTTTATTTAATTTTTGTTTTATAGCATTATAAGCAACATCAAAAGGTTGTGAATCAACGTCTCTATCATAGATTATCGATCTATTCCACACTTGAATACCTTCGGTATATTCCTCTCCTAATTGTTTCATCCTTTCCTTGTTTTTTTGTTGCTTACATCCTGAAACATAAGGCATAGTGTACCACAATTTTTCTGTCTCTTTTTTTCTTGTGTCTTCTGCTTCCACAACTTCAATGCCTACCTCATTTATGGAATCATACAGATCTGGCTTGTCTTGAATTATTAAATCGGAATACTTATTCGGATAATAAAATTCTAAAAATGCTTTTGCGTAACATTCTTCATATCGCAATTTCGTATGATCTGGCAGTGGTTTATTTGGATCGATTTTTACCATTATGTACCTCTAACCTTTTTTGCTTATTAACTTCTCCGCAGTTTTTTTATATCTATCAACTCTCCACAACTGCAATTCGCTATATTTATTTTCTTTCAAATTAAAAACAAGCAACTTCGGTACGCTTAAAAGCAAATAAATTATGTTATTTAGTTTGGCACTTTCTCAAATCACCTTTTTGGCGTCTACGATGGGAATATTTACGATACTTTTTCCAGTATATGATGTTTTACATATCATTTTCTTACCTGTGGAAAAGCATAGCTCAAATACAATTTTGTTATTTTTAATTCTATCGTCCCCAATTAAGCTTATAATGTCTATAATTTTAATCGGTATCTTTTTTATCTCAAATGAATTTACTACTGTCATTTCTCGTATTAAACTTTTTGAATACAGCATATTACCATAACGAAGCTTAACGTCAGAAAGACATACTGGGATGTGTCCAACATTATTTATCACTAAATAGGCTATTTGATTTTCTTTCGGAAAAGATTTAACTCCCATATTCAACAAAAAAGGCTCGCACTCTATTTTAATATTTGGTTTAACCTGCAAAATCCAAGTTAAAACAGCAAATACTGCGGCGACTATCGCTGCACCGACAGAAATCAGATCGACCAAACTTACCGGTGTAATTATAATTCTCATTTTTATTCTCCTTTATGTTTTTGTTTAGCATACAAAATATCATTCAATCACATATAAAGTTTATTCTTTATAGGTACATCAACTTAATTTCGCTAAATTACAGTTTCCATAATTTTACCCCTCAATTTCGGCGATGATTTTATCTATTTCGTCGCGCAAAACTTGCTCGCGGGCAACGATTTCCGCAATTTCTTTATTCAACGCCTTTATGTCTATCGCTTGACGAGTATCCTCCTTTTCTATATAAGTAGACACCGATAAATTATAATCGTTTTCCGCAATTTCCGAATTTTGCACCAACCGCGCTTTGTGCGCGATATCCGCCCTATCGATAAACATTTTAAGGATATTTTCAATATTTTTATCGCGAAGTTTATTGTTGTTCGTTACCTTTTCGCACTCTGCGGTGGCGTCGATAAAAAGCGTTGCGTTCTCGTTTTTGCTCTTTTTAAGCACCATTATGCACGTTGCAATGCTCGTGCCGAAGAAAAGGTTATCGGGAAGTTGAATAATACAATCGATAAAGTTGTTATCCACTAAATATTTACGAATTTTTTGTTCCGCGCCGCCGCGATAGAAAATCCCGGGGAAGCATACGATTGCCGCCGTGCCGTTCGTAGAGAGCCACGAAAGCGAGTGCATAACAAACGCGAGATCGGCTTTCGATTTCGGTGCAAGCACGCCCGCGGGCGAAAATCTCGTATCGTTGATTAAAATCGGATTATCGTCGCCCGCCCACTTTGTGGAATACGGCGGATTTGAAACGATTGCCTCAAACGGCTCATCATCCCAATGTTGCGGACTAATTAACGTATCTTCGCACGCGATATTGAACTTATCGAAGTCGATATCGTGCAAAAACATATTGATACGGCAAAGGTTATATGTGGTAAGGTTGATTTCTTGCCCGTAAAAACCTTGCCGAACGTTTTCTTTGCCCAAAATTTTGGCAAATTTCAAAAGGAGCGAACCCGAACCGCAAGCGGGATCGTAAACCTTATTAACTTGCGTTTTCCCTACCACCGTAAGCCGCGTAAGCAATTCGGAGACCTCTTGCGGAGTGAAATACTCGCCACCGCTCTTCCCTGCGTTAGATGCGTACATACCCATTAAAAATTCATAAGCGTCGCCGAACGCGTCGATAGTATTATCTTTATAATCGCCGAGTTTCATATCGCCGATACCGTCGAGAAGTTTTACGAGTTTTTCGTTACGCTTTGCCACCGTTGCGCCGAGTTTGTTGCTGTTTACGTCTATATCGTCGAACAAGCCCTTAAAATCGTCCTCGCTATCCGTTCCTTGCGCAGAAGATTCTATCGCGTTGAAGATTTTTTCAAGCGTTTCGTTAAGATTTTCGTCTTTGCTTGCCCTTTTACGAACGTTTACGAAAAGTTGGCTCGGAAGAATAAAGAAACCTTTCGTTTCCACCATATCGGCTCTCGCTTCTTCCGCCGCTTCGTCGGATAAATCGGCATAGTGAAAATCAACGTTTCCCGCGGCATGTTCGCCCGTATCTATGTAATTCGCGATATTTTCGGAAATGTAGCGATAAAACATTATACCTAAAACGTACTGCTTAAAATCCCAGCCGTCAACGCTCCCCCTAAGGTCGTTCGCTATGTTCCAAATCGCTTTGTGTAATTCTTCGCGTTCCTGCTCTTTTTTAATATCCGCCATTTCGCTTTTCTCCTGTATACTTTTTCGTTCTTTCTATTTTATCATACATAACATGACAACTACGGTCATAATTAAAATATTTCTCTTGAGTTTTGCAATTATTTTTCGTCGTCCACGATTTCGACGATATCGTCAAGCGTACAGCCCAGTGCCGTGCAGATTTTTATAAGCACGTCGGAATTCACCGAAACGCCGTCTTTCTTCATTTTTGCAAGCGTTGCGGGGCTTACATTTGCGAGCGCGGCGAGTTCCTTGCTCTTCATCTCCCTGTCTATCAATAATTTGAATAATTTTTTATAACTTGCTGCCATAATACACCTCATTGACTACTTTATTCAATTATACCATATTCCGGTATGTTTTGCAATAGGTATTTGAAATAAATTCAAAGAAGTTTTAATTTGTTTTACTTTTCTCTATCATCTATAATCTTGCTTTCGTCCAGTCCAAGCGATTTCAGCCACATTTCCTTTTCCGTCTGAATCACGGAATACATCACCTTATCGCTCTCGCAATAAGCCAACAATAAGTTGTAATGTTTCAGTTTTGTCCTGATTTTGTCGTCCGGATCGTCAACCTGTATTTTCGGTCGGCGGTAATCGTTATACGAAGTCAGAAAAACTTTCCAACTATACGCCATCAAGTTCTGCTTTGCCGCGCGTTTACAATATCTCCGCCAGCAAAGCCTTATCGACGAACGGTGTTTCATCATCTGAAATTCTTCCCACTTAAAATCCGGAATCAGATACCCGTCTCCCGGTTTCGCCCTTTTGGGAAAAAGCAAATAAGCAAGTTCTTTTTCGCTCATTCCGCTCAGTTCGTCAAGTCCGATAGCGTCTACTCTTTTCAAAACCGTCCAGACGGTCGTGCGCGAACAATCGCAAAGCGTAGCGATCTGCGTGCGGTTGTTTCCTTTTAAGTAATACTCTATAATCAATTTATATTTCGACATAAAATACCTCTCTTTTATCGCCCTCTTTTACATACAACAGTATATATGGAAAAATGTAACATTTGAGGAACCACCCCGCTATTTTAGCATATTTTCCGATTTTTGGCTGCTTTCAGAAGAGTAAAAAAACAGCCAGACTCAAGCGAGAATGGCTGTTTTTCATAAAATTCAGTATTAAAATGCCGGAATTTAACCGTTTTCCGCCAAAAGCTTACGCCCTCGGATTACGGATGTTAGCCTGTGCGGCAGCAAGGCGAGCGATGGGAACGCGGAACGGAGAGCAGGAAACGTAATCCAGTCCGATTTCGTGGCAGAATTCGATACTGGAGGGATCGCCGCCGTGTTCGCCGCAGATACCGCAGTGGATGTTCTTTCTCGTCGCATGGCCGAGTTTCACAGCCATATCCATCAGTTTGCCGACGCCGACCGTATCCAGTCTTGCAAACGGATCGGATTCGTAAATCTTCGCGGCATAGTAGGAGGGCAGGAATTTACCCGCGTCGTCACGGCTGAAGCCGAAGGTCATCTGCGTCAGGTCATTGGTACCGAAGCAGAAGAATTCCGCTTCTTTCGCGATCTCGTCCGCGGTAAGAGCCGCACGGGGAATTTCGATCATGGTACCGACTTCGTACTTCAGATCAATGCCGGAAGCCTTGATTTCCGCATCGGCGGTTTCGACAACCGTCTTCTTGCAGAAGGCAAGTTCTTTCACTTCGCCGACCAGCGGGATCATAATTTCGGGAACGACTTTCCAGTCCGGATGACGTTTCTGGACGTTAATCGCAGCCTTGATGATGGCTTTGGTCTGCATCACTGCGATTTCGGGATAGGTGACGGCAAGACGGCAGCCGCGGTGACCCATCATCGGGTTGAATTCGTGCAGCGAGTTGCAGATCATCTTGATTTCGTCAACGGTCTTGCCCTGCGCTTTTGCGAGTTCTTCGATATCTTTTTCTTCGGTGGGAACGAATTCGTGAAGAGGCGGATCCAGGAAACGAATGGTAACGGGCATGCCCTTCAGCGCTTCCATCAGACCTTCAAAGTCAGCCTGCTGCATCGGTTCGATCTTCGCGAGGGCTTTCTGCCGTTCTTCCACGGTTTCGGAGCAGATCATTTCGCGGAACTTATCGATTCTGCCCGGACCGAAGAACATGTGTTCGGTACGGCAAAGACCGATACCCTGCGCGCCCAGTTCGGCGGCTCTTTCAGCGTCGGCCGGCGTATCCGCGTTGGTGCGGACGCCCATCGCCTTATATTTGTCGGCAAGTTTCATGATTCTGCCGAAGTATCCGGAGTTGGGATCTGCGGGAACGGTCTTGATCATGATATCGTAGATTTTACCGGTAGAACCGTCCAGCGAGAGTTCGCTTCCTTCACGGAAGGTCTTGCCGGCGAGTTCGAAGTACTTTTCTTCTTCGTGCATCTTAATGTCGCCGCAACCGGAAACACAGCAGGTTCCCATACCTCTTGCAACGACCGCCGCGTGGGAAGTCTGTCCGCCTCTGACGGTCAGAATACCCTGCGCGTATTTCATACCTTCGATATCTTCGGGAGAAGTTTCCAGTCTGACCAGAATGACCTTTTTGCCGGCTTTGCCCAGTTTCGCGGCTTCTTCGGCGGTGAAGACGACCGTACCAGCGGCAGCGCCCGGAGAAGCGGCGATACCTTTACCGACGACGTCGTTTTTATCGGCGTCTTTCAGCGCCTTGGCGTCGAAGGTCGGGTGCAGAAGCATGTCGAGCGACTTCGCGTCGATCTGCATCAGAGCTTCCTGTTCGGTGATCATGCCTTCGTCGATCAGGTCGCAAGCGATCTTGATAGCGGCGGCAGCGGTTCTCTTACCGTTTCTGGTCTGAAGCATATAGAGTTTACCGTTTTCGACGGTGAATTCCATATCCTGCATATCGCGATAGTGATCTTCCAGCGTTTCGCAGACTTTGAGGAACTGCTTGTATACGTCGGGGAAGATTTCCGCCATCTTGGCGATGGGCATCGGGGTACGAACGCCGGCAACGACGTCTTCGCCCTGCGCGTTGGTCAGGAATTCGCCCATCAGACCCTTTTCGCCGGTTGCGGGATTACGGGTAAAGGCAACGCCGGTACCGCAGTTGTCGCCCATGTTGCCGAACGCCATCATCTGGACGTTAACGGCAGTACCCCAGCTGTACGGAATGTCGTGGTCCATACGATAGATGTTGGCGCGGGGGTTGTCCCAGCTGCGGAAAACGGCTTTGATCGCTTCGAACAGCTGTTCTTTCGGGTCGGACGGGAAGTCTTTGCCGAGCTGTTTTTTATATTCGGCTTTGAACTGGTTGGCAAGAGTCTTCAGATCGTCGGCGTCCAGTTCGACGTCCTGCGTGACGCCTTTCTTTTCTTTCATCTCGTCGATGAGTTTTTCAAAATATTTCTTGCCGACTTCCATAACGACGTCGGAGAACATCTGAATAAATCTTCTGTAGCAGTCCCAAGCCCATCTGGGGTTGCCGGATTTTTTGGAAAGAACTTCGACTACTTCTTCGTTCAGACCGAGGTTTAAGATGGTATCCATCATACCGGGCATGGACGCTCTCGCACCCGAACGGACGGAAACGAGCAGCGGATTTTCCTTATCGCCGAATTTCTTGCCCGTAATTTCTTCCATCTTGGCGATATATTCCATGATCTGCGCCTGAATCTCGTCGTTGATGCGTCTGCCGTCTTCGTAATACTGCGTGCAGGCTTCCGTAGAGATGGTGAATCCCTGAGGAACGGGAAGACCGATGTTGGTCATTTCCGCAAGGTTAGCGCCTTTTCCGCCGAGCAGTTCGCGCATTTTTGCGTTCCCTTCGGTGAAAAGATAAACATACTTTTTCATGAAAAGTCCTCCTAAAGAATTTCATAACTTGTCGTACCAGTTTTGGCATTGTCTATTGTAATATAAAATTCGCATTTTTTCAAGTTTTTTAAGGCTGTTTTTACGGAAAATTGCAAATTTTCTGCCACGGCGGGAATTTTTGGGGAGAAAAAACGAGAACGGAAAGGAAATTCCCGCTTTTGCGGGCAACCGGCGATAAAAAAACGCATGCGTCGCTTTCCCGCGCAAGATTATCCCGCCCGGAGACAAACCAAAGCAAGGCGCCCGGCAGACCGGGGCAAAAAGAAAGCCTCCTTCGGAAAAGGAAGCCATAAGGGCGGGTTTCGCCGGATTTATTGCGGCGCGGTTTTCTTCGGCGAAGAAAATTCGAGATACTGTTCCAACGAAGAAAGCGACAGGTCCTCGTGCTGCAAAAAATAATCGGCAAGCAGCCGAAGCGCCCCGCGTTCTGCGGCGGGGTCGCCCTTTTTGCCGGCGAGGTCGTCCGCATCCGCTTCTTCCACCGTTTTCAGGAGCAGATAAACGTCGTTTTTTAAGGGGACGTCCCCCGCTTTTCGGCACGCGGCACAGCGCACGCACCCGTCCGCAAACGAAAACGCCATCTCGTCCGATTCTCTTCCGCAAACGGCGCAGGCGGAAAAATCCGCCCCCACACCCTGATCTTTTGCCGCAAACAGCAAAAAGCGCACAAGGTACAATTTCGGGTCCACTTTCTGGTACGAAAAGCGCTTGAGCGCGTCCATAAATTCGGCAAAAAGATCGGGCTCGCTTTGCCCTTCTTCGATCAGAAGGCACAAAAACTGCGCCATTGCCGAGGCGCAGTAAAATTTGTCCAGATCGGCGCGCACGGCAAAAAAGGAGTCCAGCACTTCCGCCTGCGTAACGGTGTAAAACCCGCGCCGTTCCGACAGCACGAATTCGGCAAGCGTAAAGGGCTGCGCGGCGGGACGAAGCCGCGCCGTCGGTTTTCTTACCCCCTTAATGCAGGCGGTAAATTTACCCCTGTCTGCCGAAAACAGCGTCAGAAGTTTGTCGTTTTCCTTGTAATCGGCGGTTTTCAGGACCACCGCCGCCGTTTTGATCTCCATCGTTTTTCCTTGCGCCTTTCCGTAAGCAAACGTTTATGTTTTACGATCCGCCCGGCAAGCCGGAACGGTCGGTTTTTCGGAACGCAAACGCCGCAACGCTTAAAACTCGTCGTCCCCTTTCAAGGAAACGTACAAGTCGTAGTAAGAAGGGTCGCCCGTCGTGGCGAACATCCGCCAGGCGGCGTCCCGTGCTTTTTCTCTGTTTTTTAAGGAATCGTTTTGCATGATTTTTCCCTCCGGATTTACCTACAGTATCCGTTTTTTGAGGAACGTTATGCAAAATCGGGAACATTCGCGTTACTTTTCCGCATTTTTTAAAAAGCGGAATGCGCTTGAAAATCGCCCGCAAACGTACCGGCAACAACACACGGCACAACTATCCGAAACAACGTACGGTTAAACCGGCAGCAAAGCAAAACGCACCCGCGCAAGCCTTTCTTCCGTACCGACGGAAGACGAAGCAGCCGGTTGCAAAAACTTTAAATCCGCTTTTCTCCGTAACCGAATTCCCGGATCATAGACTCGCGGTCGCGCCAGTTTTCCTTGACGACGACGTAGGCTTTTAAAAACACTTTCTTGCCGAGAAATTTTTCCATATCCTGCCGGGCAAAGGACAGCGTTTCTTTCAGCGCTTCTCCCCTTTTTCCGATGAGAATGGCTTTATGATTCTGCTTTTCGCAGACGATATCGAGATCGACCTGCATCACGCCGTTTTCGTCCTCTTCAAACAAGTTCGTGACGATGGCGACGCCGTGCGGGATCTCCTTTTCATACTTCAGCAGAATTTTTTCGCGCATGATCTCCGCGCACATAAACTTTTCGGATTTATCCGAAACGACGTCGTCCGGGTACAGCGCTTCCCCCTCCGGAAGGTAGGAAAGCAGCACTTGTTTCAGTTCTTTCAGGTTGCGCCCCTTTCTTGCGGAAAGGGGCACGACGTCCACGCCGGGCACCGCTTCGCCAAGCGCGGCAAGCACTTCCGGCACGCGTTCTTTCGGCATGATATCGGTCTTGGTGATGGCGACGACCAGCGGCGTTTTCCCCGCGGCAAAGCGGGTAACGACCTGCACTTCTTCCTCTTTCAGCCGTTCGTGCGCGTCGATTAAATACAACACCACGTCCACGTCTTTTGCGGCGGTTTCCGCCTCTTTCTGCATGTACCCGTTGAGGCGGGAAGACGCTTTATACAGTCCCGGTGTGTCCAAAAACACGATCTGATCGTCCTTTTCGGTCAGAATGCCGAGCACGGTATCCCGCGTGGTCTGCGGCTTGGGGGAAACGATGGAAATTTTTTCCCCGACCAGCACGTTGATCAGGGTGGATTTCCCCGCGTTTGCTTTGCCGATGACGGCTACCGTTCCGCTTTTCATCTCGTTAAATTCATCCTTGCCATAACGGCTTCTTCCTTTTCGCGCATGAGCGCTTTGTCTGCTTCTTCCATATGATCGTACCCCAAAAGGTGCAGAACGCCGTGACAAAGCAGGTAACTCCGTTCCCGCTCCTCGCTATGCCCGTACTCTTTCGCCTGCTCCTTCACGCGGGAATCGCACATCATCAGCGACCCCAGAAACAGCCGCCCCTCCTCGTCCCGTTCAAACGGGTGATCGGCGGCGTGCGGAAGCTTTCCCGCGGTAAGATCCATTGCGGGAAAACTTAAAATATCGGTCACCTTGTCCACCCCGCGGAATTCGCGATTGGTGTCTTTGATGCGCTTTCTCCCCACGAAAATCAGTTCGAGAGAATATTCTTCGGTGATCCCCAGTTCTTCCGCCGCGGCGGAAAGCAGGGGGGTAAAATCCTGTCTGGGCGCTTTGCCCGTAATAGAAATCATGTATTTTTTCCTTTTTGGGAATTGCCGCCGGCCAGAAAAGCGGCTTGTAAATTTTGAATTTCCTCTTATTTCCTTTTACAACTTAACAAATCCGCCCGCTTTACGCTCGGAACACCTTTGCTTTTGCGGCTCCTCCGAAAACAGGCGGCGTAACCGCCCGCCTTGCCGGCAGTCCTGTTTCCCCGCCAAAGCTTTACTTCTTCTCTTCCGGCAGGGTGTCGTCTTCTTTTACGAATTTAAATTTGGGATACGCGATGCGTTCGTGATAGACCATGGAAATGTTATCCACCAGCGTGGTGCGGAGGGTGTATAATTCCTGCATGGTGATGGGGCAGTCGTTAAACTGATCGAAATCCAGCCGCTCTTCGATAATCTTTTTCACGGCGTGATCGACCGCGCTGCGCGACCGGTCGGAAAGCGTCCGCGACACCGCTTCGGAAGCGTCGCAGATCATGATGATCGCAGCGACTTTTGTCTGCGGCTTGGGACCGTAGTAGCAGAATTTTTTGATATCCAGATGCCCGTCGGTCAATCGCGCGGCTCTGCTGTAAAAATAGCGGATGGGCAGCGTGCCGTGGTGCTGCTGCGCAACGTCCGCCAGAATCTGCGGCAGGCGTTCCTTTTCGATGAGTTCCTTGCCGTATCTGGCGTGCTGACGAATGATGTTGGTGGAAAGTTCGGGGTCCAGACTGTCGTGCGGGTTGACGCCGTGCTGGTTTTCTTTGAAGTACTCCGGGTGTTCCAGTTTTCCCACGTCGTGGTAGTAGGCGCAGGCACGGGCAAGTTCGGGATTGACGCCGATCGCCGTGGCGCAGGCTTCCGCAAGGGTCGCGACGACAAGGCTATGGTTGAACGTCCCCGGCGCTTCCTTGATCAGCCGGCGCATCAGGGGCGCGTTGTGATCGGTAATTTCGTACAGGCGGTAGTTGGTGACGACGTTGAACACCGCTTCAAAAAACGGCAGAAACGCCACGTACAGCACGGCGCTTCCCAGCCCTGCGGTCAGCCCGTAGATGGCGGATTTTTTCAGCGCTTCCACCGTAAATCCCGAAAGCAGATAGCACGCGATGGCGGAAGGCAGCGCCAGAATAAAGCCGAGCAGAATGGTCTTCGCGCGGCTGCGCATGCCCGAAGCGAGATAGATCGCCAGCATGCCCGTCACGAACGCGACGATAACGAAGATGTAAAGGTCGGCGTCGTATCCGCCGCTCATGCGGTAGGAATCGCACAAAAAGGTAGTCAGGCAGGAAAAGACGTTGAGGAAAATCGCTTCCTTTCTGCCGACGAGCGCCAGCGCAAGCAACGCCGCAAGCGCCATGGGGCGCGCGTAAACGCTGACGTATTTTGCAAGGAGGTAATCCCCCGCAAAATTCAGCAGTACGATGGAAAGCACCATCACCGTCCGCCCGGTCTTAATGAGAACGCCTACGTTTTCAAAAAAGAAATAATAGTAGGCGATGATGACGAGAAAGCCGAGCGAGATCTCGAGATACAAAAACCGTTCGGGCGAATGTTTGAGGAGACTTAAAAACTCTCCGTCAATCATCGCCGAAAGGTTGCACACCAGGCTGACGATCAGAAAATACAGAACGAACAGCAGCACGGAAAGTGCGATCTCCCTGGCTTTCATTTTTTGTCTTTTGGGTAAATCGTATAACATTTTACTCCTTGTTTTTTGTGAAAGGCGTACCGATTTTTGGTGGTACGTCCCGCAAAATCGGGAACGTTTTTGTTTTTCACAGAGCGGAAAACGAGAAACTTTTTCTTCTTGAAACCGGAGAATTTTGCCTTGCCGCGGGCAAGCGCTCCGGACTTCTTAACTTATAGCGCCCCGCGGGCAAATCAAGACTAGCGGCAAACCCGCCCGACGAGGGCAAGCCTGTACGATGAAATATCCGCCAGCCAAAGGCAACCCCGTCCGACAAGGGCAGATACTCAAAACGCTTTAACTTAAAACGCGCCCGTCCGGACCCTTTCCCTTTGCAATGCCGCCCGGATCTTTTTCTTTCGCAAACCCGACGGAATCTTTTTCAAAACCATCCGTATTTCCTTTGGAATCGCCGACCTTTTCCCGCACAACCGATTCCCGCACAGAGGAATGTGCTTTTCCCTCTTCGTCCGCCTTTTCGTACGCGCGGATAATGCGCATGACCAGTTCGTGCCGGACGACGTCTTTCGCGGAAAGCGGAATAATCGCCACGCCCTCCACGTTTTCCAGCACCGCCGCGGCGTGCTTCAGTCCGCTTTCGACGCCCCGGGGCAGGTCGATCTGCGTCAGGTCGCCGTTGACGACTACGCGGCTGCCTTCCCCCATGCGGGTCAGAAACATTTTCATCTGCTCGCGCGTGGTATTTTGCGCTTCGTCTAAAATAATGAACGCGTTGTTGAGCGTTCTGCCCCGCATATAGGCGAGCGGCGCGACCTCGATACTGCCGCGTTCCATCAACTTCTGGTAGGTTTCCTGCCCGAACATCTCGGAAAGCGCGTCGTACAGCGGGCGGAGGTAGGGATCGACTTTGGTCTGCAGATCGCCCGGCAGAAAGCCGAGTTTTTCGCCCGCTTCTACTGCGGGGCGGGTCAGCACGATGCGGTCCACCTCTTTGTTTTTGAACGCCGCCACGGCGAGCGCCACCGCAAGATAGGTCTTGCCCGTCCCCGCGGGACCGATGCCGAAGGTTACGGAATTTTTGCGGATAGCGTCCACGTATTTTCTCTGTCCCACCGTTTTGCAGTGGATCTGCTTGCCGCGCGCGGTGACGGCGACGACGCTTTTTGCCGCGTCCACGGCGGTATTTGCCGCGGAACCTTCCTGCTTCAGCCCGGCAAGATATAAAACGCGGGACTTGTCCGCGCGTTCGCCGCTTTCAATCAGGGTGATCAACGCTTCCGTCACTTCCGCCGCGGCGGTCACCGCGGCTTCCGCGCCGAAAAAGATCACTTCTTTTTCTCCCACGTCGTACGAAACGCCGAATTCTTTTGCGATCGTTTCCAGATTTTCGTCAAACGAACCCAAAAGTTTCATCAGTATTTCATTGCTTTCCGTTTTCACGGAACGCTTGCTCTTTTGCTCCAATCAATATCCTCCCCGTACGGTGAAAACGTACGTAAATTCGATAACGTAGGCGTATTTTCCGTCCCTTTCCTCTATCCTCGAAAGGTCGGTTTCCACCTCTTTCGCGCCGGAAAAGCGCACGGCGTTCAGTCTTAAAAGGGCGAGATAGTCCGCGTTCGGCACGCCGGGGCTTCCCGTAAGATCGCCGCCAAGAAACTCCTCTCGATATTTGCAGGAAAGGACGACTTCGCCCGCGGCGAAACTCTCTTTTTCCTCTTCTTTCCCCGAAAGAACGCCGGAAATCAGCACCGTGCCGGGTTGCACCTCGTCCCCGGCGGAAACTTCGGCTTTCCCGCGCAGCACGGTAATGCGGCGCACCGTTCCCGCCCGGTCGGACAAAATTTTTTGCGGTTTTTCGGTTTCGACGGGCAGAGGATCGGCTTCCAGCGTGACGGTCACGACAAAGCCGCGCTTTTCCACCGAAACCCGGTTTAATACGCGAAAAGACGCCAGCGCCCGTTTTTCCGCGCGCTTTAATGTGCTTTTTTTCGCGAAACGACAGGGCTCCACCCCATTTTCGCGAAGAACCGCGGCAACTTCTTCCTGCAAATACACCGCGCCGCCCTCGTATTCCACCGAAAGCACCAGCGGTTTTGCCGCGTACGAAAAGGCGAGAAACAGCGCAATTCCGAGCAGAATACCCGGTCTTTTCGCCGCAAGGTAAAGCGGGGCAAGAATCCCCCTTGTATTTGTCTTTAAGATAGTATAACACAAACCGCGCAAAATTGCAATCACCTTGACGCGATCTTCGGCGCAAACTTCGATTACCGTGTTTTCGCCCGCTTTTTTCATGGAAAGCAGGGCGATTTTTTGTGCGGAAAGGCGGGAAAGCAGAATTTCGTCCTTCTCCCACTGCGCCGTAATGCGGCAAATCAGTCTTTTGCCCCGAAACGGGCGCGGCAGCGGGCGAAAGAAAAAGCCGCGGCGCTTTTCTTCCTCTCTTTTTCTCCGTTCCTCTTTTATCTTTCGGCGCTGTTCTTTTATCTTTCGGCGCTGTTCCTGCGCTTTTTTGCGCTGCTCTTTTATCTTTTGGCGAAGCGCCGTTTTCTGCCGGCGGAGGAGTTCTTTTTTCTGCCGTTTTTGCGCGGCGGTTTGCTTTTTGAGAGCAATTTTTTGCGCGGCAGTTTGCTTTTTATGAGCGGCGTGCTTTCTCCTGCCGGCTTGTTTCTTTATCGTGGTTTGCTGCGCGGCACCCGCAAGATTTTTCGCAACCTGCGGCAGATTTTTGGTTTCGGTTATCGAAAGGTCCCCCGTGACGGGGGAAATACGACGATTCTTCACAGGCGTTCCACCGCCCGGATCGTCCCCGACACCACGGCGTCCCCCGCATAAAACCCGACGAGAAACAGTCCCGTTCCCGACAGCCGTATGGTTCCGCGTCTGGTGCGGACTTCCACCCTGCTTTCGGAAAGCAGCGGAACGTCGGTTGCTCCCTCGATATAACACCTGCGGGCAAACAGCGTGATCCGCTCCCCTCCCGCCGCCCGCGCGATTTTTTTCATTTCCGAAAACAGCCCCATACTCCCTCCCGAAAGCGCCTTTCGCTTTGGACATAGCGCCCGCCTGTTTGGTTATAAAACACCCGCCGCTCTGAATCCAAAGCGCCCGCCTTTTGGACTTTGCTTTGAACCTGAAGCGCTCGTCTTTTTGAACCTGAAGCGCCTGCCTGTCTGGATATTATATGACGGCGCAGGGAAAGATATACGGCGCCGCCCTTGCCGGCTTTTGCCGGTTAAAAAACCGACCGATCTGCTTGCGGCGTTCCTTTCTGTCTGCAAAAATATGACGGCTTTCGTACCGAAAACCGCAGGACGTATGGCGTTTTAAGAACATTTGGCAAAACCACATGGAGGTGGGGCGCCTGCAAAATGCTGGCGCCCCTCCCCTTTCTTATTACAAAAAACCGTCCGGCAAAATCATCAATGACGATTTTTTGTAACTTTTTTTCTTAACAACAAACCCCGCCCGCGGAATTTTGACAACGCCGGCGTACCCATGCCACAAAAAACCATTGCACCACAAGACTATCCGGTGGTTTTCTTTATACAAAAACACGCGCCCCGCGAAAAGCGAGGCGCGCCGAAGTTTTTGATTTTCCGCCGGAAAGTCCGGCTTGATTTTTCCCGCCGCCGGAAAACCCGGCAGGGCGACTCCTTCCCCCAAGCAGGGAAAGCCG
This sequence comes from uncultured Clostridia bacterium, assembly GCA_934272745.1. GTDB lineage: Bacteria > Bacillota > Clostridia > Christensenellales > Borkfalkiaceae > SIG402. The sequence continues at coordinate 18,766 of CAKQSI010000018.1, read as the reverse complement.
ACTTCGCGAAAGTTAGATTTCGGCGAAGTATTTGATGGTACGAACCATCTGGCTGGTGTAGGAGTTTTCGTTATCGTACCAGGAAACGACCTGAACCTGATAGGTATCGTCGTCGATCTTGGAAACCATGGTCTGGGTCGCGTCGAACAGCGAGCCGAACTTCATACCGATAACGTCGGAAGAAACGATCTGATCTTCGTTGTAGCCGAAGGATTCGGAAGCGGCGGCTTTCATAGCGGCGTTGATGCCTTCCTTCGTGACGTCTTTCCCCTTGACGACAGCGGTCAGGATGGTGGTGGAACCGGTAGGAACGGGAACGCGTTGAGCCGAACCGATGAGTTTGCCGTTGAGTTCGGGAATAACCAGACCGATCGCCTTTGCGGCGCCGGTGGAGTTGGGAACGATGTTGGCAGCGCCCGCTCTCGCTCTTCTCAGGTCACCCTTTCTGTGGGGACCGTCGAGGATCATCTGGTCGCCGGTGTAAGCGTGAATGGTGCTCATGATACCCGAAACGATGGGAGCGTACTTGTTCAGCGTGTCAGCCATCGGAGCCAGGCAGTTGGTGGTGCAGGAAGCGGCGGAAATGATCTGATCGTCTTTGGTCAGGGTCTTTTCGTTTACGCTGAAAACGATGGTCTTCAGGTCGTTGCCCGCGGGAGCGGAAATAACGACTTTCTTGGCGCCTGCCTGAATGTGAGCCATGGACTTTTCTTTCGAGCAGTAGAAGCCGGTGCATTCCAGAACGACGTCGACGTCCAGTTTTCCCCAGGGCAGATCCTGCGCCTTGGGCATAGCGTAGATGGTGATTTCCTTGCCGTCAACCGTGATGGAACCGGGAACCTTTACGGTCTTGCCGTCTTCTTCAAAAACGGGTTCTTTGGAAGTAACGGTATGGGCGTTTTCGCCGATTCTTCCGCAGTAGCCGCCCTGCGCGGTATCGTACTTTAACAGGTTAGCCAGCATTTTGGGGCTGGTCAGGTCGTTGATCGCAACGACTTCGTAACCTTTCGCACCGAACATCTGACGGAAAGCCAGACGACCGATTCTGCCGAAACCGTTAATCGCAACTCTTGTGTCTTTAGCCATGATTCTATCCTCCATATAAATGAATTCCTAAATTTTGGTCGGTAACCTCGGCGGGCGCTCTATAGGAACCGGAAACCGCGCGGAAACTCGTTCTGATCTTTCCACGTTTTTCCAAAGCGGAGAGTTCCTGCCTTCTTTACCGCTACCTATTATAACCGCTTTCTTTTCGCAAGTCAATCGTTTTTTTGTCTTTTTGCGGGCGGGAGCCGAAAATCCGCCGAAAGCGCGCTTTCCCCGCAATATCCCGCGGCAGTTCCGCTTTATGCGGAAAATCCTACGGCAGACCGGCGGAAAACGCAGGCGGAAAATTCCCGTCTTTCCCGCAGGGAACGCCTTCCGCCGCAGCAAGACTTCCGCAATCCCGCTTATTTCAGATTTTCGGGATTTAAGGGGAACAATTCGGGCAGGACGAATCTGCCGTCTTTCCGGATCAGTTTACCGTCGAAATAGATCTCGCCGCCGCCGTATTCGGGCGTCTGGATAAACACCAGATCCCAGTGAACGGCGGAATTGTTGCCGTTGTAGGCGTCGTCGTAGCAGGCGCCCGGCGTAAAGTGAATGGAGCCGGAAATTTTTTCGTCGAACAGAATATCGCCCATGGGGTTTACGACGTAGGGATTGACGCCGATCGCAAACTCGCCGACGTAGCGCGCGCCCTCGTCCGTATTGAAAATTTCGTGCAGTTTTTCGGGATAGTTGCCCTCTTCTTTCACGATTCTGCCCTTTTCAAAGGTCAGGCGCACGTTTTCGTGCTTGACGCCCTGCTGAATGGAGGGCGCGTTGTAGGTGATGACGCCGTTGACCGAATCTTTCACGGGCGCGGTGTACACTTCCCCGTCGGGAATATTCGCCTGTCCGGAGCATTTGATGGCGGGCAGCCCTTTGATGGAGAAGGTCAGGTCGGTTCCTTTGCCAGTCAGACGGACGACGTCGGTCTTGTCCATCAGTTCTTTCAGGGCGTCCATCGCCTTGTCCATTTTGCGGTAATCCAGCGTGCAGACGTCGAAATAGAAGTCTTCAAACGCCTCGGTAGACATACCGGAAAGTTGCGCCATGGAATCGTTGGGGTAACGAAGCACCACCCATTTGGTATTTTTCACGCGGCGTTCGTGATGCACGGGGTGCTGATACAGCCGGCTGTAAAGGGACATTCTGTCCGCCGGGACGTCCGACAGTTCGTAAGAATTATCCCCGCCGCGGACGCCGATATACGCGTCCATATCGTCCATGCGGTAAGCGTCGTATTTCGTCCAGTAAGAAAGGTGCTGCTCGCTGGTCCCGGAAAGCAGCGCGCGCTGAATTTTGTTGTCGATGACGTTGACGAAGGGGTACCCGCCCGCTTCGTACGCCTTTTTTACGATTTCGATGATGAGCGAATCGCTCACGCCGATGGCTTCGATCAGCACTTTTTCGCCCTTTTTCAGGCGAACGGAATAGTTGACGAGGACGCCCGCCAACTTGGTTTCTCTCGGATCGGTCATTTTCTTTACCTCCGCAAGCCCGCCTTTTCTCTCCCCGGCGGGCATTCTTTTTCCTGCACAGTATAACACATGTGTGCAAAAAATCCCTCTTCTTTTTTGCCATTTCCTCAAAAAATTATAAAATGTCCGGAAATTTACTTTCTTTTCCGCGGGAAATATTGTATAATGCAGGAGAAAAGCAGCCGGAAAACCCTTTCCGGCGCATGAAAAAACAGTATTTGTTTTACGGAGGTATTACGATTATGCCACTTATGACAACGAAAGAAATGTTCCGCCACGCGTACGCCAACGGCTATGCGATCGGCGCGTTCAACGTCAACAACATGGAAACCATTCAGGGCATCGTCGCCGCGGGGAAAGAACTCGACGCGCCGCTCATTCTGCAAGTTTCCGCCGGCGCAAGAAAGTACGCCAACCCCATTTACCTGAAGCATCTGGTAGACGCGGCTGTGGAAGAAAGCGGTCTTCCCATCTGCCTGCACCTCGATCACGGCGCCAGTTACGAAATGTGCAAAGACGCCATCGACGGCGGCTTTACTTCGGTCATGATCGACGCTTCCTCCCTTCCGTTTGAAGAAAATATCGCCGTCACCAAAAAGGTCGTCGAATACGCGCACGACCGCGGCATTACGGTAGAAGCCGAACTGGGCACCCTCGCCGGCATCGAAGACGAAGTCAGCCATGCAGTCGGCTCCTACACCCGTCCCGAAGAAGTGGAAGAATTCGCCACCAAGTCGGGCTGTGACTCCCTCGCGATCGCCATCGGCACCTCGCACGGGGCGTACAAATTCAAACCCGAACAGTGCACGAGAAATGCGGACGGTATTCTGGTTCCCCCTCCGCTCCGTTTCGACATTCTGGAAGAAGTTTCGACCCGTCTTCCCGGCTTCCCCATCGTGCTGCACGGTGCGTCTTCCGTTCCGCAGGACCGCGTTGCTATCGTCAACCAGTTCGGCGGTAAAATGCCCGACGCCGTCGGTATTCCCGAAGATCAGTTGAGAAAAGCCGCTTCTATGGCGGTCTGCAAGATCAACATCGACAGCGACCTCCGCGTTGCGTTCACCGCCGCGGTAAGAAAGCACTTTGCCGAAAACCCCTCGCACTTCGACCCGCGCCAGTACCTCGGCGACGCGAGAAGCGCCATCACCGAAATCGTCAAGCACAAGTTGTCCGACGTTTTGGGTTGCGCAGGCAAAGCCGGTCCGATCCTCGGCAAATAACTTCGTTTTTTCGTCGGTTGCCCTGCCTTTTCGCCAGGTAACCGCGGCTTCGCGGCTCGCCTGCAAAAATGCGGTCAGTCGCAGATCTTTCAGGCGTTTTCGGATCCGAAAACGCCTTTTCCCTCTCCGGAATTCTCGGTACCCGTCCGATCTATGATAAGGAGCCTTTTATGAAAAAACAGCGAAAAGTTCCCTCTCCCGAGGAAAAACAAGTTTCTCCCGCGGCAGAACCCGGCAAAGCGCCCCTGCCCGAAGTATCCCGTGCGGCAACTGCCGAAGCGCAAGCTTTCCCCGCGGCAACTGCCGAAGCGCAAACGATCTCCGCAGCAACCGCAGACGCGTCCCTGCCAGAAGCCTCCGGTTCGGCAACCGTAGCCGCCCCTTCCGCGCCTGCGGAAACAGCCGCGAAACCCAAGCTGACCCATATGGAAAAGGTGGAACGAGTCGTTTTCTGGATTGTTCTGGTTTCTTTGATCGGCACCTTTATTTACAATCTGGTCGGCGTGTTTGTTTCTCCCAAACCGGGACATCAGGAAGCGTTCGACAAAACGACCGAAGACTACGTGCTGACCCTGCTCATGTGTTCGTTTACGCTGTTCGTCATCTTTTTGCCGTCGATTCTGAACAAGGCGTTCAAAATGGTGGTGCCGACGTTTATGAACATCGTCTTCATCATCTTTTTATACTGCGCCTCTTACCTCGGCGAAGCGCGGGATTTTTTCTATAAAATTCCCGACTGGGACGTGTACCTGCACACCTGTTCCAGCGCCATGCTGGGCGCGCTCGGCTTTTCGGTCGTGTTTATTTTAAATAAGGATCGCCAACTGAATTTAAACCCCTTTTTCGTGTTCCTGTTTTCGCTGTGCTTCGCGTTTGCGCTGGGCGCTTTCTGGGAGATCATCGAATACGTCCTGGACGTCATTTTCCACACCAACAGCCAGAAGTTTATGACCGAAGACGGCATTCCCTTCGTCGGGCAGGCGGCGCTGAAAGACACCATGGAAGATCTGATGATCGACTTCTGCGGCGCGTTTACCATGAGTCTTATCGGGTTGATTTCTCTCCGCAAAAAGGGCAAAGTGCTGAGCAATCTTCTGATCGGGTTTGAAGACAGCGACGTAAAACCCATCGACGCGCTCCGCGGCACCGCCGTAGTAGGCGAATCCGCGCATGCGGAATCTGCCCCTGCGTCTTGCGAAGCCGCTGCCCCGGCGACCGCTGAAACCGGTGATAAAAACGCCGCTACCGCAACGGACGAAACGGCTGCCGGGAAAGACGCTTCGTCCAAAGCGGATAAAACCGCTGTCAATAAAAAATAACGCTTTGCCGCAGATAAGCGGAAAAGCCACTGAAGTCCGTACGTTTGCGGCGCATTTTACACCGGCGTTTCCGGTGTAAAATGCGCCGCTTTGTTCCAGAAAACGAAGAACGTATCGCAAAAATCGGAACGCATCGCCGTATTTCATCTCCGTTTTCAAGACAACTTACAACAAAATTATACAAGGCGCCCGCCGCGGAAAATCCGCGGCGGGCGCCTTGTTTTCTTGGTTTTTATAAAAAAGATTGAAAGTTTTATTTGGGTTTTTCAACTTCTTCGCGCCCGTTTGAACTGCGGGCGATCGATGATCGCCCGTTTCTCCAAACACTTTCTCCAATTTTACGGGCGATCAATGATCGCCCCTACAAATATTGTCACTATTTCAAAGGGAAGCCTCTCTCGGCTTCCCTTTGTTTTTAATATAAGAAAATGCTCCGTTGTACTTTAAAACGGGAAGCGCAAAACGCAAGTTTTGCGGAAAGCCTGCAAAGGCTTTCCTGATATTTTGGCGAAAGACAAATTATCTGCTTCCCGCAATTTTATCGCAGCCGCGCTCCGTTTGGGCTGCGGGCGATCGATGATCGCCCGTTTCTCCAAACACTTTCTCCAATTTTACGGGCGATCAATGATCGCCCCTACAAATATTGTCACTATTTCAAAGGGAAGCCTCTCTCGGCTTCCCTTTGTTTTTAATATAAGAAAATGCTCCGTTGTACTTTAAAACGGGAAGCGCAAAACGCAAGTTTTGCGGAAAGCCTGCAAAGGCTTTCCTGATATTTTGGCGAAAGACAAATTATCTGCTTCCCGTAACGTATCAAAATAGTTTTGATCCGCGTTTCCTCGGGAAACCGGTTCCCGCCGCGTCTATAAAACCGCATATACAAGCAATCTGCATTGCTTTCAGTCTTCCTGCCGTTCTTCCCGGTCATAATACGCCGTACCGGAAGAGAAAACCGCAATGGGACGGACGCTGGAACGGGCGGGCGCAGGCAACCGAAGCACCATGTTACGCAGCGTTTCTACCGCCAGTTTTCCCTGTTTTTTCTGCCCCTGATCGATAACGGCGCAAAGTTTGCCTTCTTTCAGAAGTTCCAGATTTTCGCGGGTGGTGTCCACGCCGACGATTTTTACTCTGCCGGCAAACCCCGCGTCCCGCACGGCGCGTTCCGCCGCAAAAGCAAGGAAGTTCGTCACAAAAATACCGTCCGGCACGCTGCCTCCGCGAAGGTCGTTTAAGACTGCCTGATAGCCCTTTTCCGGATCGTCGTCGCTGTATAAAACCGAAAGCAAGCGGTCGTTTTCCCGCAGGGCGGCGCGGAAACCTGCCTGTACCCGCACGTGAATCCCCGCAAGCGGTTCCCCCTGCAAAAGCGAAAAAGTCCTGCACCCGGCAAGCGACAAAAGATCGTACCCCAGTCCGCCGACCGCCGCCGAGTCCACGGAAACCATCGGCGCGTCCGAAAACGCGGCGTGCCCCGCCACCAGATTGACGACGGGAATCCCGCTTTCTCTTAACTGCATGGCTTTTTCCGCCAAAGGCGCGGAAGTATATGCCTGACTTTGCATGATTACGCCGTCGAACTTTCCCGCAAGAATCTGTTCGATGCGGGAAGCCAGCATTTCCTCGTTCCCTGCCGCAAAAGAAAGGTCTTCGATTGCGATTTTGCAAAAGCCCGGTTCTTTTTCGGCGGCGCGCATACCGTCCCAAAGTTCCCGCTGAATGCTCTCGGGACCGTCGTTGATCAGGATCGCAATGCGTAGTTTTTTCCTTGCCAGCGCCTGCGCGGCGGAATCCGGCACGTAGGAAAGCCGCTTTGCCACTTCCAGCACGCGCTTTTTCGTCGCTTCGGAAATGTTGCCCGCGCCCTTATACACGCACGAAACCGCCGCGGGGGAAACGCCGGCTTCCCTCGCAACGTCTTTAATCGTTGCCCCCTTGTTTTTCTTCATACTTGCTCCGTCTGAAAAAATTTGCCGCTCATAAGCCGCAATTTTTGCTGAAAAACCTTCCGTTTTTCCTTTTTTGTTATGAAAATTGTAACATATTGCGCAGTTTTTGTCAAGCGGAACGCCTGCCGCCGTAAGTGCGGCTTTCTACTCTGAAAACGCAGATTGCCGCCGGATAACCGCGCCGCCCGTGGCAAAAGCCACGGGCGGCGCATTACTGTTATTATCCCTTGCGATCTGTTTACCGCTCCCGCAAAAGCGGGCATTACAGTCAAATTTCCTGCGTGTTTTTATCGGGTTTGCACCCTTCTTGCGTTATTTCACGCAGGAAGCGGCATTCCCCGTTCTTTTTCCGTACCTTTCGGGCAACAGAACCCGCCCGAAAAGGGAATGCTTTACTGCCCGGACGAAGCGCGTCTTTTTCTGAAAATCAGCATTGCGATTGTCAGGAACACGCACAAAAGCACAACACTGCCCGCAGCGCCTCCGTCGTTCCCGTCAGAAACGGGCGCGATCGTCCCGCACGAATTGCCGCAGGGACTGCCGCTGTCGCCGCCCGCGGGGTTTCCGGTGGGTGAGGTACTCGGATTTTCGCCCGGCGTTTCGGAAGGCTGACCGCTGGGCGCCGCGCTCGGCGTTTCGGAAGGTTTATCGGTGGGTGCTTCCGTGGGCGCCGCCGACGGGGTTTCCGAAGGTTTGGTGCTCGGCTCAACCGAAGGCTCTACGCTGGGTTCTACCGACGGTTCCGCGCTTGGCGAAGGCTCCACGGAGGGTTCCGCGCTGGGAGAAACCGACGGCTCCGCGCTGGGCGAAAGGCTCGGCGCGGGTTCCGAAGACGGCGCAACGCTCGGTCCTGTCGACGGTTCCGCCGAAGGCGTGGGCGTTACCGAAGGCTCGGGCGGAGTTTCCGGCTCCTTAAACAAAACGGGATTGCCGAAGCCTGCCGCGTCGTACGGGTCGCCGTCGCCGCCGTCCAAAGCACCGAAGCGTAAGGTTTTACCGCCGGTCACTTTGGCTTTGATCATACACGCCTGCCCGGGGCTGAGGATACGGGAAGTTGCCACGCGCACGCCGTCCACGTCCACGAAAAACTGAATGTTCCCCGCCGTGCCGCCCGTGCTTTCCTTACCGACGACCGCCTGAAAATAGTCTACGTCCAGACCGGAAATATCGTAAATGAATTCGCAGTAGCCTAAGCCGCCGTCCACGTGCGACCAAAGGCATTTGGTAAAGTCGTACGAACCGATCTCCATCACTCCGCCGAAATTATCGCCGTCTTTTCCGGGGTGGAAAGGCGAATTCGGATTATCGGAAGAAGACTGATAGAGTTTCCAACTTTCCCATTCCAGATCGGAAAGATAGATCGCCCCTTCCGGCACGGAAAGATCCACGCCGTCGTCCCCCGCGCTGTCGCCGTAATCGGGAACGGCGATCTTTTCTTTGCCGATGTAAAGGGTCGCCGCGGAAAGGCGCTTCGGGAGTTTGACGGTATAACCCGCGGCAAGTTCCGCGCCCGTGGCGGAAATATCGTTCTTCCCGTCGAAATCGGTGATATAATAGGTGGTTTTGGGGTTTAGCCCCTTGACCTGCAAAGTAATGCTGTTATCGTCCGTCCGTCTGCGGAAAACCTGTAGAAAGCCGGCGTCTTTTTCGGGATCGAAAAACTCCCACGCCGCCCAGGAATCCTTGTCGCGCGTCCAGCCGGTCAGTTCGTAATAATCGGCGTAATAGAAGTCTTTGATGATCTCCCATTCCTCGCAAAGCCCTTTCATCAGTTTGAAGTCGGTAGTTGCGGCGTAGGGATTGAAATTCATATTGATGGACGGCGCGAACGCGCTGCGAATGCCGTACTTGGTCACGACCGAAGCCGCGGAATCGTTTGCCTGATCGCCGTTGAAGGGTATCCAGTTGAACAGCGACTGACTGATGGTCTGCGTGGTGATATAACTGTCCGCTTCGATCAGCGCGTCGGTACGGTGCAGCGGCACGCTCCGCCGCAGCGTTTCGAGATCCATTCTTCCGCCGCCCGAAGCGCAGGTGTCGATCCACAGCCCGGGGACGTTTTCCAGAAGATTATCCCAGTAAGTGAGATAGCCCTGCACGTATTTGTTTTCGGCAATGCCCGTTCTGCCTTCCTTGTCGTTGTCGAACCACACCTTGCCGGGGTCGTCGTTAAAATCCTGACGATAGACTTTGATGCCGCCCTCTTGCAAAATGCCGGTGACGACGTTTGTGATCCAGTTCACCATGTCCGGGTTGCCGTAGTCGTTGAGCTTTCCGCCACGCGGCAGAATACCGAGCACCCAGTCTTTTTCGTATTCGGGGAACTGACGCTGCACTTCGTTTAATTCGATGCGGAACATATCCGGTTCAAACCACAAAATGGTACCGTCCATGCCGTGTTCTTTGACGTAATCGGAAACGGCTTTGAATTTGGTGGGGAAACGCTTTTCGTCCACCTTCCAGATACCCGTTTCCTCCCAGGTATTAAAGCCGGAACCGCCGTTTCGGTTTTCGTACCAGCCGGCGTCCATCCACCAGTATTTCATGGGAATCTCGTTTTCGAGGTATAATTTCAGCGCTTCCAGTTGCAGATCCTCGGTGGTAAAGGTGCTGCAGTTGTACAGCCATAAGACCGCGGCGGAAAGCACGGGCTTTTTCAACCCGCCGTCCTCTTCGCGCGGGATATTGCACTCGATCATCCACTTTCTCCAGGCGTTGGTGGCGTGGTCGTCGTCCCCCTCGTAGTAGAGGAAGGTGGTCAGCGGTGTGCGCAGCGTTTCGCCCGGCAGCAGCGCGGTGTCCACGTTATACTGCCCGGAAGTGTAATGGATTGCGTCTTTGTCGCTTTCTTTGCAGACGTCGAACTTCGCGCGCCAGGTGCCCGGCCAGCCGATGGAAAGAAACACGCCCCGATTCCCCCCGAAATTCAGGTTGAAATAAGGGAATTGATAATGCGTGGGTCTGCCGCTCGTGTTTACGATTTCTTTCGAATCCGTGACGGCTTCCGAATACGGGGTAAAGTTATCGTGATAGTCGCCCGAAAGTCCGGAAAGGTTCGCCCCGGCGCCGTAAAAATACTCGTCCGCGGCGTTGAGATTTGCGATGCGTTCGGTCGTCGTCAGCCCCCAGTTGCGGAAATACACCGTCCATTCGTAGGCGTTGTGTTCGGTATAGAACGCCGTTTCCACAGAAACCTGCAGCATGGTGTTTTTCATCACGAAATTGAGGTAGTGGCGGATAACGCCCTCCCCTTCGTCGATTTCCGTGCCGTTATCGTCGAAAAATTCCGACGAAAACCCGTGGAACTGCTTTTCACCGTAAGTAAAGGTGATGGGCAGCGTTTCGGGGTGTTCGATATAGGAATCGTACTTTTCGCGCGGGGTCATACCGCCCGCAACCGTCATTCCTTCGGCGTTCGCTCTGCGCGCAGGGAAAATCGCCATCGTCAGGCAGAAGGTCGCCACAAGCGAAAGTGCGGCGATCAGGAAAATTTTTAATCGATTCATAAGTTTTCTCCATTGTCCCGGCAAGCGGAACTTCTGATTCTATCTGCATTGTAACCCGAAAAAAACAAAAATTACAATCAAATTTGTTAGATAAATTATATAAAATCTCTTTTTTTGGCGTTTTTCTTGCGGGAAAAAGCGTGACATTCCCTTTTGGGGCGGTTCGGAATGCGTGTTTTTTAGGGCGGAGGCGTGGAACCCCTAAGCAACGCCGGTGCGGAATGCGTGTTTTTGAGAGAAGAAAAGCAAAATTATTTCGCTTGCCGACACAAAAGAGCGTACTTTTTTGAAAACGCAACGCTCCGCAACCGTTACGGGGTCTTGCCGCATTGCCGGATTGAAAAATCTGCAAAACGCAGCGGCGCCGGGCAGAAATGCCCGACGCCGGAATCGAGATAGAAAAAATTGTAAGCAATGTCAGGACGATATGAAAAGCAGAAAATCGCCTTTCCGGTAAGAGATTATTTTCATCCCTGAACCTTTTTCTTTCTGAGATGTTAAGCCTTTTTCTTTCTGAACGCAAACATTGCCGCGGCAAGCAGGACGGAAAGGAGAATCACGCCGCCCGCGCCGCCATTGCCGTTTCCGTTTGAAGCGGGCGCGATCGTCCCGCACGAATTGCCGCAGGAACTGCCCTTGTCGTCGCTTGCGGAAGGCTTTTCCGTAGGTGCCGTGCTGGGTTTTTCCGAAGGTTTATCGGTGGGCGCAATACTCGGATTTCCGGTCGGCTGACCGCCCGGCGTTTCCGACGGTTCCGCCGACGGCGTTTCGGAAGGCGTTGCCGACGGGCTTTCGCTCGGCTCGACCGAGGGTTCTACACTGGGTTCTACACTGGGTTCCACGCTCGGCTCTGCCGACGGTTCCACGCTCGGCTCGACCGACGGTTCCACGCTCGGCTCGACCGAGGGTTCTACACTGGGTTCCACGTTCGGCTCGACAGACGGCGAGGGCGTAACCGAAGGCTCGGGAGGAGTTTCCGGTTCTTTATACAAAACCGCGTTGCCGAAACCGACCGAGTCCCAACTGTCCCCGTCGCCGCCGTCCAAAGCGCCGATGCGGAGCGTTCTTCCCCCGGTAATCTTCGCCGTCAGCATATATGCCTGTCCCGGCGAAAGAATGGGCGAAAGCGCTACCCGGTTGCCGTCTACTTCTACAAAGAACTGGCACATTCCGCTCGTTCCGCCGAGATTTTCTTTCCCGACAATCGCACGGAAGTAATCCACGTCCAGCCCGGAAATATCGTAAACGAAGTCGCAATATCCCAGATTGCCGTCCACGTGCGTACGCAATCCTTTGGCAAAATCGTAATTGCCGATGCCGAGCACGCCGCCGAATTCGTCGCTGTCGCGGCTGGGCGCGTAAGGGGAAGCGGGGTTATCCGAAGAGGATTGATACATTTTCCAGCTGACCCAATCGAGATCGGAAACGTAAATCGAACCCGCGGGGACGGTCATATCCAGTTCGTCCGGCTCTTCTTCCTCTCCGTAATCGGGGATGGCGATTTTTTCGTGACCGATGTAAAGGGTTGCGGCGGAAAGGCGTTTGTTTAACTTTACGGTGTATCCCGCGGCAAGTTCCGCGCCCGTGGCGGAAATATCGTTGATACCGTCAAAATCGGTAATATAGTAGGTGGTCGTCGGGTTTAACCCCTTGACCTGCAGGGTAATGCTGTTATCGCTCGTTCTTCTGCGGAATACCTGCATAAAACCGGCGTCTTTAGCGGGATCGAAAAACTCCCACGCCAGCCAGGAATCTATGTCGCGCGTCCAATCGGTCAGTTCGTAATAGTCGTCGTTATAAAACTCGTTGACGGTCTGCCATTCTTCGCACAAACCTTTTAAAAGTTGCCAGTTGGTGACGTCTCCGTCCGGATTGAAATTCAACGTCATCGACTGCGAAAAACAACTGCGCATGCCGTATTTCGTGACGACGGACGTCGACGTATCGTTGGTAGGGCCTCCGGAAAACGGAATCCAGTTGAAAAGCGACTGACTGATGGTCTGCGTGGTAATGAATCTGTTGGCTTCCGCAAACGCGTCCGTACGGTGCAGAGGTACGCTCCGCCGCAGGGTTTCGAGATCCATTCTTCCCCCGCCCGAAGCGCAGGTATCCATCCAGAGTCCGGGGATGTTTTTCAGAAGATTGTCCCAGTAAGTCAGATAACCCTGCACGTATTTGTTTTCTGCAATACCCGTTCTGCCTTCCGTATTTTTGCCGAACCAGACCGAACCGGGATCGTCGTTGAAGTCCTGACGATAAACGTGAATGCCGCCTTTTTTGAGAATTTCGGTCACGGTATCCGTCATCCACTGCACGAATTCGGGATTGCCGAAGTCGTTGAGTTTTCCGCCTGCCGGCAGAATTCCGAGAATCCAGCCGGCTTGATATTCGGGGAAAAATCTTTGAATTTCGTTTATTTCGATGCGGAACAGATCGGGTTCGAACCACAAAATGGTGCCGTCCAGTCCGTGTTCTTTCGCGTAATCGGAAACGGCTTTGAATTCCGTGGGGAAGCGGGTTTTATCCACCGCCCAGATCCCCGTTTCCATCCAGGTACTGCCGAGCGAGCCGCCGGTTCTGCTTTCGTACCAACCGGCGTCCATCCACCAGTAGTCGATGGGAATGCCGTTTTCGAGATAGGTTTGCATGGCGTCCAATTGCGACTGTTCGGTCGCAAAGGTCATGCAGTTGTACAGCCAGGACGTGGACGTCGCCAGAATGGGCTTCTTTTCGGAACCGTCCTCTTCGCGCGGGACGTTAAATTCGTACATCCATCTGCGCCAGGCGTTGGTGGCGTGGTCGTCGTCCCCCTCGTAGTAAAGGAAGGAGGTCAGCGGCGTGCGCAGCGTTTCCCCGGGGAGCAGCGTGGTGTCCACTTCGTACTGTCCGGAAGTATAATGCACGGCGCCTTCTGCTCCGTCCACGGTGCAGACGTCAAAATTCGCGCGCCAGGTGCCCGGCCAGCCGACCGAAAGAAACACCCCGCGATTTCCGCCGAAATTCAGGTTGAAATAAGGAAATTCGTAATGCGTGGGTCTGCCGCTCGTATTTACGATTTCTTTATGACCGAGCGCCGTTTTATAGGGCGTATAATGGTCGTGATAGTCCCCGGACACGCCGGAAACCGAGGCGTCCGTTCCGTAAAAATAGTCGTCCGCCGCATTCAGGTTTGCAAACCGTTTGGTTTCGGAAAGCCCCATGTTTACAAAATAAACCGTCCATTCGTAGGCGTTGTGATCGAAATAGTACGCCGTTTCCACCGTCACTTCGATCATGGTGTCTTTCAGACCGAAAAACAGATCGTTATGGATGACGCCGTCCTCTTCGTTGATGTCCGAACCGAAACTGTCGAACTCCTCCGCAGAAAATCCGTGATATTGCTTTCCTCCATAGGTAAAGGTAATGGGAAAGGTTTCCGGACGGGCAAGGAAATTTTGATATCTTTCGTATGCGGAAAGATTGTCTGCGACCGGCGCTTCCTCCGCTCTGCCTGATACCGGTTCCGGCGCAACCGAAACCGCAACGCCGAACATAGTAAGTATACACAGTACGGCAACTAAAAATTTTTCAATACGTTTCATAGATTCCTCCTTATCCTTATCGTCTTTTTTGTTATGCGAGGGCGATTCTGTTTCCGCAAACTTAAAATATGCGGATTCCGTAACCTGCGTCCGCAAATTTTACAGATCGCACAACCGCCTGCATCCATCGCGGTTCTTACCGCAAAGAACCTCGCTCCGGACCACGACCGCTTTGATTTTATGATACTTCGTATCATAAAGCAATCGAAATTGTATGTTGTATTTGCTAATATTCCGCCTTTCGGGCAAGCGAGAAATTGTTTTTCCTCTCTGAAAGCCCTTTCCCTTTTGCCCCGCAAACAAAGAAAAGTTCCGGGGAAATTACGCTCCGGGACTTTTCGTTTTGTTTCGTTTTCTGCTTTTTCGGCGCCGCTTTGAATAAAGCGGCGCCGAAAATAACCAACTGCTTCCCGAATTCTGATTCCTCACAAAATCAGAGATTCGGAGTCGGCGGAAAGACTCTTACGCGCGGCGTTTTCTAAGCGCAAACATCGCCGCGGCAAGCAGAACGGAAAGAAGAATCACGCCGCCCGCTGTGCCGCTTCCGCCGTTTCCGTTTGAAACGGGCGCGACCGTCCCGCAGGAATTGCCGCAGGAACTACCATTATCTCCGCTTGCGGAAGGCTTTTCCGAAGGTGCCGCGCTCGGTTTTGCCGAAGGGGTACCGGTGGGCGCGCTGCTCGGCGTTTCCGTAGGTGCAGCGCTCGGCGTTTCGGAAGGAGTTTCCGACGGTTCCGCCGACGGAGTTTCGGAAGGCTCTGCCGACGGAGTTTCGGAAGGCTCTGCCGACGGCGTTTCGCTGGGCGAAACAGACGGTTCCACACTGGGTTCTACGCTCGGCTCCGTACTCGGCTCTACGCTCGGTTCCGTACTGGGTTCCACAGAGGGTTCTGCGCTCGGTTCGACCGACGGACCTGCAGAGGGTGTGACCGACGGAGTTTCCACCTTTTCAAAAATTGCGGTGATTGTTTTGGCGCCCGTAACGTTTTCGATCACCAGTTCGGGCGTGGTCGCGTTTGCGTTTTTCCAGCGGACGAAGCGATACCCTTCGTTCGGTACGGCGGTCACTTTGGAAGCGGATTCGCCGTACAACACCGTCTGTTCGGTTTCTCCGACGATCGTTCCGCCCTCTCCCGCAACGAATTTTACTTTGAAAGACGCTTTTGCCAGCGTGACGGTCAAAGTGCAATCGCCGTCGGGCATAACAAACGAAATCATTGCGTTATCCGCACTGCTTTTCAGCGTGCCGTTTTCCAGTTCGACGTGAATGGTCGCGCCGGGAACGGGATTGATTACCAGCCGTATTTCGGTCATATAATCGACCTCGTTGTCGCCGATCTGCAGACTGCCGAGATCTCTGGAACGCACCAGTTCTTCGCCCACGATCACGATTTTCAGGTTGCTGATAACATGCTTTTTAGCAAAACTTGCGGTCAGTTTGATTTTTTTATTTACGGTGATTTCCCGGACGGCGTCGGTATTTCCGTCGCTCCAGGAAACAAATTCGTATCCTAAAGCAGGCACCGCGGTAACGGTAATGACGCTGCCTTCGGGATAATATTTCTGGTTGACCCCTTCCACGCTGCCGTTTTCGTCGGCGGATTTTATAGAAACGGTATATTCCTTGGGTGCTTCGGGAATATCGCCTTTAAACAGCATCGCGTTGCCGAAACCGACCGAATCGTACTGAATGCCGTCGTTGCCGTCGGTTGCGCCGAAACGCAGCGTTTTCGCTCCGCGGACGTCAGCGACCAGCATAACCGCCTGACCGGCGTCCACAACCGGCGTAGTCATAACGACGACTCCGTCCACTTCCACGAAGAACTGTACGGAATACATTGCTCCGCCCGTTTCCTCTTTTCCGACGACCGCAGAAAAATAATCCACGTCCAGACCGGAAATATCGTAAACGAAATCGCACAGCAGTTTTTTGGGATCGACGTGCGAGCGCAGACCTTTCTTGAACGCACGCCCGGCGATCTTCAGCGTTCCGCCCAGTTCGTCGCTGTCGCGGCTGGGGGTATAAGCGGGATGCTCGTCTTCGGACGTCGCTTCATACATCGTCCAACTTTTCCATTCCATATCGGAAAGGAACAGCGCTCCCTCGGGCACGGCTACGTTGACGGGTATATTTTTTTCGGTATCCGGAACCGGCGTGACCGCTTCGTTATCCAGCATCGGATTGCCGAACGCCGCGGAATCCCTCGTAATACCGTCGCCGCCGTCCGTAATGACAAGTTTCAATTCTTTTACGCCGGTAATATCCGCCTCGAGGAAATAATCCATTCCGAAAGCGAGCGTCGGGCTTTTTGCAAGCAGTTCGCCGTCGCCGTAAACGAAGAAACGGATTACTCCCTCGCCGCCCAGACTGTCTTTCCCGACCGTAGCGGAAAAACGGGTATAGTGATAGGCGGAAATATCGTAAGTAATATAACTGATTCCGTCTTCGTCCGGGTGCATACGAATGCCTTTTTCATAGGTCTTGTCCGCAATCGTCAAAGTCCCGCCCTGCTCGTTCCGGTTGAAACTGGGCGCGTAGGGCGACGCCGGATTGTCCGAAGACGACTGGTACATTTTCCATTCCGTCCACTGAAGGTCGGAAACGTAAATTATTTCATCGCTTTCGCTCGGCTTGACGGAAGGCTCCGTACTCGGTTCCACAGAAGGCTCCGTACTCGGCTCGACAGAAGGCTCCGTACTCGGTTCCACAGAAGGCTCCTGCGAAGGCTCGACGGAGGGTTCCTGCGAGGGTTCGACGGAAGGTTCGACCGGCGCGTCGCCTTTTTTGTAAACGATCGCGTTGCCGAAACCGACCGAATCGTTACGAATACCGTCATCCCCGTCCATGGCGCCGAATTTCAGCGTGGTGGCGCCCTTGACGTCCGCAACGATCATTTTCGCCTGACCGGCGGAGAAAATCGGCGTCAGCATGACGACCTTTCCGTCCACTGCTACAAAAAACTGAATATTTCCGTCGGCACCGCCTACGGCTTCCTTTCCGACGACCGCGGAAAAAGTATCCACGTCCAGACCGGTCAGATCGTATTCGAAATAGCAGGGAGAAGCGGTGGTATCGACGTGCGAACGCAGACCTTTTTTGAATTCCATTCCCGCAATGATCAGCGCCGAACCGTCTTCCGCACTGTTGCGGCTGGGCGCGTAGGGAGAAGCGGGGTTATCCGAAGAGGACTGGTACATTCTCCAACTTTTCCATTCCCTGTCCGAAAGATAAATCGCTCCTTCCGGGACGGTTAAATCGACCGGAACGTCGGTTTCGGTCAGGTACTGTTTTTCCGCCTTTTCGTGATCCAGAAGCGGACTTCCGAACGCAGAAGAATCCCCGGAAACGCCGTCGTTGCCGTTGGTAACCATAAGCGTCAGGATTTTAACGCCGGTAACGTCGGCTTCCAACCGATAATCCATGCCAAAGGTCAGGCGCGGGCTTTTGGCAAGCAGCACGTCGTCGCCGTAAATATAAAACTGCACGTCCCCGCCTGCACCCAGACTGTCTTTTCCCACAACGGTGGTAAACCGCGTAAAGTCGTACGCCGAGACGTCGTATTTTATGTACGCGGGATCGGGATCGTCCGGATGCATACGAATGCCTTTTTCATAAGTTTTGTCCGCAATCGTCAGAGTTCCGCCCTGCTCGTTCTGATTGAAACTGGGCGCGTAAGGCGACGCCGGATTGTCCGAAGACGACTGGTACATTTTCCATTCCGTAAACGGCAGATCGGAAAGATACACCGCGTCTTCCGCATAGACTTTCTGCTGCGGCATTTTGACCGCAACAGACAGGCTGACCACGCAAAGAATGCACAGCAGCAGTTGATAAAACGCTCTTTTTTTCATATAAAAGAACCCCCTTCTTATTTTTATAGTAGAATAATTTTTGTTTATTTGTCGAATTTTAGCGGATATAAAACGTTTTATGTCATATGCAGATTATACATTCCGTGTTGTTTTTTGTCAAGTGGTTTTAATAAATTTTTGTTTTTTTATTATTTTCTTTTGCTGCATTCCTGGCGTGTTTTCTGTATTTTTGTTGATGTTATTGCGGGAAAACGGCTGTCTCTCTCCCGGGCAGCATCGATATAACTTTAGAAATGCTTGTTTGGGAATACGGAACAGAACTCCGATATCCGCGGGAGATTGCGGCGCAATTACGGAATCTGCAAAACGCAGGCGGCGCCGGGCGTTCTTGCCCGGCGCCGGAATCGAGATAGAAAAAAATTGTAAGTAATGTCAGGACGATATGAAAAACAGAAAATCGCCTTTCCGGTAAGAGATTGTTTTCATCCCTGAATTTTTTTCCGAGATGTTAAGCCTTTTTCTTTCTGAGCGCGAACATTGCCGCGGCAAGCAGAACGGAAAGGAGAATCACGCCGCCCGCCATACCTCCGCCGTTTCCGTTAGAAGCGGGTGCGACCGTCCCGCAGGAATTGCCGCAGGAACTGCCCTTATCTCCGCTTGCGGAAGGCTTTTCCGTAGGTGCCGCGCTCGGTTTTGCCGAAGGGGTACCGGTGGGCGCGCTGCTCGGCGTTTCCGTAGGTGCAGCGCTCGGTTTTTCCGAAGGTTTATCGGTGGGCGCGCTGCTCGGCGTTTCCGTAGGTGCAGCGCTCGG
>CAKQSI010000017.1 GCA_934272745.1 uncultured Clostridia bacterium | reverse complement strand
ACACCGGCGCGCGGCGGAAATTTCCGCCGCGCGCCCCACTTTTTATGGATCAAATGTTATTTCCGATTTTAAAAAATCGGCAAGGTGTTTCGGTTCGTGTTTCAATACGAACGCCGTTTTTCGTTCGGTCTATACTTCGGCTTGCGTTCCGCCTTGCGTAAGATTGCGCGTTGGCTTCCGTTGCCGCCTTACATCAGCGACAGGTACAGATTTACGATGTCTTCTTTCGTGGGATCCTTGGGGTTGCCGGGGCGGCAGGCGTCGTTCATTGCCGATTCCGCAAGGAAGTCCACGTCTTCTTTCTTTACAATGGCTTTCAGATCCTGCGGAATGCCCACGTCTTTGGAAAGTTGACGGACGGCGTCCACCGCGGCTTTGCGGTATTCCGCCTGCGTCATGCGTTCGGTGCCGGGAACGCCCATCGCGCGGGCAATATCGCGGTACTTTTCGCCCGTGGCGTCGGCGTTATATTCCATAACGGCGGGCAGAAGAATGGCGTTCGCAACCCCGTGCGGCGTGTCGTAAACCGCGCCCAGCGCGTGCGCCATGGAGTGTACGATGCCCAGTCCGACGTTGGAGAAGCCCATGCCGGCGATATACTGTCCGAGCGCCATGCCTTCGCGCCCTTCTTTCGTGTTCTGCACCGCGCCGCGAAGCGAACGGGAGATGATCTCGATGGCTTTTAAGTGGAACATATCGGTCATTTCCCACGCGGCTTTGGTAATATAGCCTTCGATCGCGTGCGTCAGGGCGTCCATGCCGGTTGCGGCGGTCAAGCCCTTGGGCATACTCGCCATCATTTCGGGATCGACGACCGCGCAGACGGGGATGTCGTGCACGTCCACGCAGACAAATTTGCGCTTCTTTTCCACGTCGGTGATGACGTAGTTGATGGTGACTTCGGCAGCGGTTCCCGCCGTGGTCGGAACGGCAATGATGGGTACGGACGGATGCTTGGTGTCCTGCGCGCCTTCCAGCGAACGCACGTCGGCGTATTCCGGATTGGCGATGATGATGCCCACTGCTTTTGCCGTGTCCATCGAACTGCCGCCGCCGATGGCGATGATGCCGTCCGCACCGCTTTCTTTGAACGCTTTCACGCCCGAAAGGACGTTTTCAATGGTGGGATTGGCTTTGATTTCGGAGAAAAGCGTGTAGGGAATGTCCGCATTTTGCAATACGTCCAGCACTTTTTGCGTTACGCCGAATTTTACAAGGTCGGGATCGGAGCAGACGAAGGCTTTCTTCAGTCCGCGTTTTTTCCATTCCGCAGCGATTTCGTTTCTGCAGCCCGCACCGTGATAAGAAGTTTCGTTGAGTACGATTCTTGCCATAATTTTTACCCCTTTTTTATTCTCGATTTCCCCCTGCGGTTTAGAAAGAAGACGGGTTTTCAACCGTTTTTGCCGCATGCGGGGAGATTTTCTACGTTTATTATACCCGTTTTCAAGGAAAACTTCAATGCGGAAATTTTACTTTTTTGCTTGGTTTTACGGACAAAAATCGACCGCGGCGGCGGAAAATTTTGCCCCGTGCGTTAAAATTTGACCTGAAAAGCGTAAATTTTTGCGGGATCAATGATCGCCTTGCTATTACGGGCGCGGTTTCCCGTTTCATTGCCTTGCAAACGGCGGCGGGATGTGCTATACTGCTGCCATGGACGAAAATTTGCAAAAGATATTACGTTTCCTTCTGGAAATTGATAAAATGAAAAGCGTGTACCGCAAAAATATTCTTGCCGACGGTTCGCGCAACGAAACCGACGCGGAGCATAGTTGGCATATGGCGGTATGCGCCGTGGCGCTGCAAAAGTACGCGCCAAAGGGTACCGATCTTTGCCGCGCGATCGAACTTTGTCTGGTGCACGATCTGGTGGAAGTGTATGCGGGCGATACGTTCGCTTTCGATTTCGAGGCGGTGAAAAGTCAGCCGGAGCGGGAAAAAGCCGCCGCGAAAAAGTTGTTTTCGATTTTGCCGGAAGAGGAAAAAGAGCGCTTTTTCGCCCTTTGGGAAGAGTTCGAGCGGGGAGAAACCAAAGAAGCGATCTACGCACAGGCGCTGGATCGGTTTCAACCCCTCGTATTAAATCTCGCAACCGACGGCGCGCCCTGGGCGCTGTGTCACGCCACCCGCAGTCAGGTGGAACGCCGCCTGCTGCCCGTCAAAGCCGGAATGCCCGCCCTTTGGGACTACGTGGAACACGAACTGGACCTGTACGTCGAGCGCGGATTCGTCGCGCCGGACGGCGAAGGGAAAGCGAAGCATAGAGGCAGAAAAGCCCGAGGTTTTAAAATCGCCGCGCCGGGCAGCGAAGAGGAAGCGCGGAATAAAAATTAGCGAACGGCGCACGAAATACTTTCTCGCCGCGCCGGACGGAAGAACTCGCGCCGCAGAATGCCGGACGGAAAAACTTACGCTTCAATAAATAAAAATCAAAGAACGCAAAACAGCAGAAAATAAGGAGAAATTTATGGACGAAAAAAGATTGAACGCCTACGCGAAGTTGCTTGTCACCGAAGGAGTAAACCTGCAGCCGGGCGAAAAACTCTACGTTCGCTGCGACGTGACGGGCGCGTATTTTGCCCGCAAAATTGCGGAATACGCGTACAGTGCCGGGGCTTTTTCGGTCACGATGCTGTTTCACGATCAGGAATTTACCCGCCTGAGATACGGCGCGGAGAGTGAAGAAGCGCTTGCCGCCGTTCCCGAATGGCTGCGATTGCAGCAAAACGGTATTGCCGAGGAGCGCGCCGCCTATATCGGCATTCTGCAGGAAGATCCCGAACTGTTGTCTTCGGTCGATCCGAAAAGGGTAGCGATCGCTTCCCGCGCGAAGAAAAAGGCGTGCGAAGCCTACTATAAAGCCGCGACCGAAAACCGCATCAAGTGGTGCCTTGCCGCCATTCCGCACCCCGCGTGGGCAAAGAAAGTCTATCCCGAAATGAGCGAGGAGAAAGCCGTAGACGCCCTGTGGGAGGCCATTGCTTTCGCGATGCGCTTGAACGAACCCGACCCCGCGGCGGCGTGGGAAAAGCACCAGCAAAATTTAAAGCGCCGCATCGCCGTTCTGAACGGAATGAAGGTCAGAACGCTGCGCTATAAAAACGCGCTCGGTACCGATTTTTGCATAACGCTCCCCAAAAATTATTACTTTGCGGGCGGCAGCGAACTGTCGGAAGCGGGCTGCCCGTTTACCGCCAACATGCCGACGGAAGAGGTTTTCACCTGCCCCGATTTCCGCACGGCGGAAGGGACGGTGGTTGCCTCCTTGCCCCTTTCTCACAACGGAAAGACGGTGAAAAATTTCCGTTTCACGTTCCACGAAGGCAAAGTGGTGGATTTTGACGCGGAAGAGGGCAAAGAGGTACTTGCGGAAATTATGAAGACCGACGAGGGGGCTTCCTACCTCGGCGAAGTGGCGCTCGTCCCCTATGACAGCCCCATTCAGAACCTCAAAACGCTGTTTTACGAAACGCTGTTCGACGAAAACGCCAGTTGCCACTTAGCGCTCGGCGCGGCGTACCCCTGCGTTACCGGCGCCGAAAAAATGACCGACGAAGAACGCAAAGCCGCGGGCATCAACGATTCTATGGAACACGTCGATTTTATGGTGGGAACCAAGGATCTTTCCGTTGACGCGGAAACCGAGTCCGGCGAGGTTCTCCCCGTCTTCCGTGACGGAAACTTCGTATTCTGACCGGGAAGAGTGCTTGCGCCTTTTTGCAGGAGTGAGGGGGTACAGCAGGCTAAAAACGGAATCGCCGATAGTCTATACGGTAGAAAATAGTAAAGCAACCTGTCTATAAGGTGGGAAAAACGCAGAAGGTGGACGAAATGCTCGCCGCGCCGGACGCGAAAAACTTTACCAAAGCCGCCCTTGCGCAAGGTCAGGAAAGCCGCCCTGTTTAAGGTTGGAAAAATAAATTTGCCGCCCCGCCACTTTCGTGGCGGGGCGGCAAATTTACAGTTTTATAAAAGCATTTTTTCGCGCAATCAAGCCTTTTTATAAAGTTGGTTATAAATGCGGTCTTTCAGCATTTACAAAACGCATGCAGGGAAACGCGGGGCTTCGGCGCAATCAGGCTTTTTTATAAAGCGAGCGGAGGTAAATACGATCTTTCAGCGAAATTCTGCCGCGCGGCGACAGGACGCACAAGGTCAAAAGCAACGTTTCGGTTTTTAATTCGTCGTCCATGCGGGGGAGCAGGCTTTGCATGGCGGCGACGTTCTTTTTCAGCGTTTTCCAGCCGGCAATGCCCCGTTTGTAGGAGTTTTTGACGGCGGAAAGGTTACATTCCGCGCCGAAAACGTGGGTGAGTCTGGGGTACATCAAAAGGTATTCCCGCTCGTTCACGCCGCCGTCCGCGGCGGTAGAACCGATTAAAAAGGCGGCGTAGGTCGTAAGCGGATCGCTTTCCTCGGAAGAATCGGCGCCGTTGACGCCCCCTGCTTCTATGGTAACGGTCGCCGGATTTTCCGCGGCGTCCGCAGTCGCCGGGGCGTCCGTCCCGGCGGAAGAATTTTTGCGCTCCGGCGCGGCGTTTTCCGCTTCCGCGGTTTCGTTTTTTGCCATACGTTCCGCAAAATCCGGACTTTTTTCCTCTTCCGGTGCGTTTTCTTCGCCGGGGAAGGAAAGGCTTTTCAGTCCCGTCAGCGCTGCCGCGGATACCTTTTTTAAGGTTTCCGTCCGCTCGGTTTCGGTGCGTTTTTCAAAGTCGATACACGTGCTTTTATAGTCGAACATTTTTCTCTCGCCTTCCGGCGCCTCTCATTCGTTTGGTATGCCGCAGGGGCTGCCCTTTCCGGGCAACCCCGCAGCATTTCTTTTCATAAATCCATACCGTATTAAAGCGACGAATTTTTTCGTCATCACCCGGCGACCGGATAGCCGTAACGAATTTTTTCGTCATCACCCGGCGACCGGATAGCCGCGACGGATTTTTTCGCCATCACCCGCTAATCGGATTAAAGCGGCAGGTCTTTCTTGTCGAACTTCACAGATCCTACGATATAGCCCGCGACGCCGAGTCCGATTAAGATGGCGAACTTCCAGAGGTAGGTCAGGTTGCCTTCCATAATGGAGATGACGTCGAACAGGGAAATGATCGTGGTATAGTTGAAATTGTTGAGTGCGTCCAGACGAACGACCGACGGGATCACCTTGCTGCCGAACAAGCCCAGCATTGCCGCAACCAGCGCGAAGATGCTCAGTCCGCCGCCGATTGCCATGGAGCGTTTGCTGCGGTCGAACCAGCAGGAGGTAAGGAAGCACAGTCCGGAAAGGGCAAACAGCACCAGAAACGCACCGAGGTTTAAAAGCAGCAGTTTGCCGTAAGTCAGTTCCACGTCCGCTTTTACGATGGAGAGGCAGACGCAGCCGGTTGCCGTGGTCAGCAGGAACATTGCCAGCAACGAACCGATGAGGTAGACCGCCTGCGTAAAGACGACCGTCTTTCTTTTGGTGGAAGTGGACAAAACGTACGCCATGGAGCCGCTGTCCACCTGTCCCGCGATCAGGTTGTTGGAAGCCATGATCATGTAGATGATGGGGAGCAGCAAGCCTGCCAGTTTATAGAAGATAGAACCGACGACCAGCGTGTAAAGGTCGGCTTTGCCGATTTCTTCCAGCGCTTCCGAAACCTCTGCGGGGAGCAGCGTCAAGAGGCTGCCGGCGATTTCTTTTTCCAGATTCGCCTGTACTTTTATCAGCATTTCGTTGTATTCGTTCTGCGAAATTTCGCCCGCGTCGAGTTGGTCTTTCAAAAGATCCATTTCGTAATTCCAGCGCGCTTCAAACGTGACGATGGTGGTGTCTGCGGTGCGCTTCAGCGTCGTGTAGTCGTCATAACCGAAACTTGCGTACTTCTCGGGCGTGACGTTGTATTTTTTCAGTTCCGCAAGAATGCTTTCCACGTTGGCGGGATCGACCATGTTGCCCGCAAGGAAGACGGAGGAACCGGCTTTTGCGCGGTCTTCGACATATTCAAGGCGCGTGCTGCCGGAGATGTAAGCGTTTGCCGCGGCGACGTCCGATTTCGTCCCGAGCAGTCCCGCATAGGCGATCCAGACGCTGGTCACGTCGTAATCGGCGGGGACGTCTTCTCCGTGCGAGGTGTAGAAGTCGTTAAACGCGCCCTGCGGGTTGATAACGTACAGCACGGAGCCGACGATCTCCTGCACTTCTTTGCTTTCGACGGTGTAAGAAGGGTCTGATTTCAGCGCTTCTTCTACCAGATGATTTTTCAGGGATTCGAACGCTTTCTGATAAGCGTAAGCGACTTTTTCCTGCGCGGTGTTACCTTGCGCGGCGGGGAGTTCTTTTACAAGCGCCGCGTCGAAGTACTGCATACCGGATTTGGCGTTGACGTAGTAATGAATGGCGCGCGTTTCGAGCGAAGAGTCGATTTCTTTCTGAATAATGGTGTCCTGAATGGCGTCTTTGGTCTCGCCCAGCGAGCCGCTGCCGCTGATCAGCATGACGCAGGCAAGCATGAAACATACGGCGAACGTAATGATCGCCCACATGGTGCCGTTTGCTTTGCAGGATTGTTTGAAAAGTGCTTTACTGAACATGGCTTTGCTTCTCCTTTTGATCGAATAAAATGGATTTAAAGTGCATTTCGAGCGTATAAGGAAGTTCGGAAATAAACTTTAAGTTGTAGCCGCTGAGCGTTTTTAACAGTTTTTCGGTTTCGGCGGCGGGAATGCGAATAGTTGCCTGATCGTACTGATCCTGCATCCGGATGACTTCGTACGGTTCTTTCAGAAACCGTCTATAATCTTCGGCGCTGCGGAACTCGATTTTGAATTCCTTGACCGGGCGGTTGCGGATTTCGTCCATATTGCAGACGTCCGCGATATGCCCGTCGTTGATCAGCGCCACGCGGTCGCAGGTGCTTTCCAGCTCCTCAAAACTGTGGCTGCTCATTAAAATGGTCTTGCCTTTTTTGTGTTCCTTTTTGATGATGTCTAAGAAGGTGGTACGCATCAAAGGGTCCAGACCGGTGGTCGGTTCGTCCAGCAGAATGATGGGCGCGTCGTTCATCAGCGCGGCGACGAGGGCGGTTTTTTGCTTCATGCCCTTGCTCATGCGCTTTAAGTTGGCGCGCGGATCCAACTGCAGCCGCTCGATCAGTTCGTTGGCGTAGTCCATGTTTTTCATCCCTAAAAACTCTGCCTGACATTTCAGAAAATCAATGCCGGTTGCAAGGTCGGGAAACGCGATTTCTCCGGGGACGTACCCTATTTTTTTGGCAATTTCGCTGGCGTGTTCCCAGGAGGAAAGCCCCTCCACGTACGCGCTGCCGTTCGTGGGCTTCAAAAAACCCAGAATGCTGCGGATGGTAGTGGTTTTACCGCTGCCGTTGGTGCCGACGTAGCCCATCATTTCGCCCTGTTCGATATTTAAGTTCAGGTCGAAAATGCCGCGCCCTTCGCCGTAGTCCTTGGTTAAATTTTTCAGTTCGATGACGCTCATTTCAAAGCACCTCCGAAGTCTTTGTCTTCTTTATAGAACTTCATAAAGTAGTCTTCCAGACTCTCTTTGCGGTTGCTGAAGGCTTTGACCTCTCTTTTTGAAAGGTCGCCGACAAGCGCGTTTAAATCCTCGTCTTCGATGGAAAGAAAGACTTCCGCGCCCTCGTTTTTCAAAAGCGTAAGCGAGGGAATGGCTTTGCTTTCCGCAAGGAATTTATCCTTTTCTTCCGCGCTCGTGAAATCTACCGTGTAGAACTTGCGAGAAGCGTGCTTTAAGTCGTCCGCGACAAATTCCGAAACGATCCTGCCGTCTTTGATGATGGCGATCCGCTGGCAGGTGGAATCGATTTCCGAGAAAATGTGGCTGGAAAGCAGAATGGTTTTGCCGCGCTGTTTTTCTTCGTGAATAAAACGAATGAAATTTTCCTGCATGACGGGGTCGAGCCCGCTGGTCGGTTCGTCCAGAATCAGCACGTCGGGGTCGGACATAAACGCCGCGACGACGGCAAGTTTCCGCTTGACGCCCAGACTCATGCGCTTGGTTTCGCCGCTCAGTTGCACGTCGGAAAGTTCAAACAGGTCGAGCATTTTTTCCAGTTGCGGCTGATTATGCGTTTTTTGCATATCCTGCATCATCTTTAAAAACTGCTTGCCGGTCAGTCCTGCGGGCAGCGCGATTTCGCCCGGAATGTAACCGACGTGCGACAGAATTTCGTTATAACGGTCAAACGTTTCTTTGCCGAAAATTTTAGTGCTGCCGCTGTCCGGTCTGGAAAAACCCATCAGATGACGAATGGTCGTGGACTTGCCGGCGCCGTTCGGACCCAAGAAGCCGAACACCTCGCCCTCTTTCACGTGCAGATTGACGTTGAAAACGCCGCGCCCGAATCCGTAATCTTTGGTAAGATCGGTGACTTCGATAACGTTCATGTTTTCTCTCCTTTGTGTGCCGCAAGGATCGCTCCCGTTTCGGGGGAGGGTCGCTTGCCGGCACGTTTGTGCCGGAAGTTTTTCCCCGACGTTTTGGCGGGGGAACCTTTTCGGCACGCCTCGGTTGACATATTTTACGTTTCGTATTATAATCGGGAAAACAGAAAAATCCAAACGCCTATCAGTACAGAAATTTCGTCGGTGTTTAAATTTCAACACTGTGCAAAAATTTGTATAATGCACCGCCGGATAAGCGAAGTTTTGCGGAAAATTGCACACGCACAGGCATTTTTGTGGCGGATTTCGGGTAAATTTTGGCGGATTCCGCAAGGGAAGCAACTTTTTGCCCGGCAAACTTAAGGAGAAAGAAATGAAAGCAGGCAACCTGAATCGTTCTTCGGTAAAAACGCGCAATCTGATACGCAAAACCTTTGCCGAAATGCTGAGCGAAAAAAAGGAAATCGGCAAAATTTCGGTCAGCGAACTGACCCGACGCGCGGATATCAACCGCGGCACCTTTTATTCGCATTACGACGACATTTATTCGGTTGCCGAAGACTACGAAAACGAACTGATCGACAACTTTTTCGACAACGCAACCCTGATGGAGTCTACGGATTTCGATAAGTTTATCGACGCGATTTTCGCCTATATCCGGGAGAACGACGCGAATTATAAAATGCTGTGCCGCTCCAACGAGTTTCTGCTTGCGGCGAAAAAGTTGGTCGCGCTTGCGACGGGCAAGTTTCTGGAACTGTGCAACGAAAGCGGCAGACTGAAAGATCGGGAGTATCTGGAACTGGAGATCAGCGTTTTTCTGGAAGGAATTTTGTGGGAATACGTCAAGTACTGCCGCGGCATTTCCACCGTCACGCCGGACGACCTGTACGCCTATACCAAAAAGTGGCACAAGCGCTTTGTGGAAACGCGGTTTTAACGGCGGTTTTACCGGCTTTTTAGCGCCGGACGGTTTTAGCGGCGGTTAGCGGGGCAGGGCTAACGGCAATTTTAAAACAGGTCGTTCGGTTTTATTTAAGTTTATCCCGACATTTATCCCGTCATTTTGTCCTCTTGCCAAAATATTTTCAGGAAGCAGAATTGTTATAGCTCTCCTTTTTTCGGGAAAAGGATCTGTCTATCGCCGTATTTCCTTAACTCCGGTTTTAGCGTGGGAACGAACGTTGCAAACGCCGGCAAGAATACCGGCAAAACCGCAGAAACGAACGCCGGCAAGAATCCCCTGTAAGAACGTGAAAAAATATCGGAAATAGTATAGAAAAGAATATAGAACCGGGCGGGGAAGGTTGCGCCTTCCCCGCCCGTTATTTCGTTTATACGTTCATCAACCGCGCTTCAATTTCGCCCGGCGGACTAATTTTAATAATTAAGTTAATTATTTACGCGCATATCCTACGGAAACCGCCGCCCCGCCACATTTGTGGCGGGGCGGCGGTTTATGATTATCCTTTTCCGCGAGGAATACTACGGTCTTTCCCGTTATCGTTTCCCCGCGCAAACGACCGGACTATGTTGTGAGGCTTTATGCGTATCGTTTTCCGCTTCCGCACGGGGCGGCGGTTTATGGTTACTATTTTTCCGCACAAACGATTACGGACACGACGGCGGTTTATGATTATCATTTTCCGCACGGGCGGCGGGACTATCGCTGCCCGCTAACCTTTGCGTATAAAACGGTTTTACAGCGACAAATCGCCGTCGGTGCAATGCACGACGCAATCGGACGGAACGTTTTTGTTCCAATCCGTATCCTTTTTTAGGGATTTCCAATTCCACTTCAATCCGAGGTAGTTGATATTTTTCAAGTTGGTGCAGTCGGAAAACGCCAAAGAACCGATCCAAGTCACTTCGCTCGGAATGGTTATATCTGTCAAACCGGTGCAGCCGGAGAATGCTCTAATACCGATATAACACACGCTGTTGCCGAAGGAAAGGTTTGTCAAACTGGTGCAGTTGACAAACGCCGCCGAGTCGATAACGGTTGCACCGCTGCCACTGATGAAGGTGACGCTCGTCAAGCCGGAGCAGTGGGAGAACGCCGCCGAGCCGATAACGGACACGCCATTCGAAACGGTTACGCTCGTCAGATCGTCGCGGACAAAAAATGCATACTTGTTGATCTCATATCTATTTTCGTGATAATCGTCCGGCAACGTTAATTCGGTATCCGTACCTAAATATCCCACCAGATAAAAAGTTATTCTGAAGTCGGTGGATCTATAGAATACATAGCCGTTTTCGTTTACGATTTCGCTTGTTCCGCCGTTCTTGACGTCTAATGCGAATTCTGCGACGCAGCCGTTCTCCGAACTCTTTTTCTTAATATTTAAACTGCTGTTGTTGATGACTTCTACAAGTCTGTAACAGCACGAGAATGCCTCCTTGCCGATCGAAGTCACGTTGCTGCCGATGGTCACACTGAATAGATCAAAGCAGCCAAAGAACGCATAATCGGATATTTTGGTCACAGTAGTTAAGTTTGCCTCGGTTACCAAATTATCGTTGATATAAAGGTTATTCGTCCAATACGTCGGATTAGAACTCAAATCGTAAAAATCAATTTCAGCCCATTGATCTATCGTGCCGCGATAATTTACTTTCTTTAAATTGTCGCATCTGGCGAATGCAACGTCGCCGATCGAAGTCACGCTGTCCGGAATGATTATGCTTGTCAAACTGAGGCATTGATGAAACGCGTAAGCACCGATCGAAGTCACGGGGAGGACGTTATAAACGGCAGGAAGGATAACTTCCGTATCGGTACAATTTCCTTTGAAAACGGTATAGGACTTTCCGTCGCCGTTCAGGTCGTAGCGCAAGCCTTTGGAAGCCTTTTCCCAGCACGCCGTAGCAGTGGCGTCGGACTCTTCGTTCCAGATCGTATTTTCCGTTATCGTAACGGAACCGACTTTCCAGCCGGCAAACCAATAGTCGTAATAATCGTCTTTCTTGGTAGGTGTGGGCAGTTCGCCGACGGCTTCGTTGCGGAAGATCATTTTTTTCATCGTTCCGTTGCCGCCGGTGGCGCCGTTATAATCAAAAGTCAGACCGTAATACTTCGTATATACGGCATTGACGGTGATATCTGCGGCGGCGAGGGTGTAGTCTTCCCACACCCCGATATAGCCGGTCTTTTCGGGAACGGCAGGTTCGGTAACGTTTTCGTCTTCTACGGTAAATTTTACCGTGCCGACCACTGCGCCGTCCGCTTTAAACGTCGCCGTGTACCGGATAAAGGCGCCGCAGACGGTACAAACGCCGTTGACGTCGTCGTGACCCATGCTCGGAATTTCCGTTTCGTCTGTTTTGGCTCCGCAGCGCGTGCAGTGGCGGGATTTCGACCCCGCTTCCGTACAAGTCGCTTCTTTGTCTACCGTCCATTCCGCAGAAAAGTCGTGCCCCTTGGCTGTTCCGGGGTCGGTGATCGTGTTGGTTTCTTCACAGCCGTTGCACTTTGCGGTTTTGGTGCCGTCTTCGGTACAGGTTGCGTCGTTGTTCGAAACGTAGTTCGTAAACCTGTGCGCATGCTTTCCGCAAGCGGTAAAGAACGCGGCGCAGCAAAAAAGCAGAACGCATAGCAGCAGCAAAGTTGCCTTTCTTTTCATTTTCCTCTTTTCCTCCTTAAGAATAGAAGTCCCGATCAATATATTGCAAGCGCGATTTTAAGTTTAAAATCCTGCGCCGGCGCACTTTATAAAAAACGTTGCTTTCCCGTTTGAAGCATTGAAAACCCGAAGGGAATTGTCGCGGGTTTTCATCTCCTCAAAATGCTTACGTCTATCTCCCCAAAAAGACCATCAGCACGGTGATATCCGCGGGGGAAACGCCGGAAATGCGGCTTGCCTGACCCAGGTTTTCGGGTTTGACGGCGGCAAGTTTCTGGCGCGCTTCCAGCCGCAGCCCGTCGATTTTGGAATAATCGATATCTTCCGGCAGGCGCATGTTTTCCATTCGCTTGCTTTTTTCGATGAGTTTCAGGCTCTTTTCCAGATAGCCCTCGTACTTCACGTCGGTTTCCGCCGTGTCGGACAGATCCTGCGGCAGATCGGTTAAAACGCCGAACTCTTTTTTAATATCGGCAAGCGGAATTCCGCGACGGATCATATCCGCGTACGAAACGCCCGAATGCGGCTTGTCGAAGCCGTACTTTTTCAAAAATGGTTCCGCTTCCGCAGGGGAGTGAATGACGTTCAAAACCGCCACGGCGTCCTTTAAAAGCGCCTTACGTTGCTCGAACTTCGCGTACCGTTCGTCGGAAACCAGCCCCGCCTCCCTCCCGATGGGAGTCAGGCGCATGTCGGCATTGTCCTGCCGAAGCACCAGTCGGTACTCCGCGCGGGAAGTCATCATGCGGTAAGGCTCGTTGGTTCCTTTGGTCACGAGGTCGTCGATCAGAACGCCGATATACGCCTGATCGCGGCGCAGCACCACGGGCGGTTTTCCGCGCAGGGAAAGGCTGGCGTTCAATCCTGCCATCAGCCCTTGCGCAGCCGCTTCTTCATAGCCGCTGGTGCCGTTGATCTGCCCGGCAAAGTACAAGCCGGGGACGATTTTACTTTCCAGCGACGGCTTTAGTTGCAGCGGATCGATACAGTCGTACTCGATCGCGTACGCGTAACGCATAATTTCGCAGTGCTCTAAGCCCGCAACGGTGTGATACATCGCCTGCTGCACGTCGTGCGGGAGGGAAGAACTCATCCCCTGCACGTAAATTTCGCCGCCGTCCGAATTTTCGGGTTCCAGAAACAACTGGTGGCGGTTTTTATCCGCGAAACGCACCACTTTGTCTTCGATCGACGGGCAATACCTTGGACCGACGCCGTGAATGACGCCGGAATACAGCGGGCTTCTGTGCAGGTTGTTTTTGATGATCTCGTGCGTTTTTTCGTTGGTGTAGGTGAGATAGCAGGGCACCTGCTTTTCGGGCAGTCCCGGCGTTAAAAAGGAAAAGGGGTAAACGTCGGTTTCGCCCGGCTGAATTTCCAGCTTGGAAAAATCCACCGACTTTGCGGCGACCCTTGCGGGCGTTCCCGTTTTGAACCGGCGCACCGAAAAGCCGAGGGAAACCAGACTTTTAGTAAGTTCGGTCGCGGCGGCGTAGCCGTTGGGTCCCGATTCCTTTTGAAATTCGCCCGTGATGACGCGCGCTTTTAAGTATACGCCCGTGCAGATCACCACCCTTTTGCAGGCGATAATGCCGCCGAAAGTATTTTTTACGCCGCAGACGGCGCCGCTTTCGTCGGTTAAAATTTCCGCCGCTTCGCATTGCAGAATGCGAAGATCGGGCGTTTTTTCCAGCGTGGATTTCATCACGCGGTGATAGGTATCTTTATCTTCCTGCCCGCGCAGGGAATGTACCGCCGCGCCCTTGCCGCGGTTGAGCATACGCATCTGCAGCGCCGCTTTGTCCGCCGCCACGCCCATTTCGCCGCCCAGCGCGTCCAGTTCCCGCACGAGGTTTCCCTTTGCGGTGCCGCCGATGGACGGATTGCAGGGCATAAAGCCGATGCTGTCCAGATTCAGCGTTAAAAGGGCGGTGGAAAAGCCCGTGCGCGCCAGCGCAAGCGCGGCTTCTACCCCCGCGTGTCCGCTGCCGATGACGGCGGCGTCGTAATTTCCTTCCGAAAATGTAGTCATAAATGATAGGTCACTTTTTTAAGATAAGATTTCTGAGGTCGTTGACCTGCGTTGCTAAGCGGTCGCTGGTTTTGATCTGTTCCGCAATCTTGTCGCGGGCGTGAATGACCGTCGTGTGATCTCTTCCGCCCATCGCCTGACCGATGGCGACCAAAGGCAGGTTCATCAGTTCGGTAATGAGGTAAATACAGACCTGTCGGGGATCGACCAGTTCCTTATTGCGCTTTTTGCCGAGCAGATCGTCTTTATCCACGCGGTAATAATCGCACACGCAGTCCACGATGGTGTCGGTCGTCATCACTTCCCGCGTGGTTTCGCGAGAAAAGCGCAGCGCTTCTTTCGCAAACTCGGGCGTGATGGGCTTTTCCTCCAGCTTGGCAAGGAAAATGACGTTTTTCAGTCTGCCCTCGAGCGTTCTGACGTCGTTGACCGAATCGCCGGCGATGAGTTCCAACACGTCGTTGTCGATGATCTGTTTTTCTTCCGCCGCTTTCTTTTGCAGAATGGCGATTTTGGTTTCGATATCGGGCGGCTGCACGTCCGCGATCAGTCCCCCTTCGAAGCGGGTGCGCAGACGGTCTTCCAGAAGAGCGATTTCCGACGGGTGCCGGTCGGAAGAAATGATGATCTGCTTGTTCTGGCTGTGTAATTCGTTAAAGGTATGGAAAAATTCTTCCTGCGTGGACTGTTTGTTTGCGATGAACTGAATATCGTCGATGATAAAGACGTCCACGTTGCGGTATTTGCTGCGGAAATCCCCGCCGCTTTTTCTGCCCGCTTTGATGCTGTCGATCAGTTCGTTGGTGAAAAATTCGCCCGTGACGTAGATGATGCGAAGATTCGGGTGATTCTTTTTGATATAGTTGCCGATGGCGTGCATGATGTGCGTTTTTCCGAGCCCGGTTCCGCCGTAAATAAACAGCGGGTTGTACGCCTCGCCCGGATTTTCCGCCACGGCGAGCGCCGCCGCATGCACGAATTTGTTGGAACTGCCCACGACGAAGCTGTCAAACGTGTACTTGGGATTGAGTTCCATGGACTTTGCCGCCTGATTTTCGGGCGCGGGGGAATCCTTCAGCACGTCGTCGTCGCTGTCGCCCACCGTCAGTTCGATGTCGGTCAGGACGGGAGTGACCTTGAAAAGCGCTTCCCGGATCTCCGGCAGGTAGCGTTCGGCAATGCGGGTGGCGACCAGCGTGCTGTCCGCGTGCAGAACCAATTTGTTGCCGCGGATATCCACCGCTTTCAGCGTCTGAATCCAGGTCTGGTGCGATACGGCGGAAATGGTGGATTCCAGATTCTTTTTGGTTTTTTCCCAAATGAGTTCGTACTGTTCCATTTTGTTACCTCAATCTTTTGCAATCTTTCCGAAAGTTTGGTATAATAATCTCTGTAACTGAAAGTATAGCATATTTTTCGGAAAAAGAAAAGTTATCCACAATCTTTTTCGGGGAGAAAAGCAAAAAATGTTTTTGAAAGAGATCTCGCTTCGTTCCTTCCGCAACTGGGAAGGGCAAAAAGTGGAATTTTCGCCCGGGCTGAACCTCGTTACCGGCAAAAACGCGCAGGGAAAGACCAATCTTGCGGAGGCGGTGTTTTTCCTCTGCACGGGGTTTTCGCCGTTCGCGGGGCGGGAAAAACAGATTATCGCGTTTACCAAGGACGAGGCGGAAATCGTCGGCAAGGCGGAAACGGCGTTCGGCGGCGTTACGGTGGACATCCGCCTGTTTTCGGGCAAAAGGAAACAGATCGAAATCAACGGCACGCCGGTCAAAAAAGCGGGCGATCTCCTTGGGAACGTCAACGCCGTGTTTTTCAACCCGGACGAACTCAAGATGATAAAAGAAGCCCCTGCCGACCGCAGGAGGTTTCTGGACGTCGCCATTTCGCAGCTGCGCCGCCCTTATTTTTACGAACTTCTCCGCTACAATAAAATTTTAGAGCAACGGGGAAGGCTTCTGAAAGACCCAGACGAAGAAGTGGTAAAAGAAACCCTTTCGGTGTGGGACGCGCAACTGGCGGACGCGGGCAGTTATCTTGCGGTCTGCCGCAAAGATTTTATCGAAAAACTTGCCCCTAAGGCGAAAGAAGCGCATTCGATTCTGACGGACGGGGAAGAAAATCTGGAAATTTCCGCCGAAACGCGCTTTTCCTCCGGCACGAAAGAGGAAATCGCCGCGGAAATTTACGCTACCTTACGCGAAAATTACGAACGCGACCGCCGCGCGGGCTTTACCACTTCCGGTCCGCACCGCGACGACTTAAAAATCGAGATCAACGGCAACGACGTCAAAACCTACTGTTCGCAGGGGCAAAAGCGCACCAGCGCCCTGTCGGTCAAACTTGCGGAACTGGAAATTATGAAGGATGCTTCCGGCGAATACCCGTTGTTTATTCTGGACGACGTATTGTCGGAACTCGACCGCGGGCGGCAGAAACGGCTGGTTTCCATGCTGCAGGGCGTACAGGTGTTTTTAACCGCAACCCATGCGGAAGACGAGGTTTTTGCGGGGCTCCCCCGCCGGCAGTTTTTCGTAAGTAACGGCAGCGCCGCGTTTGCCGATCTTGACTGAGGGCGGAGAGAGAAATCTTTCTGCGCCGCATCCGATCTCAATTAAAAAGGCGGCAGGCGGGGGCGCGCCGCTTCTTTACAGTTTAACTAATCCCATCAATGCAACAGAATAACTTTTCCCCTTTTGGGGAATGATAGGAGAAAGGTCATGAAAAAATTCTGGATTTCCCTGCTTTCCGTCGTACTGGCGCTTTTTGTCGTCGTTATCGGTTACGTTTCCTACGTGTTTATCGAATACGACCGGTTAGGGGACGAAACGCTGGCGGTAAACAACGCTTCCGGCACGGAAAACGCCGAAACGGGACGGGAATACACCCTGCTTTCCATGAACACCGGCTTTGCCGCGTACAGCGAATCGTTCGACTTTTTTATGGACGGCGGCACGCATTCCCGCGCGTTTTCCAAAGAAGAAGTATATAAAAACCTCGGCGGCATGCGCGAAATTTTCTCGCGGGAGGATCCGGACTTTCTGTTTTTGCAGGAAGTGGACGAAAAAGCCGACCGCAGCTTTAAGGTCAACGAGAGGGAGTATCATCTTTCCACCTTTCCCTCTTACGCAAACGCCTATGCGGTCAACTTTCATTCCGCTTATCTGTTTTATCCGCTGACCCGCCCGCATGGCAAAAGCAAAAGCGGCATACTGACCCTTTCGCGCTACCGTATGACGAGCGCCGAAAGGAAAAGCGTCCCCGTCGATTCCGGCTTTACCAAGTTTTTCGATCTCGACCGCTGCTATATGACTTCCCGCATCCCCGTAGGGGAAAAGGAGCTGGTGCTTTTCAACCTGCACCTTTCGGCGTATTCCAAAGACGGCAGCATCAACCGCCGGCAACTCACCGTTTTATATGAAGAAATGGAAAAGGAACGCGCCGCGGGAAACTACGTCATCGCCGCGGGAGATTTCAATCAGGATCTTTTGAAAAATTCGGCGGACGTCTTCGGCATTCCGGTGCCGGAAGGGGTCACCTGGTGCGCCCCGTTTGACGATTCCGCCCTGCCGCAGGGTTTTTCCCTCTTAGCTCCTACGGGCGAAGGGGAAGACGTCCCCTCGTGCAGAAACTGCGATACGGGTTATAAAAAGGGAGAAACTTTCGTTTTGACCGTGGACGGATTTATCGTTTCGGACAACGTGGACGTGGTTTCCTGCAAGGTGCTGGACGAAGGATTTTTGTACTCCGATCACAACCCGGTAAAACTGACCTTTTCTTTAAGCGCCGATTGATTTTGCTTGGGGGAAGGCGCCGCTTTGGCGGCGGTGCTACTGTTTATCGGCGGCGGTTTTTTATCCCTTTACACGCAAACTTTACCTCTTTATTTAACAGACGCAAATAACAAAAATTCTCCATATTACATGTTAAAAAACGGCACCGCGGCGTTCGCGGCGTCCTGTTCCGGAGAGAAAATATGATTAAAATCGCAGTATTCGATTCCAAGCCTTACACCGTCCCCGCCTTTATGGAAGAGGGGAAAGCGCACGGCGTGGAATATCGCTTTTTCGATACCAGATTGTCGCCGGACACCGCTTCGCTTGCCGCGGGGTTCGACGGCGTATGCGCTTTCGTCAACGACGATTTAGGGCAGGAAGTTTTAGAAAAACTTTACGCCCTCGGTATTCGGCTGGTGGCGCTGCGCTGCGCGGGATTCAATAACGTGGATTTGAAATACGCTTACGGCAAAATTCACGTTCTGCGCGTGCCGGCGTATTCCCCCGCCGCGGTTGCGGAACACGCCATGGCGCTTCTCTTGACTTCGGTACGCCGCATTCACAAGGCGTATAACCGCACGCGGGAATATAATTTCAGCCTGAACGGACTTGTCGGGTTCAACCTGAAAGGCAAAACGGTGGGCGTGATCGGCGCGGGCAAAATCGGCAGAGCGTTCATCGAAATTTGCCGGGGCTTTGGCATGCGCGTGCTGTTTTACGACGCGTTTGTAGAAGAAGTGGCGGGCGCCACCCGCGTTTCGCTGGACGAACTTTTCAAAGAAAGCGACGTAATTTCCCTGCATTGCCCCCTGACCGAGGAAACGTACCACCTGATCGGCAAGGATTCTTTTTCCAAAATGAAAAAGGGTGTGATCGTCGTCAACACCTCGCGCGGGGCGCTCGTCGATGCGGAAGCGCTCATCTCTGCCATCAAGGAAAAGCAGGTGGGCGCCGCCCTGTTGGACGTTTACGAAGAGGAATCCGACCTGTTTTTTGAAGACGTTTCCGGACACATTCTGCAAGACGACGTGCTGTCGCGCCTGCTTTCCATGCCCAACGTCATCGTCACGTCGCATCAGGCTTTTCTGACCGAGGAGGCGCTTTTGGAAATTGCGAAAACCACCACCGAAAACGTCGTCGCGTTTTTTGATCGCCAGCCCCTCGTAAACGAAGTCTGCTACCGGTGCGACAATCAAAAGGTCAAGGATTGCAGAAAGGAACGTAAGGGGAAATGCTTTTAAAACGTAGGAATTCCATCCGTCACCCCTTCCTACCGAAAAGGCGTCTTTTTCGCCCTTATGCGCGCGGCGCTCGGGCGCCGTACGGGAGGTAACGGCAACCCTCACGCCCGTGGTAAATCATCAAAAAATACGCTCTTTTCGGCGCGACCAGCGTTTTTGCGGAGAAGAAATCGCCGCTTGCGACTAGGTTTTGCAAGGCAAACGACCGAAATCGTACCGCTCGTACGATGATGGAAGTAGGTCGCAGCAAAAACTTAATTTTTCCCGCAAAAATAGTTAGGGATGGCGAATGGAATCCCTAGGGAACGGTTTTAAGACGAGGAAGCGTTTTAAAAACGAGGAAAGGTTTTTGACAGGCTCCGGCGGTTTGGCGTTTTGCTGCCGCGCGCTGCGGCGGAAAGTGGGTCTGCGGGTAAATTTTTCGTTGCAAAGGCTTAGCGCGCGTTGCGTTGTAAGCCCGTCGCCCGCGGAATGGGAGAACCCTTTCCGCGGGCGACGGAGATGACGAAACCGAATTTGCAGACGGCAAATTTTATTTTCTGCGGCTGCGGGGGAGGAAAGTCCGTATGCTTTGGGGAAAGGCCGGAAATTTTTATAGAAAAAGGAAGCCGCCCGCGGCGCCGTTCGGCGCCGCGGGCGGCTCGCTATTTTTTACCCCAAGGAGGGTTCGTTAAGCGAAAGCAGTTATTTTAACCCCAAACAAGGAGTTCGTTAAGCGGAAGCGGAGTTGGATTCGGCAGGGCGCCGTCAGCCGTTAGCGCCGGAGGAAACCGGGGCGGCTCGCTATTTTACCCCAAGCAAAGGCGCCTCCGGTTATGCGGCGATCAAGCGGCTTGCGGGGCGGACGGTTCCGAAGAGGAAGCGCTTCCCGGAGCGGGCGGCGTATCGTCGCTTTCCCCGGCAGGGGTCAGGCGCAGGCGCTTGAAAACGTGGACGAAGTACCAGATTTCAAAGACCGCGGTGATCGCCCAGGAGAAGATATACAGCAGATACAGCGATTCCACCGTTTTAAAGTGCGCAAACACGGTGTAGACCCAGACCACGCGGAACACGCACGAACCCAGAATCACCACGACGGTGGGAACCAGCGTTTTGCCCAGCCCGCGAGAAGCGGCGATGGTGCAGTCCATAAACGCCGAAACGGCGAAGGAGAAGCCTAAAATGCGCAACCGCTGCATGCTGGCGGCGACGACTTCCGGTTCGGTGGTAAACAGGGAAAGGAATTCCTTGCCGAAGACGATGAGCAGCGCGCCGAGAATACCGCCCACGAGGAAGGAATACAGCAGCGAAACGAGGTAGCTTTTCCGCACGCGGTCTTTCTTGCCGGCGCCGAGGTTCTGCCCCATAAAACTGGTACAGGCGGTGTAAACCGCCGCCATAACGTTGTACACCAGCGTGTCGGCGTTGGAAGCGGCGGAGTTTCCTTTGACGACGACCGTGTCGAGCGAGTTCACGCCGCGCTGGATAAACATGTTCGCTACCTGAAAAATGGCGTTCTGCAGCCCCGCGGGCAGTCCCAGCCGCAGAAGATCGAGCATTTTATCTTTATGAATCTTTAAAGAAGAAAAGCGCAAGCCGAAACTTTCTTTGCTTTTCAAAAGGGCGAGAAGGATCAGAATTGCCGATACGTATTGCGAAATAATGCTTGCGGTAGCGACGCCCGCTTCCTCCATTTTTAAAACGATGACGAAAAAGAGGTTGAGCGCGACGTTTAAAATTCCCGAAAACAGCAGGAAAAGCAGCGGGCGTCTGGTGTCGCCTACGGCGCTTAAAACGCCGTTGCCGAAGTTGTAAAGGGCAAGACCGGGCATTCCCAGCATGTAAATGCGGACGTACAGCGAAGCGCCCGCCAAAAGTTCGGTTTTGGTTTTCAGAACGCGGAGCAGGGGCGTGCCGACGGCAAGCCCCAAAAGCATGACGACGACGCCCAAAATCAGGCAGACGAGGCAGGAGGTGTGGACGGAATCGGACAAATTCTTTTTGTCGTTTGCGCCGAACCACCGCGCGACCAGCACGTTGACGCCGCTGCCGATCCCGATCAGAACGCCGGTAAACAGCGTGACGAGTTGGGTGGTGGAACCCACCGCGCCGAGGGCGTCCGATCCCGCAAACCGCCCGACGACCGCCACGTCCGACATGTTGAAAAGCACCTGCAAAACGTTGGTTGCCATGAGCGGCAGGCTGAAGATGAAGATGTTTTTCCAAAGCGAACCTTTCGTCAAGTCCTTGGTCGCCGCCATAAAAATCTCCTTTTTCGGTGTCTGTGGTGCCGGTTGCGGGGGAATCGGCAAAATTTCCTTTCATTTCGGGAAAAGAGGGGAAATCCGCCGCGCGTTTTAAAAAATTTTGAAGAGAAAAGGGAAAAGGTGCTGCGCCTATATAAAGGCGCGCGCCCTTTCCACGGAAACAGATTTTATCACCGGAAAAAGAAATTGTCAATTAAAAACGCCCGCCCCGCGGCGCCAGAACGGCGCCGCGGGGCGGGCTTAAAAAAATAAAATATCCACTGTCAGGGAATTCCCGGTTTTCGGGGCGGGAGGGGCGCCCGGTTCCCGCGCCGCGAGGGGATATCGTCTTTTCAAAAACGCCGCGGGCGGGCTGCTTTATTAAAAAATATTTTCTTGTTTGGGGAAATCGCCGCGCGCGGCTTGCCGCCTCCAAAGCAAACGTTCCGTCCCGCCACGGGTCTCTTCTTTTATCCGAGAAATCGCCGCACGCAGGTTGCCGCCGCCAAAGCAAACGCTTCTCATGACCGCGCCGCTTTGTGTTGGTTTCGCCCCGAAAAAATTGCCGGGCGGATCGTTTCGCGCCGTTTCGGCCCGGCGGCTCCCCGCAATCAAAAATGATCAGGTAAACTGCGTTTCGTCGGGCAGGGAAACGATAAATCTGCCCTTCAGACGTACGTCGTCCGAAGAGGCGCAGACGTAAATATCGAACGCGCCGTTTTCCACGTACCAGTCTTTTAAGTTGGTGCTGTAGTAGGCGAACGCCGAGCGGTCCAATTCCACCGTGACGCGCTTTTTCCCGCGGGCGGGAATGAGGTCTTTGGAGAAGGCTTTGAGTTCCTTGACCGGGCGCAGAACGCGAGCAGAAACGTCGCCGACGTACACTTCGGAAATTTCTTTCGCGTCAAAATCGGAGTCGTTGTAAATATCGTAAGAAACACGGCAGGAAGTTTCGCCCGTCTTTTCGATTTCCAGATTTTCGTAGCGGAAAGAGGCGTAGGAAAGTCCGTAGCCGAAGGGGTAAATGACCGGAATGTCGCGGTATTCCGCGCCGCGGTAGCCGTAAAGCAGCCCTTCGTCGTAGCGGTCCACGCCGCCGCGGGTGAAGTTGATATCCGGCACGATGTCGTCCTCGCTGTAGGGGAAGGTTTCGGACAACTTGCCGCAGGGGACGGCTTCGCCGGAAAGAAGCGACGCAATCGCTTCGTTGGTTCCGTCGCCGCCGTAACCGGCGTAAAGAATACCTTTTACCAGTCCTTCAAACGGGGAAACGTCCACCGCGCTGCCCGCTTCGATGACCACGACGACGTTTTTGTTGACGCGCGCAACGTTTTCGATGATGGATTCGTGACGGGGGTAAAGGCGGATATCTTTGCGGTTCATCGCTTCGCAGACGAGGGAAGCGTCTTCGCCCACGACGACCACCACCTGATCGGCAGCCGCGGCGCATTCGATGGCGGCGCGGGCATTGATCAGTCCGCCCATATGCCCGTCATAACCGCACTCGTGCGTTACGTCGGTTTGCAGTTTCTCGGAAAGAAGATCTTTCAGGTGCGGCTGCGAGAATTTCGTCCGCACTTCGGAAGAACCGCCGGCGTGGGTTGCGGGACTGCCCGCCATTCCGCCGATGACGCAGGTTTTGATTTTCTTTTTTAAGGGGAGAACGTCGTCTTCGTTTTTCAGAAGAACCATACTCTCGGTTGCCACTTTGACGGCGTTTAGATGGCGCTGTTCTTCGGTGAATTCCACGCGGCGCAGTTTCTTCATTTTTTGCAGACGGTCGATGAAATCGAGAACGTTTCCGGCGCAGAAATCGAGGTCGGCTTCGGTGATCCAGCCCTTTTCCAGCGCTTCTTTTACCTGGGAAAACGCGTCGTGTTTTTCGGGCATGCAGAGGTCGAGCGTTGCTTTCAGCGACTTGAACCGGTTGTGGCAGGCGCCCCAGTCCGAAACCACGATGCCCTGAAAACCGAACGTGTCGCGCAAAATTTCTTTCAGCAGATAGCGGTTTTCGGAAGCGTGAATGCCGTTGATCTTGTTATAACTGCACATGACCGTGGTGGGCTGCGCCTGCACGGCAATTTCAAACGGCTTTAAATAAATTTCGCGCATGGTGCGTTCGTCCACTTCGGAAGAGGCGCAGTAGCGGTCGTTTTCGCTGTTGTTCATGGCGTAGTGCTTTAAGGAAGTGCCGATGCCTTTTTCCTGCACGCCCTCGATAAAGGCTTTGCCGAGGGTGCCGGCAAGCACGGGGTCTTCCGAAAAATATTCAAAGTTTCTGCCGCAGAGGGGGGAGCGCTTGATGTTGACGCCGGGCGCCAGCAGAACGTCGCTGCCCTTTTCCACGCAGTCGTCGGCGATGGTGGAAGAATTCAGTTTAACGAGGTCTTTATCCCAGGAATTGCCGAGATTGACCACGTTGGGCATGGCGGTAGCGTAAACGGTGGTGTCGCCGCCGCCCTCTTTGGGGTTCGCCACGCGGCGCAGCCCGTGCGGTCCGTCCGAAAGGAACACTTCGGGCAGTTTTCCGTCCAGCATGGTAAGGCGCCATGCGTCGATGCCGGTCAGAAGTTGGATTTTTTCGTCTGTGGTAAGGTCTTTCAGTTTGATCATTTTTCGTTTCTCCGTCTATTTTTTTGTATCGGGAAAGCCGTGCCGCTTTCTTAAAACGGGGCGCATTTCCCCATGAGTTAAGTGTCGAATTTTGCGTAACGGTATGCGTTTTTCGGGACGTCGGCGTGCTTTTTGCTCGCTCCGGGCGGCGGATTTTTGAGAACGACACCGTTTTTATATTGCAGCGTGCGCCTTTTGCTGCGCCGCGGGCGCAAAATCTCCAAGCGCGCGCCGCATTTTCAACCGCGCCGCGGGTTACAGAATTTCCAGATACGCCTGCTTCTGCTTTAAGGTAATGCAGTCGGCTTTTAAAATGAGTTCTTTTGCCTTTTTGGGTTCCCTTAAAATCGCCCGAATCAGCGCTTCGCGGGGGTCGTAACCGCCTTCCGATTCGGTAAAGAGAATTTTCAAGGCGTTGATATTGGCTTGTTCTTTGGTCAAAACCGTTCCGGTCGCGGTCAGGCGGGCGGAGGAAACGAGCGGGAAGGTTACTTCCGGATTGCCGTCAAACGACTCGCGCACGCGCGCTTCTTTGCCGTTAACCGTGATCGACTCCGCAGAGAAGTTGACGAATTCCGCCGTGACCGTGCGGTTTTTGGGCAGAATTTCGGTTTGTCCCTCGGTGTGGATAAACAGGTCGTTTCCCGAAAGGGAGAATCTGGTCGTAGCGCGTTTTCCGTTCGCGTCCTCGATCAGCGTATATTCGCCCGTGCCGGGGAAAAGTTTCACGCGGAGCGCTTTGGGAAGCGAACAGTCGGCTTCCTCTCCGTCCGACAAAACGGCGATGCCGCCCTGCGGGAAGAACACGGGGA
The DNA here is from genome assembly GCA_934272745.1 of uncultured Clostridia bacterium. Taxonomy (GTDB): domain Bacteria; phylum Bacillota; class Clostridia; order Christensenellales; family Borkfalkiaceae; genus SIG402. Next base: position 19,637 of record CAKQSI010000017.1, on the reverse strand, counting down.
GCCGGGTCAGCGGACGGTAAGCGGTAAACTTTTTGCCGCCCTTTCCCACTTCGTAAACGGCGCCGGTGAAAAAGTCCGTCCACACCCCTTCCGGAAGATAAACTTCGGTCTTCGCGTAGCCGGCGGAATTGCACTTTTCGGTGACGGGCGCAACGATCATTTTTCCTAAGAACAGGTATTCGTTTTTGACCGCGTAAGCGCCTTTGTCTTCCGGATAGTCGAAGTAGAGGGGGCGCAGCAGCGGCAGCCGTTTTTCCGACGCTTCGACGTCCGCCGTGTACAGCATGGGAACCATCGCGTGGCGGAGGCGCAGGAAGTCTTCCGCCACCCTGCCCGGAGCGCCGTACCAGCGGGGTTCCTTAGTGGCGACGACGAGAGCCGAACAGTGCAGGCGGTTGATGGGGGAGAATACGCCGAACTGAACGTATCTGGCGTAAAGTTCGTCGTCTTTGGTTCCCCACATATGCGCGCCGATATCGTGGCTCCACCAGGTGTAGCCGATATTCGCCGCCGTCGCGGTGAAATAGGGGGTATAGTCGAGCGATTTCCAGGTCACGGCAGTGTCGCCCGAAAATCCCAGCGGATAGCGGTGAGAGCCGGGACCGGCGTAGCGGGAAAGAATAAGTCCCTGTCCGTGTCCCGCTTTGTTGTCGAGATAGTGGTAGTGGTTCAGCGCCCACAGCGGATCCAAGCCGTCCATGGCGCTCTTCGTTCCCTGCTGCCAGTCGATCCACCAGAAGTCCACGCCCTCTTTTTCATAGGGGTGATGCAGCAGGTCGAAGTAGGCGTTCAAAAAGTCGTCGTCCACCAGGTTGAACGGAATGCGCTTTTTATCTTTGGGGTCTTTTCCCATGCGGCGGCAGAAGTCTTCGTACTGCGCTTCCATATACCGCACGCCGTCCGCCGGGTGCAGGTTTAAGGTGACGTGGTAGCCCTCGTCGTGCAGTTCTTTCAAAAAGGCGCGATGATCGGGGAAAAGTTTCTCGTTCCAGGTATAACCCGTCCAGCCGCCGGCGGTGCCGACGTATTCTTCGCCCGCGGGGTCGCCTTCCTTACGATACAAGGCGTCGAACTCGTTGGAAATATGCCAGTCCATATCCACGGTCGTCACCGAAACGGGAACGCGGCGCTTTTTCAATCTCCGCATGGTGGCAAGGTATTCTTCCGCGGAATAGGCGTGATAGCGGCTCCACCAGTTGCCGAGCGCGAACCGCGGCACCTGCGGGACGTTTCCCGTCAGGGCGTAAAAGGCAGAGAGCGCCGCTTTATAGTCGTGTCCGTAGCAGAAGAAGTAGCGGTCGGTGCCTTTTGCTCGCGGGTGTGGTTTGCCGTCCGAAAGAAGCAGCAGCGAGTCGTCTTCCAGATACGCCGCGCCGTTTTTTGAAAGCACGCCGTAGCCCAGTTCGATATTTCTTTTTTCGGGAACCAGATACGCGCCGTCGCAGCCGTCCAGCGTGCGATAGGTGCCGCGCAGGTTCTCTTTATTGTCGAGCGCGGCGGTCTTGCCTTTTAAGGCGCCCGTCAAAAAGCGCACGGTGCTGCTTTCAAGCGGGGTCTTTACGGTAAGTTTTACGGCGGCGGTGGTAATTTCCACCTCGTTTTTCTTTTCCTTTACCGTAAACTTGGGAACGGGGAAGTTGCGGAAAAAGACCATCTGCGTGGCTTCGTCCGTAAAGTCGCCCTTTTCAACGCGGAAAAGCGCGTCGGTGAGCACCGAAATGCGGTAGTCCTGAAACGGTACCACGCACGCTTCGTTGGCTTTTCCCAAGGTAAAAGCGATATGTTCGGGTCGTAACATAGCAATCTCCTTTTTTATTTTTTGCGGGAAGGGTTTTCTGCCCTTTTGCGCTCGCCGGGGCTGAAAAACTCCGGCAGAAATTTTCTTCATCGTAACACGGAAAAGGGCGGAATGCAATCTTTTTTTGAAAAAAAACGCAAAAGGCGAAATGTCAAAAATTTTTGGCATACAAATGACAATCTTTTGTATATTTTTGGGTAAAAACTTCCGATTTTCGTAAAAGGAAAGCAAAAGTTGGCAGCTGTGAGAGAAAAGAGCCGGCGAACGATTTGACTTTTTATAAAAAAGCGCGTAAAATAGGGGCGTATGACGACTTTTACCAAAGAATATAAGGCTTTTTTTGCGCCGGAGGGCGGTGCGGAGGGCGAATCTCGTGCCTGCCGCGGCAGTGCAATCGGCGGTTCGGACGGCGCGGCAACGGATAATTCCGCGGATAGTTTCGGCGGCACGGCAACAGATAACGTTTGCGCGGTTGCGGACAGCCGTAGCGGCAACGCTGCGAAAAATGCGCAAGTCGCATCTTTTAAGCCCCGCGGCGTTTCAGACAATGCGCAAGTCGCATCTTTTAAGCCCCGCGGCGTTTCAGACAAAGCGCAAGCCGCATCTTTTAGGCCCCGCGGCATTTGGGATAATCCGCACGGGCGCCCGGGGTTTGCCTTCACGCCCGTGACCGACGAAAACGCCGCGCTTCTGCGCGGGTTTGCAAAAAAAACGCCGTACCTCCACAGTTCCTGTTCCGTCGGGCAGATTTTGATGTGGAAAAGCGTTTTCCGCCCGGCGTATGCGGTGGTAAACGGCTGCGTGGTGTTCCGCTTTTTCGAGGGGAAAACGCCGGTTTGCTCCTTCCCGTTCGGGGTGGAAGCGGGCGCAGACGTAAGGGAAGCGCTGAAAAGTCTTGCTTCTTACGCGGAAAAGGAATGCGAAAAGCTTTCGTTTTTTGCCGTGCCGGAAGAAAAATTGCACGAATTTTGCGATACGTTCCCCGCTTTTTCGGTCAAGCGCGATCGGCGGGAAAGCGATTATTTATACGAAAGGGAAGCGCTTGCCGCGTTTTCCGGCAAAAAATACGCCGGGCAGCGCAACCATATCCGCCGCTTTTTATCGGTGCACCCGGGGGCGGTTTTTCGCCCGTACAGGGAAAGCGACCGCGCCGCCGTTCAAGTCTTTTTCGACCGGCTGGAAAAAGAGCAGTCCCCCATGGAAGGGGAAAAAGCGCTGGAATTCCGGCTGTCGAAAGACTGGTTTTTCTCCGACCTGTGCGGCGATCTTCGCTTTATTGCGGAAGACGGCGGCGAGGTTTTGGGGATTTCTTCCGGGGAATGTTACGGCGAAACCGCCGCGGTGCATATCGAAAAGGGACTGAGCGAAGCGGAGGGGGTGTACCCCTTTCTTTGCCAAGGGTTTGCAAAAAGCGTTTCCGTCCGTTACATAAACCGCGAGGATGACGCGGGCGCGCGCGGGCTGCGCATTTCCAAATTGCAATACGAGCCGGAACGGATCGTAGACGCCGTCCGTGTGACCGTTTCGACGGGTGCGGAAGGGGCGGCGGACGTTTTGTCCAGAAGCGATTGGCGCGGCGCGGATTTTGAAGAACGTGCCGCAAAAATCGATACAACCTGCGCTTTTGAACGGTTCCGAAACCAAAGCGGTTCCGGCAACGCAAAGTATATTTTAAGCGGCAATACTGCAGATCTTGCCTGCGGCAAAGCGGAAATCCGGCTGCTGCAATCTTCCGACGCGGCGGCGCTTGATCTTCTTTCAACGGACGACGAGATCAACCGCCTGTTCGGCTACGACTATCGGGAGGACGCCCCGTCGCCCGCCCCCGGCGCCTTTTACCGCAAGGCGAAAGCGGCGCTTTTCTCCGGCACCGAGCTGCGGTTTGCCCTCCTTTTGAACGGGGAGTTTGCGGGGGAAGCCGCCCTCGATTCGTTCGACTTTTTCGGCGGCTGCAACCTGTCGTTCCGCCTGTTCCCCGCATTCCGTGGCAAGGGGCTTGCCTCTTTTGCTGCGGCAAAACTGGTCGATCTTGCCCTGTACGGGTTGGGATTAAAATCCGTTTCCGCCTACTCGTTTAAGGAGAACGAAGCCTCGGCAAAAGTCCTTTCCAAACGCCTGAAAAGGGTGGGGGAAGACGAACGGTACGTTTTCTTCCGCGCGGAAATTTAAGGCGGCAGACTTACGGAAACCGGGCGCCGGATCGCTTGCCGGTTTTGCCGTAACGGTAAAGCCGGGCGGAAACGACGGCAAAAATCGTTTTTCTTCCGCCTCGCAAAATTTTGCGGGCGGGAAATCATAAATCGTCCGTTCCGGGGAAAGATTTTTCACAAAACCCGAACGGAAAAGGAGCGTTAGTTATGAAAAAAATGATTCCGATCACCCTCTTGACGGGGTATCTCGGCGCGGGCAAAACCACGCTGCTCAATCACGTTCTCAAAAATCAGGAGGGCTATAAAGTCGCGGTCATCGTCAACGACATCGGCGAAGTCAACGTGGACGCCGACCTGATCGGCGCACAGCAGGTGGTTTCGCAAAAGGACGACAGTCTGGTCGCGCTTTCCAATGGTTGCATCTGCTGCAACTTAAAACAGGACCTCATCCGTCAGATTGCCGAACTCGTACAGAGCAACAAATTCGATTATATCATGATCGAAGCCAGCGGCATTTGCGAACCCATTCCCATCGTGCAGTCCATTACCGTAGTGGAAGAAGCGACAAGAAAATATCACCTGCCCGCCGTCTGCAAACTGGATAACGTGGTCTGCGTGGTAGACGCGGCGCGCCTTGCGGACGAATTCGGCTGCGGCGACAGCCTGCTTTCCGAAAAGAAAGAAGAAGGAAAAGAGGAAGAGGGCGAAGAAGAGGAGAATATCGAAAGCTTGCTGATTCAGCAGATCGAATTCTGCAACAAGATCGTCGTCAACAAGATCGATAAGGTTTCGGAAGAAGAAAAGAAGAAGGTGGAAGCGGTCATTAAAACGCTGCAGCCCGAAGCGGAGATCATCGAAGCGGAAAAGGGCGTAGTTTCCGTAAATAAAATTATGGGCACCGGGTCGTTCGATCTGGAAAAGGCGTCTACTTCCGCCGGCTGGATGAAGGAACTGGAAAAAGGCGACGAAGAAGAGGACGAAAGCGAAGAGAGTCTGGAATACGGCATCGGCACTTACGTTTATGTGGCAAGAAAGCCGATGGATCTCAAAAAATTCAACGCGTACTGCCGCACTCTGCACGAAAAAGTCATTCGTACCAAGGGGATCGTGTGGTTTCAGATGGATAACGAAGGAATGTACGTTTTCGAGCAGGCGGGCAAGCAGTTTGAATGCTATCAGGCGGACAACTGGATCGCCGCTTACCCCAAAAAGGAAAGGGAAGCGTTTATCAAAGATCATCCGGATATTCTGAAAGACTGGGATCCCGTCTGGGGCGACCGTATGGTAAAGTTGGTCTTTATCGGGCAGGATCTGGATAAGGAACGCATAAAAAAGGATCTGGACGCCTGTCTGGCATAAAGGCATAACGATTTGATCGCCGTTGAAAATTTTAAGACGACTTTCTCGGCGCCGAAGATTTTAAGACGAGAGATTTTTAAGACGAGAGATGTTTAAGACGAGCGCGCCCCCTTTCCGGGATTCCTGGAAAGGGGGCGCGCTTTTATATTTTCAAACGATATTTTAAAAACAAGAGAGAAGGAAAACGGGACTGCTTCGACTGACAAGCAATTATTTCAAGCGATGATTTCAGGCTCCGCTCAACCGGGCAGAAAACCGCTTAACGGTTGTGGTAAGCAAAGGGTTGCTTTTGGTAGCAGGTCAGGGAACGCATTATCTGCTGGAGGGCAATACTTCGGGTTCCTCGGTATGCCCCTTAAAGCAGAGTTTCAGCAGTACGGGGCAGAGAATGGAGGAGACCACGATCAGCACCACGGTCGCTATGACGGGATCGATTCCTTCCGTCCGGTCGATCATGCCGCTGCCGAGCGAGCAGACCGCAAGGGCGACTTCCCCGCGGGCGATCATACCGCAGCCGACCGCGCCCGATTCCTTCCAGCTTAAACCGGAAAGTTTCGCAACGCTGCCGCACCCCACGATCTTGCCGATAATGCCGAGCGCGACGAACGTGAGAGCAAACCACAGGTAGGACAGCGACAGTCCCGAAAAATCTGCCGAAATGCCGATGTAGGCAAAGAACACGGGGATAAACAGGATATAACCGCCGGTGGAAACTCTGCGGTCAACGTAGTTGGTATCCGAAAGTCCGCTCAGCACCAGCCCCGCCATATAGGCGCCGGTGATGGCGGCAATGCCGAACAGCGTTTCCGCAAAATAGGCGTACAAAAAGCAGGTGCCGATGGCAAAAATGGGCATACGGCGGGTGTGCGGGTGACGCAGTTCTTCCTTTTTGAAAATGAGGCGGATCAAAAGACCCAGCCCGATGGAAAAAGCAAAGAATCCCACCGCTTTTAAAAGCGTAATTAAAATTTCTTTCGCCCCGCCCGCGCCGCTTAAACTGGAAAGCACGGAGAGAACAAGGATCCCGATAACGTCGTCGATAATGGCGGCGGAAACGATGGTGGTACCGACTTTGGTGTTTAATTTTCCCAGTTCCTTTAAGGTTTCGACGGTAATTCCCACCGAGGTTGCGGCAAGAATAACGCCGATAAAAAGGGCGTTCATCAGTTTTGCGTGCGTATATGCCCGAAATCCGTTCATAAACAGCATGGCGCCCAACGTGCCGAACAAAATGGGGACAATCACGCCCATACAAGCGATAAGCGTCGCAACGCCGCCGCTTTTTTTCAGGTCGGCGATGTTGGTTTCCAGCCCGCTGGAAAAAAGAATCAAGACCACGCCGATCTGCGAAAAGGTTTTTAATACGCAGTCTTCCACAGGGTCGGGACTGATGAGAAATTTAAAAATGCCGCCTTCCTTATGAAAGGAACTGAGGAGCCCTAACAGCAGCCCTCCGACGACCATGCCGGCGACCTGCGGCAAACCGATCTTGCGGAACAGCATTCCGAATCCTTTGGTGAACACCAGAATGATCGCGAGATAATATAAAAGATTCAGTACGTCGAAATTGTAATCGGTGACCGAAAACGATAATAGCAACGATTGCATAAAATCTACCTCTTGTTTCGTGCTTTAGAAAGGCGGGCGCGTGGAATTGGCGCGGAAATGCGTAAAACCGTTTGCTGCCTGTAGTGTCCGGGGCGTCCGCATTTGCAGGGATTGCTTCCGGGTAATTGCAAACCGGTTGCGGAATCGGGGCGCAAGCGGTCGTCTGTCCGATGAATCTATCCATAAAACGGTTGTATGTCCCGAAGATCTGTCGATAAAAACGCCCGTTTATAGGGGGATATCCATAAAAGCGGCGCCCCGTTCCGGGCGCCCGCGCGTTTTTGTTCATTTTTAAGGATGAGAGGCGGAGTTCAAACATTTTTATCCCGTTTCTCAAAACCGACTTGCATTATAGGCGCATCGGAGAAAAAAGTCAACTGTTTTGAGGGGCGAAAAAGGTTTCGTTTGTCCGTGGGATGCCCGGTTGTTTTCGGACGGCGAGCCGTAGTTTATTATTTGCGCCGGACGACTTTTGCGGTTTTCGTTGGGGCGTTCTGCCGCATTTTTGTAATTCAGCGCGGGAAGCTTTGGAATTTCAGGCTTTTCCTGTTTCGTAGTTTTTCCCGAAAAACAAATCCTTCGGCGCGCATTCGCTTGCTTTTTTCCTTTTTGGGCGGTATAATAGCAGCATATTCTTTTCGGGAAACCGTTTCCCGGAAGGGGCTGGACTTACGGAGGGCGAAAGCATGAAAAATCTTGCCGAAGACATCGATCACATTCTCGTTTCCGAAGAGGAAATCAACCGCACGGTCGTAAGACTTGCGGAGGAAATCGACCGCGACTATGCGGGAGAAGACAAAAAACTGGTTCTGGTCGGGATCTTAAAGGGTTCCGTCGTGTTTATGGGCGAACTGATGAAGCGCGTTCACGTCCCCGTGGAAATCGACTTTATGAAGGTTTCTTCCTACGGCAACGAAACCGTTTCTTCCGGTACGGTCAATATTATTCTCGACTTTTTGCGGAAGGACATCAAAACCTGCGATATTCTGATTGTGGAGGACATTATCGACAGCGGCAAAACCCTTTCGTACCTCGTCAATTATTTGCTTTTAAAGGGGGCAAAGAGCGTCAAAACCTGCACGCTTCTCGATAAGCCGTCCAGAAGAGAGGTGGATTTTACTTCCGACTACGTCGGAAAGGAAATTCCGGACGAATTCGTGGTGGGCTACGGTCTGGATTTTGCGGAACAATATCGCGCGCTACCTTACATCGGCGTGCTGAAGCCGTCCGCATATAATAAGTAATATATTGTCGCGATAGGAATATTCCGTTCGCCCGGCATTTTTTCATGACGTGCCGTCTGCCGCCGCCCGTTTCGTTGCGTTTGTTACAAAGACGGGAAACAATGTAAAAGACGGGAAACAATGTAAAAGACGGGAAATAATATAAAAGACGGGAAATAATATATTTGCGGTTATAAAAGTCAGGCGCTGCCGGAAAGTTCGGCGGCGCCTGACTTTCTTTGGGGTCGAAAGAAAGAACAATTGCGACAGGGTGGGAAAAATAATGGATAAATTTATTGAGCAGACGAAAAAGGCAATCGTGGAAGATTGTTCGGATCTGCTAAACAGGCTGGGCGGAGTTCCTGTTAATTACAGTAAAAAGCTGGAAAAAGTAGAGGGAATATTGGTTTTGGGTCTTAATCCTGCGGGAGATGAATCAACTGCCAAAATAGAATCAGTACCGGATTATCTGTATTTGAATTATGTCCCAAAAGCAAAACTGCCGAATTTTACGAACGCTAATTATTTTAAAGTTATTTATAATGTCATGAATCAAGCGACAGATGATAACGCTAAATGGGATTGGTGTAATTTACCGCAGGAGGAAATCGTCAGACAGATATCAAAAAATCCGGACTGGAAACAGTACAAAGAAACAATTCTGGATTTTTATAATAAAGAAAAGAGCAAACGTTTTACGGTTTTTTGCGGCGATATGTTTTATCTTCACATGACCAGCCAAAAGGACTTTTTAGAATGTATCAATCCCGATTCCGCTTATATCAAAGATATGCTGAATTTGCATATAGACGAGTTGGAGTCGCTTGGAGTAAATATAAAAATGATTTACACGAATAATGCATGTGTGTCTGATTTTGTGGAGAATGCGCTGAGGAGTAAAGGAGAATCTGTAATTGATTATAATTACAATAATAAGAAATACAAAATAGTTTTGGGCGCGATGCTGTCCGGACAAAGGGCAATGGACAGATATTCTCGTTTCAGGTTAATTAAGGAAATGAAATCAATATTTCAATAAAAGGAAAAAGGAGAAGATAATATGAGTTGGTTTGTACCGGATGAAGATTACGAAGTGGAATTTGAATATTCTGATGGATTTTTTAGTCCAACAAAAAAGGGATTTATGACGGTTAAGGCGTCTAGCGAATATGAGGCAAAAAGTTCGGTTAAGAGTTTATTGGGCGCGCAGCATAGTAATGTTTATATTAAAAGTGTGAGAAAGTGCAAGAAGCCGGATAATACGAAGGAGAGAACGCAATATATAGATGATGTTCCAGAATATAACCCTGAAGATTATAGTTATAAAAGTAGTACCGTTGATATAAAAATATCGGGTTCGACCGATTCAAAAGCCGGCGCATGCGATATTTTTACGGATAATTTGACTGAAAAGCAGGAGAAAATATTAAGAATTTCTATCGGTGTGTTTTTGCTTTTGTTGATTTCTGTTTTTATTGCGTTCGAAGTTTTTCACGGTAGGGTTGACGGGACATACTATCTGACAAGCATAACAGGATCGGCGGAAGTTTCTGCGGATTCAAATGAGAATTATTTGACGTTAAAAAAGGGAACATGTACATGCATTTCAAGCTAAAAAATCCGGCAGGAGAGTCTGTTGTGGAATACAAATATTCGGGTAGAAAGCAGAATGATATTTATTTTGAAAAAAGGAATATTCATATGGATGACGAGGGAAGAGTTGTGATAAGGCTGGATTATGAAAATGGGCTGTATAACGTTTTTACCTATACAAAAAAGTAGAACAGCAGCACTTTATAAAAAGATTGTGACATTTATGAAAGTCGTTTGGATTTGTTGCCCGGGGAAAATTCGCCAGAATTTCCCCCGGGGCATTTTTTGCTCCTTTTGCGCTGTGCAGGCATGACTGGTTTTTAGGTGGATAAATTCCTCGCTTTAGCAGCTGGCAAACGGAAACGACTACTCGATCGTACCCTTGCCCTTGTCGCCGGGCGGCGATAGCTGCCGACCGGGATTTGGACTGCGGTATTTACCGCCCGGGGGTGGGGCGGCGGGCAGGCTACGGACAAATGTGGTCGGGGGACAAGGGTTCGGTGAAACGCGACCGGCGAAAGCAGCGGTCAAAAGTTCAGTTTTTCCGCGCTTTGGTACAGAAAAACGCGGGAAATGTTGCAAAAATACGGAAAACCTTTCGCTTTCGTGATAAAATAGAAAAGCGGGCGGGAAGCCCCGGAAAACCAAAGCGGGGTTTTGGGAAAAGCCGAGCAAATTTTCCCCGGGAGAAAAACGGAATTTCCGGAAAAAGGAAAAGAGGAATTCCCCGAAAGGGGCAAGGGAAACGTTTCCGAAAGGGTACGAAAGGCAAAGCAAAATCTTCCCGAAAAAAAGTAAGCGATAATTCCCCAAAACGGTTGCACGGGGCGCCGTTTTCCGATATACTGAACACAGGGAAATCCGCGTAATTTAGCACAGGAAAACCTGATCCCGCGGCGTTTAAAAAAGGAGAAAATTTATGTTGACCGAAAAAGAATTGAACAAATACGCAAAACTCATCGACGACTATGTAAAACCCAATATTTTTGCCTGTTGTTCGCCCGCGGGCGGTATTTTTCGCCATCCGTTCGTCGATCCGTCGGCGCAGTACGGCGGCATGCTGTGGGACTGGGACAGCTATTTTGTGCTGAAAGTGATGTTTCTTGCCTTGAAACGGTACGAAAAGGACGCCGATTTCGACTACGCCGCAAAGAAAGAAAAGACGCTGCTGCATGCCAAAGGCACGATCTACAACTTTTTGGAAAATCAGGAAGAAGACGGCTTTATCCCCGTCATGCTGATTTCTTCCGGACCGTTCAAGAATTTCTATCACGAAGCGCACGCGCGGGGCGAAAAACACAACCAACATAAGCCGTTTTTACTGCAGAATATTTTGCAGATCTGCGAATTTTCCGGCGAATACGACTGGTTCGACATGGAAAAAGCCCTGAAATATCTGACCTATTACGAAACCGCCCAGCGCGACCCCTATTCCGGGCTCTTTTTCTGGGTGGACGACGTGATGATCGGCGTGGACAACAACCCCACCGTGTTTCACAGAAGAAAGGAAAGCAGCGCGGACATTTACCTCAATTCCTTTATCAAAAAGGAATACGACGCGGCGGCGGTGCTTCTTAAAGCGCGCGGCGACAGTCGGGCGGAAGTTTACCGCAAAAAGGCGCAGGACCTTTCCGATATCATCAATAATATCTGCTACGATAAAAAGGACAAAATTTATTATTCGCAGGATCTGTCGTTCGACCGCACGCCCTTCTATGCGCGGGACTTTTTACTGCACGAGGGTATGAAACTGTTCTGGAACACCATGCCGATGAAAGTGCGTTTCTGGGGCTGTTTTGCGCCTATTTACGCCGGTATTTCCGGAAAAGAGCGTGCGGAAGAGATCGAAAAAACGCATTTGCACGATCCCGCCGTTATGGCGAAATACGGCGTGCGCACGGTGGCTTCGGACGAGGCGATGTATTGTCTGGAAAAAACTTCCAACCCCAGCAACTGGCTGGGTCCGGTCTGGATCGTCACCAACTGGGCAATCTATCGCGGGCTGAAAGAATACGGCATTCCGTCGTACCGCGATCTTGCCGAACGCACCATTCGCCTTTTGGGCGAAAACTTGGAAAAGAGCGGGGAGATGTACGAAAGTTATCTGCCCGACACCGGCGAACCCTGCCTGTATCCGCATTTCTTCAACTGGGACCTTCTGGTTCTGGAAATGCTGGAAGACTTCGGCGCGTGAATTTAAAAACGGAATTTCGGCAGCCTTCTATGCACCGGCAGAAAATCCGGCGGGAAGGCAGATAAGGGAATCGATACATGAAAAAACAAATTTCCGGCGCGGTGGAAGAGCGCCTTTTCACCCCGATTTTAGGGGAATACGACGTGATCGTGGCGGGCGCGGGACCTGCGGGAACCGCCGCCGCCATTGCCGCGGGAAGAGCCGGCTGCAAAACTTTGCTGATCGAAAAAACCAACGCGCCCGGCGGCATGTGGACGGCAGGGCTGGTCAACCCCTTGTTTGACGGCGAGGGAAAGCCCGGACTGATGCGGGAGATTCTGGACGAACTCAAAAACGAGGGGACGTACGGCGGTTTCTGGAACATCAGTTTCGATTTCGAGCGAATGAAAACCCTGCTGGAGGAGAAACTTTCAGAGGCAAACGTGGAGATTCTTTACGACACGTTGTTGGTGCGCGCAATGACCGAGGGCGAGCGGGTCACGGGTGTGATCGTGGAAAATATTTCCGGCAGAGGCGCCTATCTCGGCAAACTGTTCATCGACGGGACGGGAAACGGCGACCTTGCGGCGCGTTCGGGCTGCGCCTTTCTGATGGGCGGAGAAGCGGGACGGCTGGATTTACAGGCGATGACGTTGATGTTTCTCGTCACGGGGTTCCCCGAAAAGTATCGGAAAGGGCTGTTTTTGCAGGAAAAAGTGCTGGAAGCGTACCAAAAATCCGGCAAAAAGCCGCCGTTTACCATGCCGTACCTCATCACCGTCCCCGGTGGAAAATTTGCCGTCATTCAGCATACGCATATGTACGATCATGACCCGCTTTCGGCAAAATCGCTTTCCGAAGCGAATCGGGAAGGGCGGCGGCAGATGATCGAACTGGTGGAACTTTTACGACGTTATGACGAGGAATTCAAAGACTTGCAGATAATTCTTTCCGCGCCGCAGATGGGCGTCAGGGAATCGCGCAGAATCGTGGGCGAATACACGTTGACGTACGAAGATCTGCTTGCCGGCGCCGGCTTTTTTGACGGCGTTGCCACGGTGAACTTCCACGTGGACATTCACCCCAAGGACGGAAACGGGCAGGATTGCCGCCCCACGAAGCCGTACGAAATTCCTTTCCGCAGTATGCTGCCCAAGGGCAAAGAAAACCTGATCGTCGCCGGGCGGTGCATTTCGGGCGATCATATCGCCATGGCTTCGTACCGCGTGACGGGCGATTGCGTCGCCATGGGGGAAGCCGCGGGGATTTTAGCCGCCGAAAGCCTGCAGTCTGCGGTTCCGTTGCGGAATCTGGACGTAAAAGCCGTCCTTGCGGGAAGACGGAGAGAGTAGTTTTTGCGTCGGAATGGGGCAGTGCGGAAAGCGTGGTTTTGCGCCGGAAGGGGGCAATGCGGAAAGCGTGGTTTTGCGTCGGAAGGGGCGGCAACGCGGAAAGCGTGGTTTTGCGGCGGAAGGGGCAATGCGGGAAACGTGGTATTGCGCCGGAAGGGGCGGCAACGCGGAAAGCGTGGTTTTGCGCCCGAAGGGGGCAGTGCGGAAAGCGTGGTTTTGCGCCCGAAGAGGTGGTAAGGCGGAGTTGAATCCGTAGCCGTTACGGTTGAAGTCGTCGGCGGGGTATTACGAAAATTTGCTATAAAATTGATATAAAAACACCACCGCAAGCTTTGCGGTGGTGTTTTTGCCATATAAATATTACAAATTTTACAGGCGTTCGCCCGGCTGCGGATAAGGGCAGGCTGTTTTCCGTCCGGCGGGCAGATCAGATTCTTTTCCGGTTCTGGTAAGAACAAAAGGCTGTTTCCCTGGGTTTTGCAGGGGAAAGACTTATTCCGCCCGGTTTGTGCAAAAGCGAAAAATTATTTTAACGGCTTGGATTATGCGCAAAAGATTATTCCACCGATTCCATCTGGATCAGGTTGGTGCTGCCTTTTTCGCGCAGTTTGCCGCCGGTAAGAACGACCAGATCGCCCTTTTTCAGGTGGAAAACGCGCTTTGCCGTTTCCAGACCCTCTTCAAACATTTTGTCGCGGTCGTCGTATTCGGTGACGACGACGGGGACGACGCCCCAGCTCATAGACAGGCGACGGGCAATTTTTTCGTCGGGCGTCAGCCCTAAAATGGGCATGGGCGGGCGGAAGCGCGAGATCATACGGCAGGTGGTGCCGGAATAGGAAAAGACGGCAATGGCTTTGGCTTCGACGTCGATCGCCATGCCGCACGCCGCGTGCGAAACGGCGTCCAGCGTGTTTTTGATGCGGAATTCGGTCTGCCCGAAGCGCTTTTTATAGTGAATGTTCTTTTCGGTTTCCTCGCAGATGTTCGCCATGGTGGCGACGGCAAGGTCGGGATATTTGCCGGCGGCGGTTTCACCGCTCAGCATCACGGCGCTGCTTCCGTCGTAGACGGCGTTCGCCACGTCCGAAATCTCCGCGCGCGTGGGGCGGGCGGAATGGATCATCGACTCCAGCATTTCGGTGGCTGTGATGACGCGCTTGCCCATCAGGCGGCAGGCGGTGATCATCTTTTTTTGCAGGGGCGGAACTTCCACGAAGGGGATTTCCACGCCCAAATCGCCGCGCGCGACCATGATACCGCTGCAGGTTGCGGCAATGGATTCCAGATTGTCTACGCCGGCGCGGTTTTCGATTTTGGCAATAAGTTCGATATCGCTGCCGCCGTTTTGCGCCAGAAATTCTTTTACGGCAAGCATATCTTCCTTGCGGGAAACGAACGAGCAGGCGATAAAGTCCACGTCGTTTTGAATGCCGAACAGAATGTCTTTCTTGTCCTGCTCCGAAAGATAGGGGCGGGAAAGCACCTTGCCGGGGAAACTCATGCTCTTATTATCGGACAACGTCCCCCCGATTTCGGTAACGCAGACGAGGTCGGTCGCCGTTTTTTCGACAACGCGGAAGCGCACTAAGCCGTTGCAGAGAAGAATGGTGCCGCCCGCTTCGATCTCGTCCACGATTTCGGGCGGGTTGACCGAAACGACGGTCTGATCCCCCGAAATTTCGCGCGAGGTAAAGGTGAATTTGTCCCCTTCTTTTAGTTCGACGCTGCCGGAAGCAAACTTTTTGATACGGTACTCGGGACCTTTGGTGTCCAGCATAATGGCGACGGGAAGCCCCAGTTTTTTGCGCGCTTCTTTGATGCGGTTGATGCGGGTCTGGTGTTCCTCGTGCGTGCCGTGCGAAAAATTGAGTCGGGCGACGTCCATGCCGCTTTTCATCAACTTTTCCAGCATAGAAAGGCTGTCGCAGGCGGGACCGATCGTGCAGATGATTTTCGTTCTTTTCATATTTTATCTCCGAAGATTTTGGTTTTGCGGGGCGCAGAAACAAATGCCGCGGCGCCGCTTAAAGGCGGGCGCAGAATAATGCTGCGGGTATCTTTGAAAGACGGGTGCGGGATATTGCCGCGGCGCAGAACAAATGCCGCGGCACCGCTCGTTGATTGCCTTCATATTATACGCGATTCCCGCCGGAAAATCAATCGTTTGCGGGGAAAGAGAAAACCCTGACGAAGATTTTACACAAGAGGGAATTTAAAACTTTCTGCCTTTTAGGGTGGGGACGGGGTTCAAAACCATTCCTCCGGGAAAACGCCGGAGGAAAATGCGGTAATTTTTTGTGAAGGGGTATTGTAAAAGGGGGGAAGATTTGGTATAATGTACGTAGAAAATCAAACGAGGTGCCGGCGGCGCAAAGCATTGCGGGTTTGGCGTGGCGGAGAAAGAAAAATTGGCTGTGCAGAAGTTCCTTGGAAGTTGTACGGGGCTTTCTGTGCGGCGAAAGCAAAGCGACCCGCCCTGCCGCAAGGCGTGGCGGACTTTTTAGCACGGTTCAAAGCCGCACGAAGTCCGCGCCGCGTTTCCCGCGCGACCCGCCCTGTCGCAAGGCGTGGCGGAGCTTATGCACGGTTCAAAGCCGCAAGGGCGGCGCTTTTATACGCAGTTCGCCCACTGCAGGGCATCAAAAAAAGGAGGATTTTTTACTATGACGAACGAAATTTTGCGCGCGATGGAAGATCGCCGCTCCTGCAAATCTTACGAATCTACGCCCGTAAAAGAAGAGGATCTGGACGCCGTTTTACGCGCCGGCCTTTACGCCGCAAACGGCAGAGGTCAGCAGGCGCCCGTGATGGTCGTGCTCCAAAAAGAGGAGGACGTACGGGCACTTTCCGCACTCAATGCCCGGATCATGGGGGCGAAAGGCGATCCGTTCTACGGGGCGCCGGCAGTCATCGTCGTGCTGGTCGATCCTGCCGTTTCCACCGGGGTGGAAGACGGTTCGCTCGTCATCGGCAATCTGATGCTGGCGGCTTCTTCCTTGGGACTTGGGTCATGCTGGATCCACCGCGCGAAAGAGGAATTCGAGCGGGAAGAGGGCAAAGCGCTTTTGAAAAAGTGGGGCTTGCCCGAAAACATGCGGGGCGTCGGGCACTGCATCGTGGGCTATCCCAAGGCGGGCGCATACGATAAACCCCGCGCGCCGCGGAAAGAGGGGCGCATTATCAAGGCGGATTAAGCATTTTCGCCAAAACGGACTGAAAAATTATGCGCGCCGGTGCGGACGGAGGTTTTTGCCCTTTGGCAAATCCGGCGGGGGAGGATTTTTCCGCCTTGCGCGGGATAGAAACTGTGAAATTTCTTGCCCGCGACGGAACGCTTGCCGGGAATTTTTTCGTTTTTTAACCGAAAATGCGGAAATTTATCGAAAACGTTTGACATTTCCTTTAAGAAGTGTTAAAGTCTTTCCATAGCGAGGGGCGTGATTATTTGGAAGGAGGTCGCGTTTTTCGCGGACGCGTATTTGCGAGATTTTCGCAAATCCGTATTCCTCGTTAGCTCAGCGGCAGAGCATTCGGCTGTTAACCGAAGGGTCGTCTGTTCGAACCAGACACGGGGAGCCATCTTTGTAGTACGAAAAAGCTACAAAACATAAAAAGCACAAGATTTAGTAGGTCTTGTGCTTTTTTGTTGCTATATTTAGTGGTTTGCGCGCTTTACGGAATATAGAATCAAAACCGTGCGCAACGCTTTAACTCAAGATATCTGAAAACTACTTATTATCCGGCGCTCCCGAGGCTCCCGATGACCGGATTTTGCGATACGTATACCGAAAAACCACACAGGATTGCCCTCTCGTGTGGTTTTTCTCGTCCGGGACTTTGCAATCGCCGGCGGGGGATTGTAATAAAAACGCCGACCTGAAGTATTGCTGGCGGACGGGCAGAATGTCGGGCTCGGTGGCAGGAAGCGTAAAATAAATTGTCGCGCCCGGGCAATTCTTGTTCGTCGGTTTATGCGGGAAAGGGTATGCTTTCGAAAAAACATCGAAAAACGCTTGACGGGCGGGTGTTTTTTCGCATATAATAAGAACAGTTCTGGGGAGTAGTCGGCGGCGCAAGCCGTGGTGGAATCGTCAATCCCGGGCGGAATGCCCCGGTTTCATTGATAGCGACAAGACCATACCGTTTTATCGGTATGGTCTTTTTTATACGTTTTTGCGGCGAAAAACAGAAATCCCCTCTGAAAATCGCGCCTTCTACCGTCAAACGGAATGCAAATTCCCGCCGTAAAACAGAAGTTTTTGCCCGGCGCGGAAAACCCAAACGACGCGGGCAGGAACCCTCAAGGGCGAAGCAAAAAACGACGCGGGCAGGAACCCACAAGGGCGAAGCAAAAAACGGAGCAGGCAGGAACCCCCCAAGAGCGCGGCAGAATTTTTATCGGCAGAGCGGAATTTCCGGTTATAAATAAGACCAATCCGAAAACTGAGCCGGGTTTCCGGCTGCGCGTAAGGCAGATTTAAAAATCGGCGATAAAAAAGAACGATTAAAAAATAGAAAAAAGGAGGAAATTATGGACTTTTTACTGCAAACGCTGCAGGCGGTGACCTATAAGCACGTCGTTATGTGGGTCATCGGGTTGGTACTCATTTACCTTGCCATCAAAAAGGAAATGGAGCCGGCGCTGCTGCTTCCCATCGGGTTCGGCGTGATTCTGGTGAACATTCCCTTTTCCAACGTTATCGATTCGGAAGAAGGCGCGGGCATTATCCAGTGGCTGTTTGAAGTAGGGATCGAGGCGTCGGAAGCGCTGCCCATTCTGCTGTTTATCGGCATCGGCGCCATGATCGATTTCGAGCCGCTGATCGTCAATCCCAAACTGATGATTATGGGCGCGTTCGCGCAGATCGGCATCTTTATTACGCTGGTTCTGGCGGTGCTTTTAGGGTTTCCGCTGAAAGACGCGGCGTCGGTGGGTATCATCGGGGCGGCGGACGGACCGACTTCTATTCTGGTCGCCATGCGGCTGGGAAGCAGTTACGTGGGACCCATTATGGTGGTGGCGTATTCGTATATGGCGCTGGTGCCGATGATTCAACCCGCCGTCATCAAATGTGTGACCACCAAAAAAGAACGTATGATCCGCATGAAGTACACCAATCGCCACGCGACAAAAACGGTGAAGATTCTGTTTCCCATCGTCATTACGCTGGTGGCGGGAATCATCGCGCCCAAAAGTCTGGCGCTCATCGGCTTTCTGATGTTCGGCAACCTGATAAAAGAATGCGGCGTTCTGAAAGGACTTGCGGAAACCGCGCAGACTTCGCTTGCCAACCTCATCACGCTGATTTTAGGCATTACGATCGCCTTTCAGATGCGGGCGGAAGCCTTTTTGCAGTGGAAAACGCTGATGATTATGGGCTTGGGACTGTTTGCGTTTGTGTTCGACACCGTCGGCGGCGTGATGTGCGCAAAGTTTATCAACATTTTCGCGAAAGAAAAAATCAACCCCATGGTGGGCGCTGCGGGAATTTCGGCGTTCCCGATGTCCGCGCGGGTCATTCATAAAATGGGGCAGAAAGAAGATAAAGGCAACTTTTTACTGATGCACGCCGTGGGGACGAACGTTTCCGGACAGGTTGCTTCCGCAATCGTCGGCGGGCTGATTTTGGGTTTGATCGGCTGAGGAGGAAAAGAAAATGCAGTTTTTACTTGCAATGAGCGAACAGCAGAAAGCGGATTTATCGAAGGCGCTGGAAATTTTTTGGAAGGGCATGCTGGCGGTGGTGCTGGTGGTTGCGATCATTATGGCGGCGACTTATCTGATGCAGTATCTTTCCAAAAAGGCGGAAGAGAGGAAAGCGGAGCGGGAGCGCGCCGCGGAAAACGACTCTGCAGGGAATTCCGCAGACGGAAACCCGCCGCAGGGGAATTGAGCGGTTTTGGGAAAAGGGCGGCGGCGCGGCTTTGACGGGCGATAAAAGGAGAAAGAACGCCCGGCAGGGGCGACCGAAAGGGGCGAATAAAAAGGTTAATTGAAAGATCAGACGGCGCAAACCGGCGCGGAAAGGAGAAAAGATTTAACGCGGCAAAAGCGGTACGGCAAAAGGCGCCAAAAGAAAAAAGCGTAGGGATTCCATTCGCCATCCCTAACTATTTTTGCGGTGATAAACCGATTTATGCGGCGTTAAACGCCGCTCGTAGTACGTCCAGTACAACTTCGGGCGTTTGCCTTGCCTAAACGAGCCGCGTTGCGGTCGGTTTCTCATCCGCAAAAATGCTACGCACCGAAAAGAGCGCATTTTTTGATGATTTTTTGCGAGCGTGAGGGTTGCTGTACTTGATGTACTGCGCCCGAACGGTCGCGGAAAATGGCGAAAAAGACGCCTTTTCGGTAATTAGTGATGACGAATGGAATCC
>CAKQSI010000016.1 GCA_934272745.1 uncultured Clostridia bacterium | reverse complement strand
ACTGCGCCCGAACGGTCGCGGAAAATGGCGAAAAAGACGCCTTTTCGGTAATTAGTGATGACGAATGGAATCCCTATGCAGTCAAATTATTTCGCGATCCACTGCGCGGTAACCTGTCCGCTTTCGTCCGTAAACACGGCGATCTTGCCGGAAAGTTTCTGCGCGTCGGAAGAGGCGTGGTACGCGCTGAAAAGATACTGCGTTTTTTCTTCGAGCTTATCGAAACATTCGTCGATGACAAGCGTAACGCCCGAAGCCGAAGTGATGGTAAGCGTGCCGGCGGAAACGGTGACTTCTTTAAACAGCGCGGCGAGTTTTTTGCCGTTATACCCCAGCGAATTTGCATAGGTCAGCACGAATTTTACCGTTTCATAGGCGGCGGAGGAAACGTAAACCGCCCCTAAAGCGTTTTCTCCGGCGGGCGCCGAAAAATAGAGTGCGGAAGAAAGGTAAGGCGAGGCGTTTTCCTTATCGCTATGGTAAATAAACACGCCCTCGTCGTCGATAAAATCGTACCCCTTGTCCGTTTTTACGGCAAACAGCGCGCGGCGTTCGCGCACGCGCACTTCGATCGTGTTGGGGAACTTTTTGACGACCGACGTCACTTTGACGTTGGGATATGCCTTGGCGACGGCGGCAGATACGTCTCCTTTATGCAAAAAGACGATATTTTTGCCGAGGAACCGGTCAAGTTCGGTCATTGCCCCGTCCGCGTCCAGTGTTTCGGACGCTTCTACCGTAAGGTCGATGTCGGCAACGCGGGTCAGCGCGAAAAACAACGCGACCAGAACTACCAGACAAAGCACTACGGACAGTAATTTCAACAGTTTCGTTTTCATCTTATTTTATTCCGGAAATTTACGAAAATTCTTCCTTTACGTTTGCGCCGAGGGCGCGTAATTTTTTGCCGAACGAATCGTAACCGCGCAGGATATGCGCGCCGTTTTCCACAACGCTTTGCCCTTCCGCTGCAAGCGCGGCGATAACCAGCCCAGCCCCGCACCGGAGGTCGGTGGCAGACACCCGCGCCCCCGTAAGAACCGAGGGGTAAACGATCGCCGAAGCAGAATCCGCCTCGATCTTCGCGCCCATTTTTCTAAGTTCGGGGACGATTAAAAAACGGTTTTCAAACAACCTTTCTTCCACCGCGGTGGGGGAACCCGCCAGACACAGCACGGGAAGCACCGGCGATTGCAGATCGGTCGGGAACCCGGGAAAGGGCGCCGTGACGATTCTGCCCGCGGTTTGAATCCGTCCTTTGCTGCGTAACAGTATTTTATCATCTTTTGCCCGGATTTTGCAAGCGCTTTGACGGAATATTTCGGGAATTCCTCCCAAATCCGCAATTTTGCAGCCGTCGATTTCGATTTCTCCCCCGGTCACCATGGCGGAAAAAAGAAAGGTGCCCGCCTCGATGCGGTCTTTCATTGCAAAATAAGTGGTGCCGGAAAGGCGCTTTACGCCGGAAATTACGATTCTGTCCGTCCCCGCGCCGCGGATTTTCGCCCCGGCTGCCCGCAAAAAACCGGCAAGATCGACGATCTCCGGTTCTTTTGCGGCGTTTTCGATGACCGTTTCCCCCTCGGCGGTCGCGGCGGCAATCATCAGATTTTCGGTAGCACCCACGCTTTTCATGCGAAGCGGAATCATGGCGCCCGTCAGTTTTTTTGCCGAAACGAAGACCGAATTCTCCCCCTCTTTACATTCCGCGCCCATGCGGGAAAAGCCGTCCAGATGAATGTCCACCGGTCTGCTGCCGATTTTGCAGCCGCCCGGTTTTGCGATTTCCGCCCGGCGGAACCGACCCAGCATAGCGCCGAGAAGAAAGACCGAGGCGCGCATTTTTTCGCACCCGATCGCCGCCATTTTGTCGGTGACCCCCTCGTAATTTACCGAAACCGTTTCGCCCGTGCGGCAAACCTTTGCGCCGAGAAAAACGAGCGCGTCCAGCATGGCGGAAACGTCGGTGATGTCCGGCACCTCGAAAAACACCACTTCGCTTTGGGTCAGGATCCCCGCGGCAAGCATGGGCAGCAGCGCGTTTTTTGCCGTTTGCAGGCGGACGGAGCCGCAGAGTTTATGTCCCCCTTCGACGATATATCTCATTTTTCTCCTTTGTCCGCGGCTGCTTGCCGGTGACGTTATGGCCGCCGGCTGCGACGACTAAATTCCCCGTTCAATATTTATCCCCCTGCCGGGTAACGTTGCATAAAACGCCGAACGCCGCAAAAAAGGCGGCGAGCGCCGTGTTTCCGCTGCTGATAAACGGGAGCGGAATGCCCGTGGGCGGAATGGTTCCCGTCACCACCAGCGCATTGACCGCACATTGTACGAAAAATACCGCCGTCACGCCGAAAGCAAGCAGATACCCCACAAAATCCGGACTTTTCTTTGCCGCGCGGAAGCCGAGAAAGACCACTGCCGCAAGCGCGGAAAACAGCAGAAGCACGCCGAAAAACCCCAATTCTTCCGCAATGACGGCGAGAATGAAATCCGATTCCGCAAAAGACAGAAACTTATATTTCTGCCGGGAACAAAACAACCCCACGCCGAACCAGCCGCCGCTGCCGACGGCGTAAAGAGATTGCAAAAGTTGGTACCCTTCGCCTTTCGGCGCCGCCCAAGGGTCTAAAAACGCCGCAAGGCGCTTCAAGCGGTACGGTTCCGCCGCAATCAGCACGGGAACGGCTGCCGCGGCAGGCAAAATCAGAAGTCCGAGATGACGCTTTTTCGCCCCGCCCGCAAAAAGCAGCAGAAAACACACCGCGGCAAAACAGATAGTGACCGAAAGGTTGGGTTCCAGCAAAATGAGCAGCAAATACCCCGCGCACACGAAAAGCGGCGGTAAAATACCGCGAAAGGTCCCTATCCGCCCCGGATTTTTCGCCGCATAGGTCGCAAAAAACAGCACGAACGCGAATTTTGCAAGTTCGCTGGGTTGCACGGTAACGCCGAAAAGTCCGATCCACCGCTTTGCGCCGTAACTTTCCTTGGAGATCCCGGGCACGAACACGAGCGCCAGTAAAATGTATGTAACCGCCACGAGCGGATAGGCAAATTTCTGTAATTTGCGATAGTCCACGCGCGAAAAGAACGCGAGTAAAACCCATCCGATCGCCACGCCGAACGCCTGTTTTTTGACGAAGTAGAACGCATCGCCGTAAGTTTTCCGCGCCGTGTACGAACTCGCCGCATACACCGCCACAAGCCCGAACAGCGACAGTCCGCAAAGCAGCAATTTCAGCGAAAAATCCGCCTTTTTGCACCCGCTTTGCACCTTTTCCGCTATTATTTGCAGGGATTTCAGCAGCGGTTTCTTCGGCTTACGAAGCGGCGTTTTCGGTTTTTTACGCGCCGCGACCGACGGAATATTTTTCGCCGCCGCGCCCGTTCGCGCCGCGCCCGTTCGTTCTTCTTCCTCGCGATGATTGCCCGTTCGCGCTGCGACCGTGCAAAAACCGTTCTCCTCTATACCCGCGCGGGAAACGGTCGCCTGCCCCTCCCTCACGCTTTTCCCCCTAAGGCGAAACGGATAAAGGCTTCTCCCCGTTCGTCATAACCGGAAAAGGCGTCGAAACTGGCGGAAGCGGGACTGAGCAGCACCACTTCGCCCGGCTTTGCGACCGCTTTTGCCACAGCGACGGCTTCTTTCAAGTCTTCCGCCACCGCGAACGGCGAAAAGCCGGAGGCACGGCAGTCGTCTTCTACCCGTTTTCGGTTTTCCCCGTAGATCACGACGTAGCGTACGGCGGAATTTTCCAGCGCGCGGAACAGTTCGAGATAGGAATACCCCTTATCGCTGCCGCCGACGAGCAGAACGGTAGGCTTTTTCATGCATCGGACGGCGGAAAGCGCGGAGGCGGGGTTGGTGGCTTTGGAATCGTTGACAAAAGTCACGCCGCTAACGGAACCCGCCAGTTCCATACGGTGCCGCGCCCCGCGGAAGGCGGACAGCGCGCGAAGCATCGCCTCCGTCGGAACGCCGAAAATTTTAGTGGCGGCGATCGCGGCAAGCGCGTTTTCGATATTATGTTTTTCCTTTAAGGCAAGCGAAGCCGCGGGGAAAAGTTTTTCTTCTTTAAACCACAAAAAGCCGCCCGCAAGGTACGCGCCGTCCACCTTCCTTTCGGAGGAAAAAAAGCAAACGTGCGCCTTCGTTTCCGCAGCAATCTCCCGTGAGAGGGCGTCTTCCGCGTTCAAAACGGCGTATTCGCTTTCTTTCAGGTTGAAAAACAGGCGTTTTTTCAGCGCCCGATAGTTCGCCATAGTGTAATGGCGATTCAGGTGATCTTCCGAAAAATTAGTCAGCACCGCGACGTGCGGCGTGAAACTGCGGATCGTTTCCAACTGGAAACTGGAAACTTCCACCACGGCGACGTCCTTATCCCCCAGCTCTTCCGCGCGGGAAGAAAGAGGAACGCCGATATTGCCGAGTGCGGGCGCAGTAATGCCCGCTTCCCCGAAAATACGCGAAATCATGGTGACGGTGGTGGTTTTTCCGTTCGTCCCCGTCACGGCAACGGCGGGCGCTTTCAAAAAATAAGCGGCGAGTTCGGTTTCCCCCGTCACGCGGACGTTTTTTTCGTGCGCGAGAAGCGAAATCGGGTCGTCGATCGGCACGCCGGGACTGAGCACCACCGCGCGGCAACGTTCAATGACTTGCCCCACCTCTTCTTTAGAAAGAACGACGGCGCCGCGTTTTTTTAAACCTTCGGCGTTTTTTCTCGTCAGGTCGGTTTCCAGCCGCTCGTACAAAAAGACTTTCGCCCCGTGCGAAAGCAGTAATTCCGCCGCGGCAACGCCGCTTTTTTTAAGCCCTGCAACAAGAAAATTTTCACCGAAAAACCGCATAAACGCCCCGCCTTTCAGGTCAGAAGCGGCAGAAGAAGCAGCATTCCCAGACACAGCGTCGCCGCCGCGTAGTAAAAGACGATCTTCTCCTCTCTGACGCCCTTCATTTCCAGATGGTGATGGAAAGGCGCCATCAAAAACACCCGCTTTTTGGTACGTTTGTACCACAAAACCTGCACAATTACTGATATGCTGGAAAGGACGTAAGTTATGCCAAGTACGGGAATTACCAGCGCGTTTCCCGAAAAAAGCGAGATCGCACCGATCGCGCCGCCAAGCGCCATGCTGCCCGTATCCCCCATAAACAGTTTTGCCGGGTGAGAATTGTACAGTAAAAACCCTACCGTTCCGCCGGAAAGCGCAAACGAAAGCGTGCTGATTCCGCGCAGTTCGTCCGAACCTCCGAAAAGCGCCGATTCCAGCAAAATCATCGTGCCGGAAACGAACAGATAGATCGCGCTGACAGAGCCTGCAAGTCCGTCCAGTCCGTCGGTTAAATTAACGCTGTTCGTTACCGATAAAAAGACGAAAACAAACAGCAGAAATACCGCGATTTCGGGCAGCGTTATCACCTTTTTCGTAAACGGCAGGTATAAAAACGACAGTCCGTTTTTGACCGCAAACGCCGCCCCGATGAGCGCGATCGCCAGTTGGAAAACGATCTTTTGCCAGGGGCGAAGCCCCTCGTTGTGCCGGTAGCGGATTTTAAGAAAATCGTCTAAAAACCCGACGGCGAGATACGCCCCGGCGATAGTTGCGGAAAGGGCAAACACGCGCGCGTCCCCGCGTAGAAAAAAGCAGGCGGCGGCAACCGACGGCAAAATAAAACACAGCCCGCCCATGGTGGGCGTGCCGTTTTTTCCGGCATGTTCCTTCACATAACCGGAAACCGGCTGCCCCGCTTTAATCTTTCTTAAAAGGGGAATCATCACCCCGGTAATACAGCCGGAAAGCGCAAACGCGACGAGAAAAACGATCAGCGCGGTTTTCATCCGCTCCCTCCCTTGCTTTTATTTTTTGATAAGAACGGAAACCCGCAGGGCGCCTTGCGAATCGCGTTTTTGCGGAGTGAAACGATTTTAACCATATTGCAAGCCGCGCCGCGCGGCTAAATTGAGCAAGAACCGCGCCGCTTTTCTTCAGCCGCTTTTCTTCAGCCGCTTTTTTAACTCAGCAGTTCGCGCACGAATTTTTTATCGCTGTACGGATAGCGCACGCCCATAATTTCCTGATAGCTTTCCGCACCTTTCCCCGCGATTAAAAGCGTATCCCCCGGCGCAAGCTTTTTCAGCGCGTAGCACACGGCGTCTTCCCGCCTTTGCACGGTGACGTAGCGGGTAGTGGCGCGCCGCAGCCCCTCTTCCACCTCGGCGATAATGGCAAGCGGATCTTCGTACCGGGGATTGTCCGACGTCAGCACGCAAAAGTCGGCGTATTTCCCGGCGATTTCCCCCATCAGCGGGCGTTTTTCGCGGTCGCGATTGCCGCCGCAGCCGAACAGGCACACCACCTTTCCGCGGGTGACCGGGCGGAGCGCCATGAGCGCCTTGCAAAGCGCATCCGGTGTGTGCGCGAAATCCACGTATATTTTGGCGCCGTTCCAGACCGCGATCTTTTCCATGCGCCCTTCTACCGTAAGGTCGGAAGAAAGCGTCTTTTCGATGACCGGAAGGGGTACGCGCAGCATGGCGAGCGCCGTCGCCGCGGCAAGTTCGTTCTCTACGTTATATTCCCCCAAAAGGTTGGTTTTTACGCGGAAAACTTCGTCTAAAAGATTTAAAACGTACTTCGTTCCGTCGGGGGAAAACGCAAGGTCGATGGCAAAGGCATCGCTCGGCGTGTACAGCCCGTAAGTTGCCGCCGGTACCGCGCCCTGCCGGTAAAGATCGAGCGCCACGGGGTCGTCCGCACAGTAGACGGCAAACCCGGTATATTCGGGCGTGAAGAGTTTGCGCTTCGCCGCCGCATACCGCTCCATGGTAATGAAGTCGTCCAAGTGGTCTTCGGTCACGTTGGTCAGCACCGAAACGGCAAACTTCAGCCCTGCAATCTTTTGCAGTTCGATCGCATGGGCGGAAACTTCCATCACCGCCGCGGTCATGCCCTCGTCCGCCATATCCGCCAGAATGCGGTGAAGGGAAATGGGATCGGGCGTGGTGAGTTCGGGCGAAAGATATTTTTCGCCGTAATATACCCCGTTGGTACCGATCAGCCCGCATCTGACGCCGGAAAGTTGCAAGCCTTTGCGGATCATATGCGTAACGGTGGTTTTGCCGTTGGTCCCCGTCACCGCGACGAGGCGCAGTTTTTTATGTTTTTCGCCGTAGAATTTCGCAGCCGTCAGCGCCATTGCCCGCCGCACGTTTTCTACCAGAAAATACGGCACGGAAATTTCCGGTTTCTTTTCGCACACAACGGCGACGGCGCCGCCACGTGCCGCGCGTTCGATATAGTCGAACCCGTCCGCATTTTTGCCGGGAACGGCAAAAAACAAACTTCCCTTTTCTACCCGGCGGCTGTCGGCGGTCAGACTTTCGATCAGCGGATCGCCGAAAATTGCGGCTTCCTTCGTTTCCTGCGGCAAATATAATTCGCTCAGTCTTTTCATTTTTTCTCCTATTTTTTCGGGGACGCCGTTGGTCGTCCCCCGTTTTTTGTTTTTGATTTCAGCGGTAATTTTCAACCCGTGTTTCCCGCGGTAGTTTCCCCATCACGCTTTCTGCAGACATTCCCGACCTTCGTTTCCCGCAGGCAGTTTTACGCTTCCTGCGGCGCAAGTTTTTTGGCTGCGATAATTCCCCGAAAAATATCCCGCGCATACGGGGCGGCAACCACGCTGCCGTACGATTCCCCTTTGGGTTCGTCGATCACGACAAGGCAAAGATACTTAGGCGCGTTTGCGGGAAAGAACCCGATAAACGACGAAACGTATTTGCCTTGCGCGATCCTGCCGTTTTCGTACTTCTGCGCGGTGCCTGTTTTTCCGCCCACGCGGAAGCCCTCGATATACGCCTTTTTGCCCGAACCGTTGGTCACCACGCCTTCGAGCATGGTGCAAAGAAGGGAGGAAGTTTCTGCGGAAACGACCCGCCGCACGGTTTCGGGATAGACGACCAAAACGGGCGCGCCGTTTTCGTCGGTTACGCGTTTTACGAGGTGCGGCTTGACGTATTCCCCGCCGTTTACCGCCGCGGAAACCGCCGCCGCCAGTTGCACGGGCGTGACGGCGACCGTCTGTCCGAACCCGATCCGCGCAAGGTCGGAAAGTGTCACCGCCTTTTCGGGAACCAGCAGCCCGTAGGCTTCCCCGCCGAAGTCCACCCCCGTTTTGCTGCCGAACCCAAACGCTTTCAGGTACTTGTAAAAGGTTTCTTTTCCCATACGGAGCGCCATATCCGTAAAGCAGGGGTTGCAACTGTTGTTTAAAGCGTCGGCAAGCGTCTGGTGCGAATGTTTGCCGTTTTGGTGCATATTCCAGCACTTGACCGTCGTCCCGGCGACGCTTCTCGTCCTTGCGGAAGAGAAGATTTCGGTGGGAGAAAACGCCGGTCTGCCCTGCCGGTATTCTTCCAGATTCGCCGCCGCGGTGACGACTTTGAAGGTCGAACCCGGTTCGTACACGTCGGTGACGATTTTATTGCGTGATAAGTCGGATAGTTTGCCGAGATCGTCCCGCGGGACGGCATTAAGATTGAACGACGGTTTGACGCTGAGCGCGAGAATTTCCCCCGTCCCCGGGTTCATCACAACGCAGGCGGCAGACTTCGGACGATAGGAAAGGCAGGCTTCTTCCATCGCGCGTTCTGCGATCGTCTGGATCTCGAGATCGACGGTCAGTTCTACCGTAAGCCCGCTTTTCGCGGGATAATAGGAAACCGGACGATCGGGAATTTCCACGCCCACGAGGTCGGTTTCGTACAGGATTTCCCCGTCCGTCCCGGATAAAAGTTCGTTTTGATAGAGTTCGATTCCCGCCTGTCCGTACCCGTCGGACGAGGTAAAACCCAGGACCTGACTCAGAAAATCGCCCTGTGGATAGAACCGCGTATTGTCCCGCGCGTAATACACCCCGGGGAGATCGTACGCGGCAAGGCTTAAAATCTCCGTCTTTTCGCGGTGTTTCGCCACCGTAAGTTCACTTACTCTGGAAGTTTTCAGTTTTTCGTACAACGGTTCTTCTTCCAGCGAAAACACTTCCGCAAGCACCCGTGCGGTTTCCCGTTTGTCCGTGACCGAAGCGGGGCGCACGAACACCGCGTAGGTATTGCGGTTTTCGGCAAGGACGGCGCCGTTTCTGTCGGTAATTTTTCCCCTTTGGGCAACCACGGGGATTTCCCTCGTCCACTGATCGACCGCTTTTTTTTGCAGGGACGTGCCGGAAACGATCTGCAGATAAAAAAATCTGCCGATAATAAGACAAAAAAGAAAGGTTACCGCAACCGTAGTTGCAAGTAACCTCTTTCGTAAAATCGTGACGGAAAACCGAACGTTTCCGCCTGTTTTTTGCGGTTTTTTCTTTTCCCTCATGTTCCTTTTATTCTGTTTTGCGGCGGATATTCCGCCGGTTGCAGCCGTTCGCCTTAACCGAACAGCCGATCGAAAAAGTTGCAGAAACTGTCAAACCAGTTGCCGTCCGGCGTGACGTCAGCGCTATTCGTCGGGGTCAGGAGTTCCATTTTTTCGGAACTGCCGCCTTCGATCATCCCTTTGTTGACGCCGTTTTCGATGACGGACGATTTATCGGTCAGACCGCTCAGGTCTTTCGTCAATTCTTCGTTGATCTTTTCAAGATACGCCACTTCGTCTTTCAGGTCGCCCACCGAAGCCCTTGCGCGGAGCAGAACCGCCGCGTTGACAGCGATCAGCGAGATCAGCGTGACGATGACAATGGCGTACGCGACGATGACCGCTTTGGAGCGGAACAGACTGTGAGATTTCGCTTTGACCGGCGCGTTTTCGTATAAAAAGTCCTCGTCGGTTTCTTCTTCCGAAAACTGCATGGTGGTCGAAGTGGGCATCAGGTCGATTTCGGCGGCGGGATCCGCTTCTTCTACGGGTGCTTCTTCGTGAATGCGATACGCTTCTCTTCTCGAAGCAAAGAACGGCGCCTCGTAGGAAGGCGCTTCCGTATTCGCCGTATCCTTAGACGAAGTTTCTTCGGGCGCGTCCTGACGGAATTCTAACAGAGAGCGGTAGTTGGAGGCGATGGCGTCCGCGTGCGACACCGGTTCCTCTTCGGGCAAACGATCGTCCGCATAGGAATAATCCAGCACGTCTTCGTAACGACTATGCTTCGTGCCGAGACTCAAAAGTTCTTGTTCGGCGGCGTCGTCAAAGACACGGCGCTCGGTTTTTTCGCTTCTTTTTAATGCGTTCATCACCCTTTCTCCTTCTACTCTATTTTCAAACCCGCTCGGCTATGCGCAATTTTGCACTTTTTGCACGCGGGTTGCGAATGATCTCTTCTTCGCTTGCCGTGATCGGCTTATTTGTTAAAATGTTGACTTCCTGCCGCTTGTTGCAGACGCAGACCGGCAGGCTTTTATCGCAGATGCAGTCGCACTCCAGTTCTTTAAAGGCTTGTTTTACGATACGGTCTTCCAGCGAATGAAAGGTCAGAATCGCAATCCTGCCGCCCTTTTTGAGCCGACGGCTCAGACCCAGAACGCATTCTTTCAATCCGTCCAGTTCGCCGTTGACTTCGATCCGGATCGCCTGAAAGGTACGCTTTGCGACGTGTCCTTCGGTTTTGAATTTTGCCGGAATGGAGGATTCGACGATCCGTACCAGTTCGCCCACCGTTTCGATCGGCGCTTTTTTGCGTTCGGTCAGGATCTTTTCCACGATGCGGGAAGTAAAACGTTCTTCCCCGTATTCGTATAAGATGCGTTTTAAGTTTTCTTCGCCGTATGTGTTGACGACTTCGTAAGCGGAAAGGCGCTGGGTCTGATCCATACGCATATCCAGCCGCGCTTCCGGCGCCATATAGGCAAAGCCGCGTTCGCCGTTATCTAACTGATAACTGGAAACGCCGAGATCGAGCAGCGCCCCGTTTAACTGCGGCACGCCCGCCTCGTCCAAAACTTCCGCAAAGTCTTTAAAGTTATCGTGAAAGACGGTAAACCGTCCGTCGAACTCTTTCAGTCTTTCGGTGGCGGCGCGAATGGCTTCCGTATCCAGATCGGTCGCGATCAGCCTGCCGCTTGGCGAAGTCCTTTTCAGGATCTCGTAGGAATGTCCGCCCCCGCCCAGCGTTCCGTCGAACCAGACGCCGCCGGGAAAGAGGTTTAATCCCTCCATGCACTCTTCCCGCATGACGGGAATATGTTTGAATTCCATCGTTTATCCCCTCGTCAGTCTCTGACGTCGGAAAGCACCTGATCGAAACTCTTTTTACCGACGGCTTCGTCGTAGACCTGCGCGTTCCAGATTTCCAGGCGATCGCCCGATCCGGAGATCACGATGTCTTTTTCAAGCTTTGCGTAATCGACCAGTTCTTTCGGGATAAGCACTCTGCCCTGACCGTCTTCTTCCACCTCTTCCACGGAGTTGAAAAAGTGACGAAGCAGGGAAAGCTTTTTATCTTCCTCGTAAGCGGGAGCGCTTTCGAACTCCTGCGTATATTTTTCCATCGTTTCCTCGTTGAAGCAGTAGATACAACTCCCCGTTCCGCGAGCCACGTAAAAAGTCGTCCCCAACTTTTCGCTGAATTTGGGCGGGATGCGGATACGATTTTTGGCGTCGATCTGATGGCGCGAATGTCCGAAGAACAACTTCATACCCTGATCCCTCCTTTTTAGTGTAAAAATATTATACCACGCGAAAATGACCACTTGCAACCACTTTAGGTGAAATTTTTCGTATGTTTTTTGTCAGAACGCAATTTTTTGCTCCACACACCCCTAAAAATTGATATTTTAAAACGTTTGTTTGTTAAAAAACAAATAAGCGTTTTGGTTTTGAACCGAACACTCCCCGACGAAATGTACCGTGGCGCGCACCGCGGGCTTTGCGGTATACGAAAATCCCGCACCGTTCCCTGTTTTTCGGCAAGCGTGTCTATTATCGCCGGGGGCTTGAACGGCAGGCGTTTTACCGCCGGGGGCTTTTACGCCGGACGCGGCGGCGGAAAATGCGTTTGCATTTTGCGAGAAACTATCCGCATTTACAATTTGATTACGTTGGCTGCTCTCCGCCGTGATTTGATTTTGCAGGTTGATTTCCGTTTCGGTGGTTTGGTTTTGCGGTTTGTTTTCCGCCCACGGAATTTGATTTTGCAGTCCGGTTTCCTCCCCGGCGGCGTTTCTTTGTGCGGCACGCGGCGCAAAAATGTCAGGATTTCCGTTTTCGTCCGTTTTTTCGTCAGATTTTGCGGGCGCAAACGGCGCGCCTTGCTTTTTCAACGCTTTTTTTACGCGTTTTATCGCGTCGGACACGCCGTCCTCAATCCGCAATTCCGGATATTTCCGGCGGAGATAGGGTTCCAGCCAAAGGTAGTGCGTACAGCCGAGATACAGCGTTTTTACCGAGGAGAGATCGAGCGGGCGTAAGGCTTTTTCCCACCGCTGCGGGTCTTCGTCGTAATAAAACCGCTCCACGTTTTCCGCCAGTTTTTCGGCGGCAACCACGCGCAAGCCGCGCTTTCTTGCGCGTTCCACGTAAGGCGATTTTGCCGTCAGCGGCGTGGAAAGCAGCATGCAATCGGAAAGGTCGTTTTCTTCCGGATTTTCCGGCGGAAAACCCTCCGTTTTTGCCTGCGAAACCCTGCCGTCTTCCGCTAAAATTTCTGCCTTTTTCCCCTTTCTTTCGGGCGGAAAAGGCGGTCTTAGCCCCACGACGGGAAAGACGCAGCGGGAAAGCGTACCCTTCGGCAACGCCGTCGAAAGGGTGTTGCAGGCAAACAGCAGTACGTCGGGCGAAAACCCGGAAAGATAGTCCAGATTGACGGACGCAATGCCGCAAAGTTCTTCCCGCGATTTGTTGCCGTAAGGCATGTTGAGGTTGTCGCCGTAAAACAAAAAAGTTTCGTCCGGCAACGCGCGAACCATTGCGGACAGCACGGGAATACCGCCGATTCCGCTGTCGTATAATGCGATGACTGCCATTTTCTTCTCCTTTCTGCTTCGCCGTTTGCCGGATTTCTGCGTTTCGCCCGGAGCGTCCGACCTTGCAATCGTATTCCTATTTTATGCCGCGGGAAGCGGAAATTCTCCCTCTTTCCCCGAAAAGAAAAAAGACGGGACTTGCGTCCCGCCCGATATTCACAGGCGAAACCTGCGTTCCGCCTGCGTTCGTCAGAATTTTGCCGCCGTTCACGCGCGCGACATATATATAGTTTAAAGGAACTCGTTTAAAGGAAGGCGCGATTTATAGGAACGCGTTTATAGGAACGCGCGGTCGATCGCCTGCGCAAGAATGTTTGCCGAACGCAGAGCGATTAAGTCTACTTCCCGCGGGCAGACGATATAGCGGGAAAAATCCGCGACGGGATCCCTGCCGCCCCTGCCTTCCGCGCCGGCGCTATCCGTACATTCGTCTTCGCTGCCGCCGGCGCCCTTCCCTCTGTTTCTTCCGTCACCTCCCCTGCTGTTTTCTCTATCCCACTCTCTGCCTTTTTCGTCGTCGCGCGCTTCGCCGTTTTTCCCGCCGTCTTTTTCGTCGTCACACGCGCTGCCGTTTTCCCCGCCCCTACTTCTTTCATCGTCACGCGCTTCGGCAACGATTTCCGCGCCGGCACTCCTTTCTTTCAATTCGCCCACACCCGCTTCCCGTTCGCCGCAGTTTTCCGCGCCGCTACGGTAGTAGTCCTCTCCCGTACCGCTTCGTTTTTGCCCGTCCGGGCTGGTGCAGTTTGCCGTTTTGAAGGGCGCTTCCGCCTGCTGCCGGCGTTCATAAAGTTCCCGCGCGACCGTTTCACAGGAAACGGCAAGCGGTACCCCCAACGCAAAGCAGGGCACGCCCGTCGTCTTTTCGGAAATTTCGTATACGCGGTTTCCCGTTCCGCTGCCGGGGATAATGCCCGCGTCGGACAGTTGAAAGGTTCGCCCGATGTGAAAGAACCGCGACGCCACCAGCGCGTCCACCAAAACCACCGCGTCCGGGCGAATCCGCGCAATCAGCGAAAAGACCACTTCCGCCGCCGGCAGCCCCGTCACGCCCTCCACGCCCGGTTTCAGCGTCACCACGCGGGCGCGCGCACCCCGCCCGACGGAACATTTCGCCACCGTCATAGCGCCCAGCGCGTCGCAGGAAAGGTGCTCGTTACCAAGCCCCACTACCAAAACGAGCGGCAGTTTTCCGCCCCGTTTCGGAGCCGTGGGAAGGCGCATTTTTTGCAGTACCGCGCCGCGCAGTTTTTCGGCAAGCAGATAGGAAATTTTTGCGCTCGTGCCGGAAACAGGCGCTTCTACCGTAGAATAAGTGCCGGGCGCCTTGCCGATGGTTTTGCCGGCAGCCTCGTCCGTAATCTGCACGGTGCGGACGAGAATTCCGCCGAACCGCTCCACCCGTTCCGAAAACCCGGCGCTTTCGCTCCCCCGACCGGTCACACACTCCGTCGCTAAATCGGAATACATACCTCTTCTCCTTAAAAATTTAAAATTTCTTTAGAATTATTCCCGAAACGGGGTCAATTATCCTTGCCAAAACCAAAGTTTTGTGGTAAGATATAGAAACGTAAGTTAAAAGTTTCATTTTCAAAGGAGATAGTATCGTGCCTAACATTAAATCCGCAAAAAAGCGCGTTTTGGTAATCGAAAAGAAAACCATGGAAAACAGAATCATTATGTCTTCCGTCAAAACCGCGATTAAGAAATACAATGCCGCCATCAACGCGGGCGACGTCGCCGCTGCAGAAGCGCTTCTTCCCACCACGTTCGGCATCGTGGACTCCGCTGCCGCTAAGGGCGTGATCCACAAAAACAACGCGGCGAACAAAAAGTCCGCCATGGCGAAGAAACTGTCCGCACTGAAAGCGAACGCGTAAATTTTTCGCATTCTATTTATTTGCAATGAAAGCCTTGGCTAACGTCAAGGCTTTTTGTTGTGCCTGAAAGTTTTTTTGTGGTTTTTCTTTCCGCCCCGATCGTTTTGAAAGCAGGCTTTGGTTTTTTCCGCTTACTTTTGAATGGTTTTAATTTTTGGAATTTATCTTCGCCCCCTTCTCGGCACGCAAAACGCGCCCGACCAATCATAGCATAACACGCAAAACGTTCCTGCCGGCGGCAGCACGTCACGTAAAACGCGCCCTGCGGCAACAGCCGCAGGGCGCGTAACTTTTCGATAAAATTTTAAATTCTTTTTCTCCGCCACAGCCGTACGAAAAGCAAATTACGGCTTAAAACCAGACGGAACCGTTTTCAACTCCGCTATCTGCCCGGAGAGAAAAATTACTTATTTTTCTCTTACGGCGTAGATTTCTTTCGCGCCGCGTTTATCTTCCATTTTGCCGGTGAAGGTATCGCCGTCGTCGTTCGTATAGCCGCCGACGCAGAAAATATACGTGGAAAGTTTGCCTACGTTGGAACCGTAGAATTCGATCTTATGACCGTCAACCTTGCCGCGAATGGGCATTTCCAGATTCTTCCAGAAAATCGTCCCGGTCAGGGTTTGTTTTTCCTGATCGACGTCGATCGTGACGGTGCCGAGCTTGGAACCGAACTTTTTTTCTACCGTGTATTTATCGTCGTTAAACTTTTTACGGATTGCGAAATTATATTTTCCTGCGAACATGATTTTCCCTCCAAAACGCACTTTGATAAAAGTATTGTAACACAGTTCTTTTTACTTGTCAATCACTTGCAAAATTCTTTTTCCCTTTTTGGCGAAAAAAGCAAATTTCTCCATATAAAAACATAAAAAGAACCCATCGGAAAGCGCCCGCTACTCCCGCGATTCCCCCCTCTTTCTTTTCAGGAAATATCGCAAAAACAGAACGACACCCAAAACAAACGCGAGTACGGAAGTGAGTTGCGACGGCGTCAGAAACGAAAAGATCGTCGCCCCGCGGTCGTCCGCGCGGAAGAATTCCAAAACGAAGCGCCATACCCCGTAAGCCGTCAGATACAGCGGCATGGTGATGTGAATTTTCTTTTTGAACAGCACGATCAGCGCGGCGAACAGCGCAAACAGAAACAGCGCTTCAAACAGTTGCAGCGGCACGACGCGGAAGGTTTCAAAGGGCGTTTTGACGCCGTACCAGGCGTCGGTTCGTTTGCCGTAGCAGCAGCCGCCCATCAGGCAGCCGATCCGCCCCAGCCCGTGCGCAATGGTAATGCAACAGGGCGCAACGTCCGCAATATCCGAAAAGGCGGAGAAAAATTCCGCACGGTCTTCCTCTTTGATGACGATCTTCCCCGTGAACAGCGTGCAGAGCAAATAAGCAAACGCCCCGCCGATCAGTCCGCCCATAAAGGTGATTTTCGTCATCGTGAACGCCCGCCCCGCCAGAACCTCGTAAAGCCCTTGGAAAAGCGCTGCGGAAAGGTAGCCGAGCGCAACCGCGATCACCGCGATGAAAAAGTAAATGCGCTGAAAACTCGTCCGCACGTTCCGTTGATCGGTCAGCGCGCGGAAGACGATCATCGCCGCAAGAAGACCTGCGGCGTTGAACAGATCGTACAGATTCAAACCTAAAAACAATACTTTTGCGTACATCGTTCCCCCGGAAAAGCAAGATTTTTCTTAATTTCTCCCGATAATAATTCAGAAGGTTGTGAAAACAACCTTCTGAACATGAGAGAATATGAAAAAAGTTTGGAGTGAGCAAATTCAGTGCCGTTTTCACAGCATTTGTATTTTAACACATTGCAAACGAATTTGCAATAGAAAACGCAACTTTTCCCAAAAAAATTTTCTGCCGCGCTCCGTTTACGCAAAAAGTTCCGTTTTAGATAAGGAAGTTCCTTTTTCCCAAAGTCCCGTTTATGTAAAGCGCGGGGCGCAACCGACCCGGCTGCGCCCCGCGCTTTTTTAAGTTTATTCCAGATACTCGAATACCAGATAGGTATAAAGCCCGTCCTGCGAACGCAGTCTTACGTGCAGCGCGTTTTCGTCGCACACAAAACTTTCCACTTCTTCCGCGTTCATATACTTGGCAAGAACGTCTTCAAACGTGGAATGAAATACGAATACGGGAATACGTTCTTCCATATCGTCATATTCTTGTTCCGTCAAAACTGAAAGTCCGATTTTCATACCAACTCCCCCTTCAAAAAGCCCCATTCAGATGCCGCGATAACGTCCGGCGCTTTCATTTTTCTTATTATACCGCAGAGGCGTGTAAAAATCAAGAGGGAATACCAAATTTTGTCAGGTTATTTCAGAAAAAATTTTTTCCTGAGTTCCCCTTTCGCCGTCCGCCATTTGATGACGCCGACGAGCGCTAAACTTCCCACCGCAAACAAGAACAACGCCAGATTGCACCAGGTCAGCCAGCCCTTTTTAAAAATCAGACAAACAAGGTAAGGCAAAAGCGAAATTAAGCCGATACACAAGCCGGAAAGATAATAGTACGCGTATTTTTTGGAAGAGATCAGAAACATCGCGTCCGAAACCGCCGTCAGACAGAACAATACCCCCGGCAGAATATATCTGACCGACAATTCGATACTTTCGGTCTTCCCCGCAAAATTCCGGATCACCACTTCGGTAAGGCAGGAAGCCAGCGTTAGATAGACGGCAAGCAGCACCAGTTCCACGTACAGCCGCCGTTTTTTATAGACCGAAGTCAGCACCGTGCGGTGAACGACCACGCCCCAGATCAGCGGAAACAGCGCCCAGAGCGGCTTGGGGCGGGTCAGAAGATTGACCAGAAAGCACAGCGCGACGATCACGCACAAAAGGGCGAAACTGCGGCGCTTCAAAAACTCTTTTCTCGTCCCGTCAACGATGCGGAGCGGGTAATACTTGACGTATTTTTCGCTGTTTTCTTTATAATCTTCGGGGGCGCCGGGCGCGATCACCTCGGCGTCTTTCACGTATTTCCCGCACAGGGGGCAGTTCGTGCGCGCCCCGCTGACGTATACTTTACAGTCAGGACAATATTTCATAAGTCCTCCGTATCCGATTCCACAATCACGTTGATCCCGAGGGAAGCCAGTTTGCGGAAGAAGAACTTTTCCACGCTGCGTTCGCGTACTACGCCGGAAATCGTAACGCACACGCGGTCGTTAAAAGTCACTGCAGTCAGAATCTTTACGGCGTGTTTCTGCCCGCCGATGGTAAATTCGTACCGATCTACAAGGTCGTTGAATTCTTTCGGCGCGGCGATCCTGCCGAGGTTGGAGAATACCGACGTCACGACGTCCGTATTTTTATAGCGGAGCGCTATGCGCATCACCAGCGTTTTCAAAGGCAGCGGCGCGAATTTGACGAACGGATTCTTCTGCATGGCGACGTTGTAGTTGACGTACCCGCGGAAGTATTCCTCGTTGTTCATATCGGCGAACTGTTCTTTCACCGCGGCGCAGATCCCGTCGAAATCCAGCCCGCGCGGCATCTGAATATTCATATTTCCCACGAAGTTGCGCAGCGTTTTGGGACTTTCGTACTTTCTGAGATTCGCAGGGATAGAAACCACCACCGGTCTGTCCCCTTTTCTGCCCAAGAATTTGCGTTCTTCTTCGATGGCGTAAAAATAGGCGGCGGTAAGAAGTTCGCCCACGGTCAGCCCGCGGGATTTTGCCGCAGCGTTGAGTTCTTTCCCCGAGAAAATGCCTTTGACTTCCACCAGCACGTTGGGCGGCAGCATGGTGCCTTTCATAGCGTACGCCCTGACGTCCTGTCCCTTTTTCTGCGTTACGCCGTCGGCGAACTGCTGATAACTGTCCGCCAGTTCCTCGGGGTCGGGCTTGTCCAGAACGTGCAGGCAGTTGGTGCGGTCTTTGATCTCCCGCCCGGAAAGTTCAAAATACCTGCCGAGCAGGGCGTTCATAAACTTAACGCCGCCGTTGCCGTCGGTCGCCGTATGGAAGAATTCCGCGGAAATGCGGGTCTTGTAATAAGAAATCCGCACCTGCGACTGGCGGGAATCCACCGCGATTTTGCGGCAGGGAAAGTCGCGATCTTCCCCGATCACGACGGGAATTGCGGACGGTTCCAGATAGAACCAGAAAATACCGCGTTTGACCGCGCTGGAAATGGTGGGAAAACGCATTACCGCGTCGTTGACCGCCCTTTGCAGAGTGATAGGATCGACTTCTTCTTTTAAAATCGCGGAA
Source organism: uncultured Clostridia bacterium (assembly GCA_934272745.1). Taxonomy (GTDB): domain Bacteria; phylum Bacillota; class Clostridia; order Christensenellales; family Borkfalkiaceae; genus SIG402. The sequence continues at coordinate 25,378 of CAKQSI010000016.1, read as the reverse complement.
ATGCGATACATGTTGGTAACGTCGGTCTTTTCAAACGCCGGAAAAATAAGCGCCGCGTTGTCGAGCGGGGTCTTGTCCAGCACGATCTCCTGCGAGGAAGCGATTCTGGTAAGGGTATTGCGCAGTTCCCTGTCCGCGCGCCTCCCGCGCGCCTTTTCCTCGCTGCGCGCGCTGTGGAAAAGTTTGAACAGCGTCTTTTTCCGGTCTTTCAACCGCTCTTCTCTGCTTTTTCCTGCGGTTTCCGGCTGCTCGGCAGCCTTTTGAAGAACTACGGTTTCCGGCTGCGCGGCGGCTTTAACGCGTTCGGCAACGACGGTTTCCGGCTGCGCGGCGGCAGTATTTTCCACCGCACCGCGCTTATTTTTCTTTGCGGATTTCAAAGCGCGCGCTTCTGCCTTTTTTTGCCGAACCTGCGCTTTCCGTTCCTTTTTCTGCTCCTTTTTCAGGCGCTTTTGGTCGTTTCCGGAAGCCGGTTCTACTGCGCTTCCCGAAAAATCGGTATCATTCATTTTCACAAACGTACTCCTTGAGGGAGGCGGTAATTACGCGATACCCCTCCGCCGAAAGGTGCAGACCTTCCAGTGTATATTCCGATTTCAGATTGCCTTTTTCGTCCGTCAAAGCGGGATAAAGGTCGATAAACGGCACGCCCAGCCTTTCCGCAAGCGCCTTGTACCGCTCGTTCATGCGGCAGATGCGCGCGTTGTTTGCGTGTTTGATGACGAAGCCCGCAAACTTGACCTTTCTGCGGTTGACGGGATAAAGGGACAATAAATAGCGCTGCGTCCGGGTTTTATCGAACGAATTCAGGATCTTTTCCACGCGGGCGAGGATTTCGCCGTCCTTCTTTTTCCCACGATAGATCATATCGTTGATGCCGATCTGCAGAAAAAGTTTTTGCGGATGCATCGCCTGCACTTCCTTGATTCTCGCTAAGATATCGGTAGTTTTATCCCCCGCAATGCCGCGGTTTAAAACGTTTTCGCCCGCAAAAAATTCTTCAAGCGGGTAAAAATCGGTCAGGGAATCGCCCAAAAATATGGTGGAACCCTTCACGCGGTAGTTGTCGTACAGATAGAATTCCTGACTCTGATCCCCCACGAAGCGTTTGAAATACCACATCGCCAAAAAATACACCGCGATCACGGTGGCGATAACGCCGATGAGAGATACCAGTACGATTTCCAGTGCGGTCATATGTAATTTCCTCCGTTTTTAAGGGAACGCGGCAAAAATTCCGTTTGCCTCGCAATAAAGAACCTCTTTCGCCTCGCGGCAAAACGACCCCGCGTTTTCCCCGTAAGTCCTTGAAAAGCAACGCTTTTTCGGCAACTAAAATGGAAAGAACGACCGGAACGCGGAAGGCAGCCCGATGCTCCCCGTAACCTCGTCCCCGGTCACCCAAAGGTAAGGACCGAACGGCGCCGCAGCGGTAAAGCAAAACGCCGTCATACGCCATTCAATATGTGTAAAAACGTGCTTTTTATGTTTTTCGTACAGCGGAACGAGTTCTTTTCCGCCCAAAGAAGCGAGGTGCGCCGCGGCGTCTTCCACGCGCTTTTCCCCGTAGACGGCGGGGAACTGATACAAGCCGGAAAGCACGCCCTTTTCCTGCCGTTTTTCCACGGCGTAAAGGTCGCCGCTTTTTAATAAAAATACCGTGACGTCCTGCACTTTCCGCGCCTTTTTCGGCGATTTTACCGGGCGGAAAAGTTGCTTTCCGTCTTTATAAGAAGCACAGCCGGACTTTAAGGGGCAGTCCCCGCACTTGGGAACGCCGTTCGGAACGCACACCGTAGCGCCCAGATCCATCAGCGCCTGCGTGAACGCACCCGCCTCGTTTGGATATACCTCTGCTAAACGCTCCTTGGCGCTTTTTTTTGCGATTTCGGTATCCTGCGGGGCGTCGTCGCCCGCGTGTCTTGCAAGGACGCGCAAAACGTTTCCGTCCACCGCCGGACTTTTAATCCCGAACGCGATGGAGCGGATCGCCCCCGCAGTGTAATCCCCGATTCCGGGAAGCGCCAGAAGGTCCGCTTCTTCCCTCGGAAACTCCCCATGGTAACGCTCCGAAACGATTTTCGCCGCCCGCTGCATATTCCGCGCGCGGGAATAATACCCCAAACCTTCCCAAAGTTTCAAAAGACGGTCTTCCGGGGCGTTTGCGAGGTCGTAAACGGTGGGAAACGCGGCAAGAAAGCGGGCGTAATACCCCTTTACCGCCTCTACCCGCGTCTGCTGCAGCATGATTTCGGAAACCCACACGCGGTAGGCGTCCGGGCTGCCGCGCCAGGGCAAATCGCGCTTATGCGCCGCGTACCAGTTTAAAAGCGGCGATACGATTTCTTTCAGGTCGTCCATACCTTTTGTGGTCGCCCCTTAGCGGGAAAGCACTTCCACGCCCGTTTCGGTGATTAAAACGGTATGTTCCACCTGCGCGGAAAGGCTGCCGTCCGCCGTATAAATCGTCCAGCCGTTGCCGGAATCGATAAACACGTTGCGTTTGCCGGCGTTGATCATCGGTTCGATGGTGAAGATCATTCCGGGCAGAAGCACAATGTCTTTCCCGAGATCGCCCACGTGGCAGACGTAAGGGTCCTCGTGCATTTCCAGCCCTACGCCGTGACCGCCCACTTCCCGAACGACCGAAAAGCCGTTTTTTACGGCGTGGCGGTTGATATAAAAGCCGACGTCGCCGAGGTGAGCGAACGGACCGATCTTTTCGATCGCCAGTTCCACACTCTCCCGCGTGACCTTTACCAGCCGTTCCGCCAAAGGCGAAACCTCGCCGATCTCGTACATTCTGCTGGCGTCGCCGTAGTAGCCGCCGTAGTTTGTGGTACAGTCCACGTTGATAATGTCGCCTTTGACCAGCTTGACCCGTTTATCGGGAATGCCGTGGCATACCTGATCGTTGACCGACGTACAAACGCTTTTGGGGAACCCTTCGTAATTGAGCGGCGCCGGAATGCCGCCCAGTTTTCTGGTTTCGGTATCCACGACGTGGTTGATATCTTCGGTCGTGACCCCCTCGCCGATCATGCGGTCTACCGCGTCCAGAACCAGCGTGTTGACTCTGCCCGCTTCCCGGATCTTTTCGATCTGAACGGGATTTTTGATCATGGCAAAGGTGGGCACGCGCTGGTGCTTGTTTTTATACTCCTTGATCCATTCGTCCGCTTTTTTGTGGCACTGTTCGTACGGAAGTCCGCTTCCGCATCTGCATAACGTATCCATTTATCCGTCCTCTTTCCCCGATGGAAGAATCCCGCAGGGTAAACTTTATCAAATTCCAACGGAAAGACGCCGGGAATTCTTTTCCGGTCGTCAGTCTGTCCGTCCCGACACTCTGCCCGACAAAACGCCGGGCGGTTTTCAAATCGGCAACCTTAAAAATGAAAGGCGCCCCACCTTTTGCCCGGCTTTTCCCGGCGCATTTATTTCCTGTAATACACGGTGGTGTTCGGCGCGATGGAGTCGGTCAGCCAGACGTTGCCGCCCACCACGCAGTTATCCCCTACCGTGGTGTTTCCGCCCAGAATGGTGGCGTTTGCGTAAATAACCACGTTGCTGCCGATGGTCGGGTGACGTTTCCCGCCCTTGACGGGATTGCCGTTTTCGTCCAGACTGAAACTCTTCGCGCCCAGCGTCACGCCCTGATACAAGCGGACGTGGTCGCCGATCTCGGTGGTTTCGCCCACGACGATGCCCGTGCCGTGATCGATGAAGAAATACGCGCCGATCTTTGCGCCGGGGTGAACGTCGATCCCCGTTTCCGCGTGCGCGATCTCCGTAATCATACGCGGCAGAAACTTCACCCCCGCTTTATACAGAACGTGCGCGATACGATACATCGTGACGGCGTAGAAGCCGGGATAGCACAGGACGATCTCCTCCTTATTCTCCGCGGCGGGGTCGCCGTCGTAAAACGCCTGCAGGTCGAACATCAACGCGGAAAGCACCGCGGGGAGTCCGTCCCAAAAGACGTTTTCCGCCCGTGCCGCGGCAGCGGTATCTTTACCGTACACGGTGGAAAGCAGTCCGGATAATTTTTCCTTTGCCGAATCGATCAGCGCCGCACGGTCGTTTTTTTCCTTGCAGGAAGCGAAAAACGCCGGAAACAGCACTTTTCGGATCTCTTTCGTAAAGGCTTTGACCTCTTCTTTTTCGGGGAAGCAGTCCGCCTGCTTTTCGTCCGGCAAATAAGTACGTTCTAAATTTTTGACCAGTTCTTGGGTGTTCATTGTTCTCCGTTTTCCGAACCCGAAACGGGTTCGATGCGGTACTTGAAGTAATAATCCGCTAAAATGCCGCGATAGTTCGGCTTCCACGGTTTATTGGTACCGATATAGTGTATGACGGCGTTGTTTTTCTCTACCCACGCCGCGTCGATTTTTTCCGCGCGCTTCCTTAAATTATGCAGCCGGATATACCGGTCGGAAAGGTTATACACCGCCGCGTCTTTGAGTAAAATGCGGTCGCCGTAAAATTTGCAGAAGATATCCTGATCGAACAGGATCAACTTGTGTTTGTTTTTCAGGGTGAACTCGCGGATCTTTTCGACGTCCAGAACTTTTCTGTAATCTTTGATATTCATCAGAACCACGCCGGAGTTCATATACACAAACCCTTCCGGCACCTGCAGGCGCATACGATTGACGTTTAAAAGCGCCTTCCGGATATTGGTACAAGCGACGAAAAGCGCTTCCCCGAACGGGGTATTATATAATTCCGAAAGGTCGTTATGCACCACCAGATCGCAGTCGAGATATAAAATCCGATCGACGCTTTCCGGCAGATACAGCGGCGCGAAAATGCGGTAATAAATGGTCTTGGGGTACCGCTTTACGGTGGGAAAATCGCTCAGATCGCTTTCGTCGGTCAGAATAAAACGGAATTTCGCCGCGGGAAAAGTACGCGCAATCTCCGCCATGTCTTTTTCCGTCAGGTCGGTGTGCATGACGTAAAATTCCGGTAAGTGCTTTCCGTTCGACTGTAAAAGCGAATTGACCGTGGTATAAAAATGCGGCAGATAGCCGCGGTTGATGGCTAAAAGAATATTCATTATTTTTTCCGCGCCGCTCCGTGCCAGACGCTTTTTTCTTCGGTTTCTTCGTCCGCCAGGTACTCGTTCATATCCTCTTTAATGCCCCGCTTGGAACGGAACGGCAAAAGGAAAGTGAGTTTTTCAAAAGCGGCGCGCTTCTTTTCGGCAAAAGCAGTCTTGAGTTCTTCGTACTTGACGACGACATTCTTTTCCGCTGCCCAGTTGCGGATTTTGGAAACCACGCCGAACGAATAGCAAACGTCCACCAAAAACACGCCGAATACCGTTCCCACCACGAACGAATAGGCAAGATTGTCCGAAAACCAGTTCAGTATCCCCACGATTTCGGGATCGACCAGCACGGCGTACGCCCCGCCGATTACGCCCCAGATCAGGGAAAACAGCGGGCAGATTACGCCGTGAATATTTCCCCAGCGGTTGGAATAATCCCACAGTTTGACCTTCATTCCCACGATAAAAATCATGCCGGTGACGTATTCGATCGCCGTCATGGTAACCGTAATCAGCAGGATACGCACCACCGCTTCCCATACGGCGTTATGGATAAATGGCAGCGGAATGCGGCACAAAAGATACAAGGCGCAAAGCCCGGTACCGTAAATGGGCAGCCACGGACCGGTTAAAAAGCCGGGGTTGCACCACTTTTTATGTACGATGCGGCGGAAGAAAAATTCCATAATCCAGCCGCCGAAACAGCCGATGAAAAACAGCAGCGTGAGTTTTAAAAACATATCGATCTCCTTATTTCGGGAGTTTTTTCTAGGGATTCCATTCGCCATCACTAATTACCGAAAAGGCGTCTTTTTCGCCATTTTCCGCGACCGCTCGGGCGCAGTACGTCAAGTACGGCAACCCTCACGCTCGCAAAAAATCATCAAAAAATGCGCTCTTTTCGGTGCGTAGCATTTTTGCGGATGAGAAACCGACCGCAACGCGGCTCGTTTAGGCAAGGCAAACGCCCGAAGTCGTACTGGGCGTACTACGAGCGGCGTTTAACGCCGCATAAATCGGTTTATCACCGCAAAAATAGTTAGGGATGGCGGATGGAATCCCTACGGTGGAACCGACGTTAAAACGGAAACGTTTCTTTAAAGCAGCGGCGTTAAAATGGTCAACAGATCGCAGACCCAACCGACCAGCGGATTTTGCCGGTAATTTTTCGGCACCTCGCGGCATTCTTTGCTCGTCGCAATAAAATCGTTTTGCATTTCGGTCACGGTTTTACCGCCGTAAAGCAGCACGCCGCATTCGAAGTGATGCACCAGACTGCGATAGTCGAAATTGACCGTGCCGCAGAACGCGACCTTCCCGTCCGCAACCACCGTTTTGCTGTGAATAAACCCCGGCGTGTATTCGTAAATCTTGACGCCGGCTTTCAGCAGAACGCCGTAATTGCTGCGCGTAACGGCGTAAACCAGTTTTTTGTCCGGAACGCCGGGCGTGATCAGTTGCACGTCTACCCCGCGTTTCGCGGCAAAGCACAGCGCGCGCTGCAAAGTATAGTCGATAATCAGGTACGGCGTTGTGATATACACGCTTTCTTTCGCGTTTTCGATCATGGAAAGAAAGGCGTTTTCCGCGATCAGTTCGTGATACTGCGGTTCCGGCCCGTCGCCGAAAGGCTGCACCATCGCGTTTTCTTCGGTTTCTTCCGCCTGCGCGAGAAGGTAGTCCGAAAAATGATCTTTGGTACCGGCGGTCATATTGTAGTTTTCCAGAAACAGCAGCGTCAGGTTGTTGACCGCTTTGCCGGAAAGGCGCACCGCGGTGTCTTTCCACTTCCCGTAAGGGTGGGTAAAATTGCAATACTCGTCCGCCATATTCAGCCCGCCGGTATACCCGATCTGTCCGTCGATGACGGTGATTTTGCGGTGATCGCGGTTGTTGTGGATGCCCGACACGACGGGAATAAATTTGTTGAATTTATAGCACTTGATGCCGCTTTTTCTGAGTGTTTTATAGTAACTGCTTTTGACGTGCGGCGAGGAACCGAGATCGTCGTAAAGCACGCGGACGTCCAGCCCCTCTTTTACTTTCTGTTCTAAAATATCGACGATCGAACTCCACATTTCGCCCGGTTCGACGATGAAGTATTCCATAAAAATAAATTTTTCGGCTTTTTTCAGATCCTCGATCAGGCTGCGGTACATTTCTTCCCCAAAGGGGAAAAATCTGGTGTTCGTCCCGCCGAACGCGGAAAGCGAAGCCGAACTTACGATATATTTGGGAAGACCTTTTTGATTGAACTCCCGCTCCGTTTCGGTATACCCCTCTCTCGAAACCTGACAGGAACGGAGGTATTCCGAAGCGAAAGGCGTCATATGCTTTCTCAGCCTTCTTGCCACCGTGTTTTTGGAGAACATCAGGTAAAGCATTGTGCCGAGAAGGGGAAAAATCAGCACGACCAGCGCCCAGGACAATTTAAATTCCGGCATGGTTTTCTGGTTGATGATGGCGATCAGAACCAGCGCCCCGAAAATGGCGGAAACCGTCTGCACCGCGATATAGTACTCGTAAAAATATTGCAGGCTTGCAAAAATAATCGCAACCTGCAAAATAATCGCGAGCGCCACAAGTGCGGTTCTATTAAAAATCATTTTGAAAGATTTCTTCATTTTCTGATATCCCTTTTAGCATTATAACACATTTGCCCGCCCGTTACAACTTTTTTGAAACCGTTTATAGAAATTTGCGCTTGCTTGCGCCGCAAAAACGGTAATTATTCCGGGGCGGAAAATATTCGGTGCGGAAAATAAGGCAATAAAACTTTCGCCGGAAAAAAAATCAAGACCTTCTCTCCGGAAAGACCCGCACACGAAATTCGGGGAAAAACCCCGCCGGGCGGCAAATGCCGCCCGGCGCTCGTTTTCTCCTTTATCTTTGACACCACTACTCGTAGGGGCGATCATCGATCGCCCGCTTTGACAAGAAATTTTATACGGCGGGCGACCATAGGTCGCCCGCCGTATAAAAAGTTTAAACTATTGGTTTTGATTGAAAACGTATTGCACGCATTAAAATTTTCAACAAACGCCAAAAAAGTTGTGACCCGTTCCGGAGTATACATTCCGCTTAAATTTTACTCCGCAAGGTATGCCTTTTTGATGTTTTCGTCGTTTAACAGTTCCTCCCCCTTGCCGGAAAGGACGATTTTGCCCGTTTCCAGCACGTAGGCGCGGGTCGCAACGGAAAGCGCCTGCTTGGCGTTCTGTTCGACGAGAAGCACGGTCGTCCCCTCCTCGTTGATTTCCTTGATGGTCTTGAAAATCTGCGTGACGTACAGGGGTGAAAGTCCCATGGACGGTTCGTCGAGGAGCAGCAGTTTGGGGTGCGACATCAGTGCTCTGCCGACGGCAAGCATCTGCTGTTCCCCGCCCGAAAGCGTGCCGGCAAGTTGTTTGCCGCGCTCCTTTAAAACGGGAAATTTTTCGTACACGCGGGATAGGGTTGCTTCGGTTTCCGCCCGGTCTTTCCGGGTATAGGCGCCGAGAAGCAGGTTGTCTTTTACCGAAAGTTCGGCAAATACGCGGCGCCCTTCCGGCACCTGCGCCATGCCGAGTTTTACCAGTTTATGCGCCGCGGCGTTTGTAATGTCCTGCCCGTCGTAACGGATTTTTCCGCTTTTTGCCGGATGAAGCCCCGCCACGGTGTGCATAATGGTGGTTTTTCCCGCGCCGTTTGCGCCGATCAGAACGACGATCTCCCCTTCTTCAACCGTAAAGGAAACGCCGCGGATAGCGTTGATCAATCCGTATGCGACCTCTAAATTTTCTACTTCGAGTAACGCCATAAGTTAATCTCCGAGATAGGCTTTCACCACTTCCGGGCGGGAAAGCGCGTCTTTGGTCTTGCCCTGACAAAGCACCGTGCCGAAGTTCAGCACCGTCACTTCGTCGCAGATGCCGCTGACCAGTTTCATATCGTGTTCGATTAAAAGCACGGTCATATCGAACTTGTCGCGGATCAGGCGGATCATATCCATGAGTTCCGCCGTTTCGTGCGGGTTCATGCCGGCGGCGGGTTCGTCCAGAAGCAGAAGTTTGGGGTGCGTCGCAAGAGCGCGGGCGATCTCCAGTTTTCTCTGCTTGCCGTACGGCAGATTGCACGCCAGATTGTTGCGGTCGTCCAACAGTCCGAAAACGTCTAAAAGCGCTTTGGCTTCCTCCCGCATGGCGCGTTCGGTGCGGTAATGCGTGGGCGTGCGGAAAACGGATTGCAGCAGATTGCAGCGGTATTCCGGCTGATTGGCAAGCCCTACCATGACGTTTTTTACCACGCTGACGTTATTGAAAAGGCGGATATTCTGAAAGGTACGCGCAATGCCCTTTTTGTTGATTTCCGCCTGCGACTTGCCGGTCAGGTCCTCCCCGTCTAAAAGAATTTTGCCGGTGGTCGGTTGATATACGCCCGTGATCAGGTTGAACACGGTGGTTTTTCCCGCGCCGTTGGGACCGATGAGTCCGTACAATTGATTTTTGCGGATTCTGATATTGACGTCCTGCGCCGCTTTCAACCCGCCGAAAGAAATGCCGAGATTCTGCGTTTCCAAAAGAAAAGTTTCTTCCATCTCAGTTGCCTCCCTTAGGTTTATCCGGTTTATCGGGCGTATAGGTGCGGTCGGGCGTCAGATCGGTAGACAAAATGGCGTCCATTTCGATTTTGGTGGGAATGTTGCTCCAGTCCCCTTTGTCCGCCCGTTCCACCGAAGGATCGGGCGCCTTTTCGCTTTTTTTCGTAAACAAGCGGCGGATCTTCTTCCACAAAAAGGCGAAGAGGTTGCGGAAATTGTACTTTTCGCGGAAGCCTTTCAGTTTGGGCGCGTTGTTGTAGATAACCAGCGCGATCAGAATCAGCGCATAGAAAAGATTCTGCAACGAAGCGAGATCGCCGGTAAGCACGGTCGCCAGTTTGTTGTTGATAAAGGTAATGAGCGCCGCGGCGATGATAGAACCGTTAATGCTGCCCATGCCGCCCAATACCACCATGACGAGAATGTTGATGGAATAGTTATAATCGAAAGTCGCCGCGCGGAAGCTGTTGTTCGCATTGCTGAACAGCACCCCCGCCACCCCGGCAAAGAATGCGGAAAGCACGAATACCGCCAGTTTATAGAACGTGACGTTGACGCCCATGGCGCGCGCCGCGATTTCGTTATCGCGAATGGCGGTAATGGCTCTGCCGTGTTTGCTGCGAATGAGGTTCTGCACCACGACCAGCGTGAAAAACACCGCGACGAAGCCGATGATAAACAATTTATGCACGTCGTAGCGGTAGGTTCTCAGTCCCACCGCGCCGTCAAAGGTCTTCATGTTGACGAACACGGTTTTGACGATTTCTCCGAACGCCAACGTCACGATGGCAAGATAGTCGCCTTTTAAGCGCAGCGCCGGCAGACCGATGATACAGCCGAACACCGCCGCGACCAATCCTCCGACCAGCATCGCGACGACGACGGAAAGAAGCGGAGAAGCCGAAAGCAGATCTTTGAAGACGTAGGTCTGCAAATAGCCGCCGATAAAGGCGCCGAGGCTCATAAACGCCGCATGCCCTAAGGAAAGTTCGCCCAAAAATCCGACGACAAGGCTGAGCGATACCGCTAAGATGACGCTGTACGAGATCTGCTCTAAAAGAATGAGCGTGGAACGCTGCAACGCTCCCGCCGCCGAAAGCGAAGCGGTCAGTACGGTAAGAAAGATCACCGCAAAATAGTTGATAAAATTTTTCACGCGGAAGCCGCGGCGGATATTTCCGAAATACTCTTTTACGTTCGACATATCACACCTTCTCCCGTTTTTTCTTGCCTAAAATTCCGTTGGGTTTAACCAGCAGAATCAAAATGAGCAGCGCAAATTCCACCGCGATCGTGTAATTGGAAAGTCCGGGCACGGAGTTGCAGAACTGTTCGATAATACCGAGCAGAAGACCGCCCACCATTGCGCCCGGGATAGAACCGATCCCCCCGATGACCGCCGCGGTAAAGGCTTTGATGCCGGGCATCGCCCCCATCGTTACGTTGACGGTGGAAGTCTGCAGCACGTAAAACGCGCCGGCGACCGCCGCAAGTCCGGAGCCGATGGCAAAGGTCAGCGCGATGATCGCGTTGGAACTGATTCCCATGAGCTGCGCCGCGCCCTTGTCCTCGGAAACGGCGAGCATCGCCTTCCCCACCTTGGTTTTGTTGACGAACAGCGTTAAGGTGATCATGATAAACGCCGCGACGATCAGGGTAAGCACGGTGGAAACGCGGATACTCAGCGCGCCGAGTTTGATCATTCCGAGATCGGAAAACGCACTCATCTTTTTATCGGCGGAACCGAACGCGATCTGCGCGATACTCTGCAAAAAATAACTGACGCCGATCGCCGTAATGAGGACGGCAAGGGGCGAAGCGCCGCGCAGCGGTTTATAGGCGACTTTTTCGATCACGACGCCGAGCACCACGCAGATGACGACGGCGGCAAGCACCGCTAAAAGGGGCTGCCCGATGATGTTGAAAAAGACGTAAATGGAATATCCGCCCACCATGATGACGTCGCCGTGTGCAAAATTCAGCATTTTGGCGATCCCGTACACCATGGTATAGCCGAGCGCTATCAGCGCATATACGCCGCCAAGGCTCAGCCCGTTGATGAGGGTGGTTAAAAATTCAATCATATCGTTCTCCGATTTCCCGGCGCGGCAAGAGGATTGCCCGGTGAGGCTTTTCGTAGGTAAGACCCGCCGGGTTTCCCGCAGGTTTATCCTGCGGCTTTCCCCGTTTGTTTTCCCCGGCAACTTCCCTCTGCTGCGCGTTTGTTTTCTTTTTTCTCTGTTCTCTCTGAAAGCGGGGGGTCCCGACGGTTCTCCCCGCTGCGCGATTTTTCTTTCTCTGTTCTATTTCCCGCCGTGCGGGGTTATGAAGCGATTCCGCACGAGTTTTGCAGTTCGTCCGGCAGCGGTTTCTATCCCGCTCAGGATGCCGCTTTTACGATATATTTATCCGCGTTTTTTTCTACCGTGCCGGTAGCGCTCCAGCGGATGTTCGTCCCCGTAACGCCGGTAAAGGTATAACCGCTCTGGAAGGTTTCCTTTAAAATATCGCAAAGGTCGCTGGCGCTGATGGTGACGGGAATTTCTTTCCCGGCTTCCACAGCCTGCTTCATTGCGCCGTAGATCGCGTATATGCAGTCGTAAGCGGAAGCCGCAAACTGGTTCAGCGTGGCAACGCCGTATTTCGCGGTGTATTTCTGCACGAATTCGCCTGCAAGTCCCGTCGTCGCGCCCGAATTGAAGTGCGAGAGATAGGAAACTTCCTGCGGGATTTCTTTAATGTCAAAACCTTCCAGCATATCGATGCCGTCAAAGCCGTCGCAACCGAAATAGATCGCGTCGTTCGCAACGACACCCTTTGCCTGCTGCATAAAGGTAGAAGCGGCGTCGGTATAGGTCGGGATAAAGATAAAGGTCTTGCTCTTTAACTGTTCGGCAAAGGAGGAATAGTCGGTTGTGCCGTCCACAAAGGCACAGACTGCCATTTTCGCCTTTTCTGCGTCGGTAAATGCCTTGATGAAGTTTTCGTAAATCCCTTTGGAGTACGGATCGTCCGACTTATACAAAATGCCGATATTCTCTACCGCAAAGGCGCCGGCAGCAATCTGTTCCTTGACGTACACCGCGGAAGCGGAACCCTGACCGGAGTCGGAAAAGCACATCTGATAGGCGTCGTCGTATTCGGTCACGTCGTCGCCCGTGGCGGAAGGCGTCATAAAGAACACGTTATCGGTATGCGCGTATTCTTTAAATTCGCGGCAGGGCGCCGTAGTAACGCAGCCAAGACTGACCTGCATGCCTTTTTCGTAAAGCGACGTGTAGTTGTTGGCGATTTTGGTGGTGTCGTGCTTGTCGTCGGTCATAACGAAGTCGAACAGAACGCCGTTCAGTCCGCCCGCGGCGTTGATTTCGTCTAACGCGAGTTGCGCGCCGTTTTTCACGCCCGTGCCGTAGAGTGAAGCGCCGCCCGTCAGGGGCCCCGAAGCGCCGATGACGTACTTATCGTTGTTTGCCGTAGGCGACTTGCCTGCGCAGCCGGTTACCGCAAACGCCATTACCGCGGCAAACGCCGCACACAGCATTTTAACTAAAGTTCCTTTTTTCATCGAAGTCTCTCCTTCTGAAAATTTATTTAACGGCACAACGCCGTTATTCCCTCGGTTTTGATTTGCGCGTGGAAAAACCCACAAAATCAATAATAAAAAAAGCGGGAGGTATGCTCCCGCTCGTTTCCGAAAAATAAAAAATGGTCGGGATCAGCAAGACCCCGATTTGCTTTGTACCGGAGCCGATGTTTTTACGTTTCGTACTACTACGATAATTACCGATAGAATAATTACGACGATCATGATCGGACTCCTTTCAAAAAAATTGTGCTTATTATACAATGCGAAAAAAGAGATGTCAACGATTTTTACCTCATATTTCATACTTTTTTCAGGTTTTTTCTGAATATTTTTCGTTTACGTGCAAAAAAATACACCGGCAATAACCGGTGCTTTTAAGGGGTATAACGATCGGTTAATTTACTCGGGGTCAGAAGCAATTTCTGCCGGAACCGCCGCCCGGAGAAAAATAACTGCCCCTGCGCTTAAAAATCCGACCTATACCGCCGCGTTTCGGGAACGTTTCATCTCTGCCCCGCGCCGCGTTTAAAGAACGTTTCATCTCCGCCCCGCGCCGTAACCATCGCGCGGCAAACCGCCGCAATTCGCACGTCTTAATCTTTCTTGCTTGCCAGAAACTCCAGCGCCTCCCCATAGCCGGCAATGCCCTTGCCGATTGCCTGAAAGCAGGCGTATTCCGCCACGAAACTGAACGCCCGGTAGGATTCCCGCGCCTTGATGTCGGTCAGATGCACTTCCGCCGTCGGCACTTCCGCAGCTTTCAACGCGTCTAAAATGGCAAGGCTGGTGTGCGTGTAAGCGCCGGCGTTCAACACGATACCGTCGTACCTTCCCCGCGCTTTCTGAATTTTCGTCACGATTTTTCCTTCTTCGTTGGACTGAAAACAGCGTACTTTTACGCCCAGTTCCCGCGCCTTTTGTCTGACCGAGCGCAGCAGCGCACGATAATCCTCCTTGCCGTAAAGCGCCGGCTCGCGCTTGCCCAGCATATTGAGGTTAGGTCCGTTGATTACCAGAAATTTTTTCATTTTCTCTTTCCTTTGATATTTTTTGTGCGCCGTATCTCTCGTTCGGCGAATTTGCCCGTTACAGTTCCCGCCCGGCGGAATTTTACCCGTTAATTCCCCGCCAGAAGTTTTTCGTACTTGGAAACGACTTTTGCGGCGACGGCTTCGATATCCCCCTCGTTTTTTACGCGGGCGGAAGAAACCCCTTCGTACACGGGGCGGCGCTTTTCAAACAGCGCGGATACCCCCTCCCTCTGCGATACCGGTCTGCCGTCCGAAAGCAGCAACTTTAAATCGCGTTCCAGATAAAGAATCGTGCCGTTTCGTTGCAGCGCCCGCACGCTTTGGGGATTGAGCGGCGTTCCGCCGCCGGTCGCGATGACGGCGCCCGCTTTCTTTGCGAATTTTTGCGCGGCCGCGGCTTCGATTTCCCGAAAGGCGGCTTCCCCGCGGATAGCAAAAATCTCCGGGACGGAAAGCCCGGTCTCCCGTTCGATCTCTTTATCAAGATCGATAAAATCGTACCCCAGCAGTTTTGCGGCCTTCTCCCCCACGGTGGTCTTGCCGGAAGAAGGCATACCGACCAGCACGAGGTTGCTTTTCTGCTTTCGGATCGCGCGGTAAATTTCCTCTATCTTTTCCTTTCCGACCGGAGTACCGAAAAAGAGTTCTTCGGCAAACGCCGCCTGCGCCACCAGCATATACAGTCCACCCACGGCGGGAATGCCGATAGCTTCCGCATCCAGCACGAGGTTGGTTTTCAGCGGATGATAAACGACGTCAAACACGAATTCAATCTTCGGAAAAGCGGTAAGATCGACCGGACAGGCGTCCTCTTTCGGAAACATTCCCACCGGCGTGGTATTGACTAAAATTTCGGTATCGGTCAACGCGCGGTAGTTGTCGTAATTCCATTCTCCCTTGCGGGAAACGACGGTGATTTTTTTCGCCCCGGAAGACGCCAGAAAGGCGCGCGCCGTTTTGCTTGTCCCGCCCGAGCCGAGCACGACGGCGTTTTTCCCTTTGACCGAAACGCCCGCGCGGGCAAAACTTTCCGCCATGCCCAAAATATCGGTGTTGTACCCGACGGATTCCCCGCCCCGGATCACCACGGTGTTGACCGCGCCGACAGTACGCGCTTTTTCGTCCACGCGGCTGAGCAGCGGAATGATCTTTTCTTTATACGGAATGGTGACGTTGAAGGCTTGTACCTCTTTTCCTGCGGCAAGCAGGGGCAGTTCGTCCTCTTCCGTTTCGCGGAGAACGTATTCCGTACCCAGCATGCGGTGAATTTCCGCCGAATAACTGTGAGAAAGCGGCTTGCCGATCAGCGCGGCTTTTACGGAAAGGGCGGCGTCCGTTGCAAAAATCCGGTCGCTTGCCGATAGTGCTGCAGAAGCGTTTTCCGCAATCGCTTTATTTGTCACTGCCGTTGCCGGTTTTTGTTTCGCAGCCGCCCCGTTTATCCCCGGCTTATGGGCTGAAGCCTCCCCGTTTACCGCCTTTGCCTTTTCCCCGCTCATACCGTTTCCCTGTAGGCGCCGAGAAATACGAAGCGCTCGGTCGCAAGATCGAGATCGGAAATCAGCGACAGCACGCTTTCGTCGGTGACGTCCCCTTCGAAATCGAAATAGAACAAAAATTCAAAATCGGAATTGACGATGGGGCGGGATTCGATCTTGGTCACGTTGAGGTTGAGCGCCGCAAACCGATCCAGCACGCGGGAAAGACTGCCCGGCGTGTGTTCGGCAGAGAGCATAACGCTGATTCTGTCCGCCCCCTTAAAGATCTCCAGCGTTTTGGAAATGACGATGAACCGCGTATAGTTGTTGCCGTTGTCCTGCACGTTGGAACGCAAAACCGAAAGTCCGTACACTTTGGCGCTTTCTTCCGAAGCGATGGCGGCAACGGTTTCGTCGTCGCTTTCCGCCACCGTGCGCGCGGCAACCGCGGTGTTTTCCACGATCTTCGCTTCCGCCCCGATAGACTTGACGAAGTTTGCGCACTGCAAAATGCCCTGTTCGTGCGAAAGGACGGTCTTGATTTTGGAAATATCCGCCCCCGGTTTGGCAACCAAAGCGTGTTTGATCTGCACGCGAACGCTTTTCACGATGGAGAAGCGGTACTTTTGCATGAGGTCGTACACGGGAAGTATAGAGCCGGTATTGCTGTTTTCGATGGGAAGAACGCCGTATCTGCAAAGTCCCTTTTCCACGGCGTTAAAAACAGCGTCAAAGGTCTTGAAATAAGAAACGCTCGTGAGGTCGAACGCCTTTTCCGCGGCGATTCCGCTGTATGCCCCGGCAGCGCCCTGACAGGCGACCGAAGCGGAAACCGGCGGTTTTTGCTGCTTTTCCGAAGCCTGACGCACCTCTTCCGCCACGCGGGAATGCTTGCCGATAAACTGATTCTGATAGGCTTTGCTGGTGGTAAAAACGGTGCCGTAAAGTTGCTTTAAAAACACTTTGCGATCGTCCGGCAGTTTTTCCGCCAGGCGGTTTACGATCTCCTTTTCCCGCTCCGGCACGTCGGTATTTTTTCCAAGGCGCGCTTTTTCCTTGCCGATCTCGCGGCAAAGATCCATTCTTTCGCTGTACAGCGCCGCGATTTTGTCGTCGATCGCGTCGATTTTGTTTCTTGCTTCGGTTAAATCCATATTCTTCTCCTTTTCTCGTTTTTTCTTTTTATTTTAAAGCGGGTTTTTCCGATCGGAAAGCGGTTTCTTCAGGAAAGCCGGTTTGATTTCGGAAACGGTCTTTATCCCGGACGCGCTTTTTGCACCCGCGTTTTCCCTGTTTACGGGAAGAAATAAATCTCTTTGGTTTTCAGCCACGGAGGAATCTGCCTTTCGGTTTCCCAACTTACGGGCGGAAACCTCCGTCCGTTTGCACCTTTTCCCGTTCAAAGGTCAAAATCTCGTCAAGAATCGCAAGCGAAACCGCCGCTTCTACCGCGGCAACCGCGCGCGGAACGATGCACGCGTCGTGCCGCCCCGAAATCTCGATCTCGCAATTTTCCTTTTTTACAAGATCGACCGTACGCTGTTTTTTCCCGATGCTGGGCGTCGGGCGGAACGCCGCCGCAAGCGTGATCGGCATACCGTTCGCAATGCCGCCGTTGATACCGCCCGCACGGTTGGTTTCGGTCGCGATTCTGCCGTTTTGAAAGGTGATCGGGTCGTTTGCCTCCCCGCCGCGTTCTTTGCAAAAATCGAATCCGTCGCCGAATTCCACCCCTTTCACCGCGGGGATCGCGTACAAAAGTGCGGAAATTTTTCCTTCCAGCCCCGAAAACAGCGCGCCGCCCACGCCGCCCGGGACGCCGAGGCAGGCGCATTCCACCCTGCCGCCCACCGAATCGTCTTCGGCTTTCGCGGCGGAAATTTCGGCAAGCATGGCATCTTTTCCCCGGATCGCGGGGAAATACGCCGCGTCGCGTTCTATCTCTGTTTCGTACCTGTTAAGAGCCACAAGCAGTTCTTCGGCGGAAGCCGTGCGGTAGGTAAACCCTGTCGCATTCCCCACGCGGGAAACGTAAGCGATCACTTTTATTCCGCGCCGCAACAACAGGTCTTTCGCAATGCCGCCGGCAGCAACCAAGGGCGCCGTCAGCCGTCCGGAAAACTCGCCCCCGCCCGAAAAATCCAGCCGTCCGTCTTTTAAGTAGGCGGCGTAATCCGCGTGCGAGGGGCGGGGCTTGCCGTAAAGCGCGTTATAGTCGCCGCTCTTGACGTTTTTGTTGTAAAAGACAATCTTTCCCGCTTCTCCGGTCAAAAAATACGGCTCTTTGCGCGCGGAATTTTGCTCCGCACACGCGGCGCCGTTTTGCCCGGCTGAAGAATTCAATCGTTCGCCCGCAGTTTCATTATCGCCGTCACAGCCAGCTATCCCGGTCACGCCAGCAAGGTAGACCGGTTCGTCCGCTTCCCTTCTCGGGGTGGAATAAACCGCGGCTTTGGCGCTTCTTCGTAACAGCAGGCGTCGTACCGCGCCGCCGTCGAATTCTTCTTTCGGGAACCCGGAAAACACCACGCCGATCTCTTGATCGTGAGAAGCGCCGTAGATTTCCACGGAAAGGTTGTCCCCCTGCCATTTTGCCATAATTTTCTCCTTATATCATGTTGTCGGACATAGCCGTCGGTCCAGCGAACCCCCGCCCTTAGCAGTCGGTGCCTGTCCAAAAACCGTTGCAATTTATGCCGTTTCTTACTGCGGGCGCGCCGCCTTTTTATTCTCCGCCCGTGCGGTATTTTCTATTCTCCGCCCGGCGCGACAATTTTTCATTCGTTTGTTTTTTATTCGTCCGTCTTTTTCACGTTGCAGCCGAGAAGCGCGAAATCCTCAAAAAATGCCGGATAGGATTTTTTGACGCATTCCGCACCCGCAATCACAGTTCTCCCCGCTGCGGCGGAACCTAAAACCGCCTGACTCATCGCCATACGGTGGTCGTTTTCCGCAAGAAAGACATTTCCCTGCGGCTGCCCGCCCGTAACTCTTAAAACCGCTCCGTCGGTCGCGGCGGAAATTCCTGCAAGGCGCAGCATGGCGATCACGCCGCTCAGCCGGTCGGACTCCTTTCCTTTCAGCCGGGAAACGCCCGAAATGACGCTTTCCCCTGCCGCAAACGCCGCAAGAACGGACAAAATCGGCACCGCGTCGGGAATCTCTTCCGCATCTGCGCAAAAAGCGGAGAGGCGGCTTTTTTTCACGCGCACCGCGTTTTCGCTTACGGCAACTTCCGCCCCCGCGCGGCGCAGAATCTCAACGATCGCTCTGTCTTTTTGCAGGGAATTCAGCCGCAGATTTTTTACCGTGACGTCCCCGGAAAGCGCGCCCGCCGCGAGAAAGAACGCGGCGTTCGACCAGTCCCCCTCCACCGCGTAGGTTTGGGGAGTATCGAAGTTTTGCCCGCTTTCTTTGGGCGCCAAAAAATTTTGCCCGCTCGCGGCGCCTGTTTTTACAACGTTTTGTTCGCCCGCGGCGCCCCTTGGGGTCATATAAGAATTATGCGCGCCGACGGTATAACCCTCTTGCGTTTCCGCGATATCGACACCGAAATCCCGCAGAATCTGCACGGTAAGATCGATATATCCGGTAGAAACGCGCTTGCCTGTCAGCTTCAGCCGCCCGCCGCCCAGCACCGCCAGCGCAAACAGCAGCCCGGTGACGTATTGCGAACTTTCGGAAGCGTCGATCTCTATACGCCCGGTTTTGCGGCGGTCGCTATCGCCGGTTTTCCCCTCATCGTTGCCGTCGGATCGCCGCCTCACAGACACGCCCGGAATATCCGGTAGAGTCATATTCCCGGAAATTTTCCGCCCGCCGTCCGAAACGGTAACGCCGCAGCGCATAAGCGCCGAAAACAGCGCGCCGGAAGGGCGGGCAAACAGGCGGTCGCTGCCGATAAACTCCGCCTCCACCCCCAGCGCCGCAACGACAGGCAGAAAAAAACGATAGGTCGAGCCGCTTTCCCGCACGCGAAGCACTGCGGTCTGCGGCAACCGGCTTTTTTCGATGGGAAAAACGAGCAGACCTTTCCCCGTTTTTTCGACTTTTGCCCCGAGAGCGGCAAGGCAGTCTATCGTAGCCAGAACGTCTTCGGAAAGGGTGACGCCGGAAAGCAGGCAGGGAACATTACCAACCAAAGCCGCGGCAAGCAGCGCCCTGTGCGCCGCCGATTTCGACCCGATAGCGGAGATTTCCCCGCGGATTGCGGATGGCGTGACGGTGACTTTCATAACAACTTCTCCAGTTCCGCGATCGGCAGGCGCACGATTTCGCAGTCGCCGATCTTTTTGATCGCGACGAAGTTGACTTCGTTTCCCGCCGCCTTTTTATCGTGAAAAATCGCGCGGATAATTTCTTCCTTTGCAAAGGGCAGCGAAAAATCCACCTTCCCCGCAGCATGGGCGGAAGAAAGCAACTCCCGCATTTCCCTTTCGGTTTCCTTAGAAAATCCGTACAGTTTTTGAGAAATGCCGATCGCGGCAGCAAGGCCTTTCAGCACGCAAAGCCCGTGCGGCAGCGTATAGCCGGAAAGCATCTCTATCGCATGCCCAACCGTATGACCGAGGTTGAGCAGCATGCGCCGTCCGTCCTCTTTCTCGTCCGCCGCCACGATATCCGCTTTGATTTTCACGCAAGCGGAAACCACCTTTTCCGTCGCGGGGAAAACAAGATCTTCTTTCCCCACCCCGCGCGAAAGAAAGGCGTATTTGATCAGTTCGCCGAAGCCGTTCACCCGCTCTTTTTCGGGCAAAGTATGCTGCGCGGAAAGGTCGATATATACCCCGTCCGGCTGATAAAAGGTGCCGACTAAATTTTTCCCTTCGGGAAGGTCGATCGCGGTCTTTCCCCCCACCGAAGAATCGATCATCGCAAGCAGCGTGGTCGGAATCTGATACAGCGAAACGCCGCGCATATAGGTAGAAGCGACGAACCCCGCAAGGTCGCCCACCACGCCGCCGCCCAGCGCTATCACCGCGTCCTTGCGCGAAAATCCGTTTTTTGCAAGAAAGGACAGTGCGGCAAGGTAGATTTCCGCCCGCTTGCTGCTTTCTCCTGCGGGAAAGACGAAGGGAAACGTTTCCGATTGCGGAAACAAAGCCCGCACCTTTTCTCCGTACAAAGGGAACACGATATCGTCCGAAACAAGCGCGACCTTCCGCCCCGCGTATAACTTTAAAGGGAAGGCGGAGCGATCCCCGCAGATACAGACGTCGTACGATTTAGAAGCGTTTACCGTAATTTTTTGCATAACGTTCTCCTTTCTCTTCCCTTTTCCTTTTTTGCTGCATGCTGCCGGATTACCCGGTATTCCCCGGCACGATAAGATCCGGAACGTATTTATCTGTATTTCCCCGCGTCGATGTCGATCTTCCGCTCGTTTCCCTCTTCAAGAAGGGTTTGCAGGGCGGCTTCGTCCCCCCTGTCAAGCGCCTCCCGATAGCGGGAAAGGTTCTCCATCAATTCGTCTAATTCGATCAAAAGTTTATCGCGGTTATCGGTCATCAGTTCCGCCCACATGCGGCTGTTCATTCTGGCAACGCGCGTCAGGTCGCGATAACTGCCCGCAGAATAACCCGCATGGCTCGCCGCGCTGGCGTTTTTGATAAACGCGTTGGAAACCACGTGGCAAAGTTGCGACGTGTACGCGATCATGGTATCGTGGTAGTCGGCTTTGGTGACGACCACTTCCGAAAAGCCCAGCGAAAGGAAGAACGCTTTCATTTCCGCAAGGCGTTTGATATCGTCCTTTACGGGAACGAGAATCATAGAGGCTTTGTCGAACAAAGTCGAAACCGCGTGTCCGATGCCCGAATATTCCCGCCCCGCCATGGGGTGTCCGCCGATAAAATAAATTTCCGGATATTCCTCCGCCATTTTCCGCATTGCGGAAATCACCGGGCGTTTGATTCCGCAAAAATCCACGACCGCCGCCCCCGCTTTCATATGCGGCAGAAACGGTTCCACCGCGGAAGCGAAATTCCGCGGGTACAGCGCCGCCACCAGAAGATCGACTTTCCCCGCGTTTTCCGTCGTCAGTTCCTCGTCGATAACGGAGGAAAGCCGCGCTTTTTTCATCACCTCAGCGCTGCTATCCGTGCCGAAGACGGCGATATTTCCCGCGCGCTTCAGCGTTTTCGCGAAAGAAGCGCCCATAAGTCCCAGTCCGATAATGCCGACTACCATCGTTTTTCCCTATTCCTTAAAATTTTTCCGGCGCTTTAGTCGCGTTCCTTTCCGACGAGAGGAAGAATGACCGCCACTTTGTTGACCACTTCTTCAAACTGTTCGGGGCGCAGGGACTGCGCGCCGTCGCAAAGCGCGTGCGGCGGATCGTTATGCACTTCGATCATCAGTCCGTCCGCCCCTGCGGAAGCCGCAGCCATCGACAGCGGTCTGACCAGTCTGGAAAGTCCGGAAGCGTGGCTGGGATCGACGATCACGGGCAGGTGCGTCAGTTCTTTTAACAAGGGAATCGCCGAAAGATCCAGCGTGTTTCTGGTATACGGTTCAAACGTCCGGATACCGCGTTCGCACAAAATGACGTCTTTCGTGCCTTCGCTCATGATATATTCGGCGCTCATCAGCCATTCTTCGATGGTATTGGCAAGCCCGCGCTTGAGTAAGACGGGTTTCCCCATTCTGCCCACTTCTTTTAAAAGTTCGAAGTTCTGCATGTTGCGCGCGCCGATCTGCACCAGATCTACGTCCCGGAACAGGTCGATATGCCGCACGCTCATGATTTCGGTCACGATGGGCATGCCGGTTTCCTGTTTGGCTTTTAAAAGAAGCGGCAGTCCCGCTTCTCTTAGCCCTTGAAACGCGTACGGCGAAGTCCGCGGTTTAAACGCACCGCCGCGAAGTAAGGTCGCCCCGGCCTTTTTGACGGCAAGCGCCACTTCGATGATCTGTTTTTCCGATTCCACCGAACACGGACCCGCGATGTATTGGAAATGCTTTCCGCCGAATTTGTGGCCGGCAACGTCCACGATGGTGTCTTCCGGGTGGAATTTCCGGTTGGCGTTTTTATACGGTTCCTGAATACGCCTGACGGCTTCTACGATATCGAGCGAGCGGACGAGATCAATGTCCACTTTGGAAGTGTCGCCGATCAGTCCGATGATGGTGGAATTTTCCCCCTCGCTGACGTTGACGCCCAAGCCTAAGTCTTTGATCCAGTCCAAAAGGTTGTCTACTTGCTGTTTTTCGCTGTTTTTCTTGATTGCGATAATCATATTTTTCTCCTGACGGGGTTTTTCTTTCTTTTTCGGATCGGGTCGAAAAGCCGCGCCGCTTCCCTTTTTCGGAAATAAAAAAATGACCGGCAATTCTACCGATCATTTTACCCGAATTTTTGTACGACAAAAAATAACCGATATCCGTTTAATATGGTTTCTTCAAGGTAAAGTATCCGTAATAAAAGGCGTAAAGGCGTTGCATATTGTCGTCCTCTGCCGCGAAAATGCGGTTTTATGGGTGTATTATATACCCTTTTTCCCCGTCCGTCAAGGGTTTTCCGCGTTTTTCAGTAAATTTCGGCGGACTTTTTCGGAATTTTGGGAAAACGGAAAGGAATCCGGCGCCGCCTTTGACCTTTTCAGGAAACTACGTGAAAATTTACGTCCGATTCTTCCCAAAGGTAAAAGTTATAATGGAAATCTCACTCCGCACACTCCCCCGTTTGACAAAGGGCGACCGGTCTGCTACAATAAGAAAAAACGACTTTGCCCGCGGCGGCAAGAGGTAAAATTATGTTCAATTCCGCAATGGTTTCCCTCGGTAAAAAACGCTCGGTCATCCGCGACCTGTTTGAATACGGAAAACAATATCAAAAGGAGCACCCCGGCGCCCCGATCTACGATTTCACGCTGGGAAACCCCTCCGTCCCCGCGCCGGAAGCGGTCAAAAATGCTGCAATCCGCCTGCTTAAAGAAGACACGACCGTTCACGCCTATACCTCCGCGCAAGGAGACGAATCCGTGCGGGAGCAAATCGCGCTTTTCAACCGGGAAAAATACGGGCTGCCCATAGAAAAAGACCGCGTTTATCTGACCTGCGGCGCCGCGGCGGGGCTTGCGATCGCCTTCCGCGCCTTGGTGACCGAAACGCAGGACGAAGTTGTTGTTTTCGCGCCTTTTTTCCCCGAATACGACGTATTTATCAAAAACGCGGGCGGAAAAACGGTGGTTATCCCCTTTTCCGATCCCGATCACCCGGTGAATTTCGACGCGTTTTCCCGCGCGATAAGCGGCAAAACCGCCGCAGTGATCGTCAATTCCCCCAACAACCCGTCGGGAATGGTCTATTCCAAAGCGGTGCTGGAAAAAATCGCTGCCGTTCTGCGCGCCGCGGAAAAGAAGACGGGCAACGTCATCGTCCTCCTTTCGGACGAACCCTACCGCGAAATTTCTTTCGGAAGCGAAGTGCGCAGCCCCCTTTCCTTTTACGACGACGCCGTGCTGTGCTATTCTTACAGCAAATCGCTTTCCCTCCCCGGGGAGCGGATCGGTTTTCTTGCCGTTTCCCAAAATATGGCGGCAGGCGCCGAACTTTACGCGGCGATTCTTGGAGCGGGACGGTCGCTGGGATACGTCTGCGCGCCGTCGCTTTTCCAAAAGGTCGTCGGGCTGTGCGCGGAGGAACCGTCTTTTATCGAACCCTACCGTGAAAACCGCGATATTTTCTATGCCGCGCTGAAAGGTTGCGGGTATGAAGTGTTTTTACCGCAAGGCGCATTTTACCTGATGATGAAAGCGCCCGGCGGCGACGCGAACGCCTTTTCGGACGAGGCCAAAAAGCGCGGGCTTCTGCTCGTCCCCACGGACAGTTTCGCCGCGCCCGGCTTTTTGCGTATCGCCACCTGCGTCCCGAAGAAACGCGTGCTTGCCTCTCTCCCCGTTTTTGAAGCGCTGGCAAAAGATTGCGGCGTTTTTCCGCAAGGAAAATAATTTGTACGGGCGACCGGTGGTCGCCCGCTTATTTTTTACTCTGTATCTTTAATTACGTTGTCCGAAATACGCCTATACCGCGTAGAAAATACTTTCTCGTGGCGGAAAATCAACGATCGCCCCAACATTTTTCTTGCAAGATTTCATCGCTCCCGCATTTTCCCGGGCGACAAGTCAAAACCACTACAAATACCGCTTCTTTTTTACCGACACCTACAAATACCGCTCGTTTTTTACCGACACCCGATTGCAATTATCCGCGGCGGGCGCCCGGATTCCATATATCGAAATATCAAAACGGAACGGGTTATGTTTTGTAGAGGCGCCGCGGCGGGCGCCTCGTCTTTTTATCCGATTCTTTCTTTAGTTTCCGCATTCGACGGAAATTTTATTGAAAATGTGCAGAATATCCTCCACCCGAACGACGGATTTCTCCTCCCCGTTTTTGTCCAGAACCATCTTTCCTTCGTGCATCATAACGATCCGATCGCCGTATTCCGCGGCATAGCGCAGGTTGTGCGTTACCATTACGGCGGAAAGGTTCTTTTCTCTTATGATACGGCAGGTCAAGCGCATGACGGCGTCGGCGGTTTTCGGGTCGAGCGCCGCGGTATGTTCGTCCAGAATCAGCAGATCGACGGGCGTCATCGTCGCCATCAAAAGCGAAACCGACTGCCGTTGTCCGCCCGAAAGC
>CAKQSI010000015.1 GCA_934272745.1 uncultured Clostridia bacterium | reverse complement strand
GTAGGTGCAGCGCTCGGTTTTTCCGAAGGTTTATCGGTGGGCGCGCTGCTCGGCGTTTCCGTAGGTGCAGCGCTCGGCGTTTCCGTAGGTGCAGCGCTCGGCGTTTCGGAAGGCGTTGCCGACGGGCTTTCGCTCGGCTCGACCGAGGGTTCTACACTGGGTTCTACGCTCGGCTCGACCGGCGGATTGACAGAGGGCGAGGGGTCCACAGACGGATTGACCGAGGGCGACGGCTCCACGCTCGGCTCCACACTGGGTTCTACCGACGGCTCGACGCTCGGTTCCACCGACGGTTCTACGCTGGGTTCCACAGACGGTTCTACGGACGGCTCCACACTGGGTTCCACCGACGGACCCGGCGGGGTCGGTTCGTCCGACTTATATAAAAGCGCGTTGCCGAAGCCGACCGAATCGCAATTTATGCCGTCGCCGCCGTCGGTCGCGCCGAACCGCAGCGTTTTTGCGCCCGTGACTTTGGCAACCAGCATGCAGGCGGTACCCGCATAGACGACGGGGGTGGTCATGACGCGTTTTCCGTCCACTTCCACAAAGAAACTGACGCCGCCCCAACCGGAACCGCCGCGGTTTTCTCTGCCGACGACCGCCCGGAAGTAATCCACGTCCAGACCGGAAATATCGTAAACGAAGTCGCAGTAACCAAGCGTTCCGTCCACGTGCGAACGCAGCCCTTTGGCAAACGGATAAGCGCCGATGGTGAGCGTTCCGCCGTATTCGTCGCTGTCGCGGCTGGGCGCGTAGGGAGAAGCGGGGTTATCCGAAGAGGACTGATACATGACCCAACTTTTCCACTCCAGATCGGAAAGATAAATCGCCCCGTCGGGAATCTCGGTATCCGGCTCGATCAGCGTGCCCTCGTCTTCCTCGCCCGTTTCGGGACCGTAATCGGGCAGCGCGATTTTTTCGCTGCCGATATACAGCGTGGCGGCGGAATTTTTGGCAAGCGTTACGGTATAACCCGCGGCAAGTTCCGCACCCGTGGCGGAAATATCGTTTTTGCCGTCGAAGTCCGTAATGTAATAGGTCTTTTCGGGGTCTAAACCTTTCACCTTTAAGGTGACGGATTTATCGCTTCCCTTGTGGCGGAATACCTGCATAAACCCGGCGTTTTTGGCGGGATCGAAGAATTCCCACGCGGTAAAATCGGCGTCGTCCCGCGTGACGGGAAGCAGTTCGTAATAGTCCGCATAGTAGAAGTCCTTGATGATATTCCATTCCTCTACCAGCCCCTGCAGGAGTTGCCAGTTGAGATTTTGATTCCCCGGGTCGAAGTTCAGCGTCATCGACTGTGCAAAACAACTGCGGATGCCGTATTTCGTGATAGGCGTGGCTGCGGCGTCGTTGGTCGGTCCTCCGCTGTAGGGAATCCACTTGAAAAGCGCCTGACTCATCGCCTGCGTGTTGGTATACTCCTGGCTGGCGGAATCGGTACGGTGCAGCGGCACGCTTCTTCTCATCGATTCCAGATCCAGCCGTCCGCCGCCGGAAGCGCAGTTGTCGATCCAAAGCCCCGGCACGCTTTCAAGCAAGGTATCCCAATAACCGAGGTAGCCCTGCACGTATTTGTTTTCGGTAATGCCCGTCCTGCCCTCGGTATCGTGCGACAGCCAGACGTCGCCCGGGCTTTCGTTAAAGTCCTGACGATAGACGGTAACGCCGCCCTTTTTCAGGATATTGACCACGATTTCCGTGATCCAGTCTACCATTTCGGGATTGCTGAAGTCGTTGAGTTTTCCGTTATGAGCAAGGTTGCCGAGCACCCATTCCGCCTTATAATCGGGATTGGTTGCCATGATCTGTTCCACCGACAGGCGGAAGAGTTCGGGTTCAAACCACAAAATGGTGCCGGTCATGCCGTTTTCTTTTGCATAGTCGGAAATGGCTTTGAATTCCGTCGGGAAGCGGGAAGCGTCTACCTTCCAGTTTCCGGACTGATCGAGCGCGGTAATGGTCTTGTCGCCCGCGCCGAGGTACCAGCCGGCGTCCATCCACCAGTAATCGAGCGGAATGCCGTTATCCAGCCACTCCTTGATCGCCGCGATCTGATTGCTTTCGGTCGCAGTCGTCATGCAGGCATACAGCCAGGAAGTGGAAGCGGTCAGAATGGGCTTTCTCGGGTCGCCGTTTTCCTCTTTCGGCATGTTGCAGTCGATATACCACCGCCGCCAGGCGTTGGTTGCGGCGTCGCCGTCCCCCTCGTAGAACACAAACGACGCCAGCGGCGAGCGCAGTGTTTCCCCGGGGAGAAGCGTAGTATCGACGCTATACTGCCCCGCGACGCAGTGTACCGCGCCCGGCGCGCCGTTTACCGTGCAGGGCGCAAACGAAGACTTCCAGTTTCCCGGCCAGCCGAGCGCGAAGAACACGCCCTCTTTTCCGCCGAAATCCAGCTGAAAGTACGGGAACGCGTTGTGCGTGGGGCGCCCGGATTTATTCTGCTTCGTAATGGTTTTGGATTTGATTTTTTCGGTATACGGCTGATAGTTTCCGCCGTAGTCGCCGGAAGTTCCGGAAAGGGTAGCGTTCGTGCCGTAAAAATAGAGATCGGCGGCGTTCAGGTCCGCGATCCGCTTGGTTTCCGTAAGTCCGCGGTTAACAAAATACACCGTCCATTCGTACGCCTTATGCTGCGGATACCAAGCGGTTTCGACGCAGATTTCAAGGGACGTATCGCGTAAAACGAACGTCAGGTCGTTTTCTTCCACAAGATCGGAAACGTCCGACCGGGTATCGGTCAACGTAAAACTTTCCGCGGGGAAACCGCGATATGCCGCACCGCCATAGGTAAAGGTAACGGGCAGCGTTTCGGGGTGCGCGAGATAGGCGCGGTATTGCTCTTCGGTGGTTTTGGTTTCCGTCATCTCCGGTGCCTCCTCTAATTCTGCGGACGGGCGCGGCGCAACTTTGCCGTAATCCAGCAGCGGATTGCCGAATGCGGCGGAGTCCGCACTGTAGCCGTCGTCCCCCATCGTGATGACCAGTTTCAGTTCCTTTACGCCGGTAATATCCGCTTCGATTTTATAATCGCTGCCGAAAGGCACCTGCGGACTTTCGGCAAGGTCTTCCCCATCGCCGTACACGAAAAATTGTACGTTTCCCGGTCCGCCAAGGCTGTCTTTGCCCACCGTTGCGGAAAAACGGGTATAGTCATAGGCGGAAACGTCGTAGGTGATATAACTGATTCCGTCGGTATCCGGGTGCATACGAATGCCTTTTTCGTACGCTTTGCCCGCAATCGTCAACGTGCCGCCCGCTTCGTTCTGGTTGAAACTAGGCGCGTAGGGCGACGCCGGGTTTTTGGACGAGGACTGGTACATTTTCCACTCCGTCCAGGTTAGATCGCTGACGTACACCGATTCTTCGGCGCGGGTCATCTGCGGAATTGCCGCCGCAAGCGACAGACACGCCGCAAACAGTACGCACAGCAAAATGCGCAAAGTCGTTTTCATTTTTACCTCCTGAAAACATCGTTTTTTGTCGGGGATTCCGTCCCCTGTCATAAAAAGCAGTTGCGTTATGCTACCCCCGTTTCGGCAACCGCTTTTTCAAATTTACTGAAACGTTTTAGCCTTAGATTGAAGACGTTTGTATTTTATATTCACATTAAGCGGTGAAAACAGACGAAGTTTTATGATGATAAACCGTTTTACTTTTGCAGTTTATCACACGTTTCTGCTCTTGTCAAGTGTTTTTTCAAATTTACTGAAAACGCTTGCATTTCAGCGTATCCGTCGCTTATACGGGAGGGCTGTCGCCTTTTGGGGCGCTGCCGCCCTTTGGGTTCCGTCGCCCTTTTGGGGTTCCGTCGCCCCTTTTAGGTGCCGTCGCCTCCGTATATAATTACGTCGTCAAAACCGCTATAAAATTATATCGTCCGGTGCGGTTATATCGCCCGGTACGGCAACTGCCGCCAGAAAGCGTATTTATTTTTCGCTTGCCTTCCGCCCATAATTCGTCCGGCGCACGGACGCGCTTTCTCCCGCCTGCCGCTGCGCCATCTGTTTCGTAAAACAAGAAGCACCGCTACGCCGCTTGCCGCCCGCCCTTTCCTTTGTAAAAAACAAGAATCGCCTCCACACCTCTTTCCTCGCCATAAAGCAAAAAGGTGAAAAAAGACAGAATTTTCCGTATAAAACCATAAAGGAAAGGAAAAGATATTAGTAAACGAGCGGTTTTGCCGATTTTGGGGCACGATTTCCCCGTATCTTCGGGCGGTTCCGTCTGAAAAGCAAACGGGCAACCGATATTCCGCAGGCAATCGAAAGGGGGCAAATGCACCGAAAACGGGCATACGTCCTGCAAAAATCGCGCAATGTCTGCGACACGCGCTTTATTCCCCGGACTTTTGCGGCTGAAAAATTCCGCCGCGCCAAAGCAAAACTGCCCGCTTTGCGGAAAGGAAACGAACCCCTTTCCCTAAACCAGAAGGAGAAGAGAAAATGAAAAAATTATGTTTACCTGTGCTGGTACTGATATTGTCGCTCGGCGCACTTTCCTCGTGCGGAATCTTCGCCGCGGAATCCGCCGGAATAACGGAGCGCCTTTCCCCGGAAAACTACCTGCGCATTCACGTGC
Organism: uncultured Clostridia bacterium; assembly: GCA_934272745.1. Lineage (GTDB taxonomy): Bacteria > Bacillota > Clostridia > Christensenellales > Borkfalkiaceae > SIG402. Next base: position 41,324 of record CAKQSI010000015.1, on the reverse strand, counting down.
GGGCAGATTCCGACGACTTTTCCGATCAGCAGGTCAAGTATCTCGTGAAAGACGCCGTAGTGCGTTACCTGACCCCGGTGCTGCAAGGCGCAAAAAGCAAGGAAGAAGCCCTCTCCCTCGTGCGCGCAAATAGCCGCGGGATCGACGCCGTAGCAAGCGCCGTTCTGTCCCGGAACGGATTTTCGTACACGGCAAAAACGCACGTCGGACGGGAAAACTTCCCTACCCGGACTTACGAAACGGTAACCCTCCCCGCAGGCTGTTACGACGCCGTCATCGTCAATCTCGGCAGCGGCAAGGGCAGCAACTGGTGGTGCGTGGTCTATCCGCCCCTCTGCTTTACTGCGGAGAAAGGTTCCGAAAACGGCGATACGTCCGGCGATTTTGAGTACCGCAGCCGCATCGTCGATTTCTGGAACGAGCATTTCAAGGGATAACCGCGCGGAAAAGCGGGCGGCCAAAGGTTCGCTTTACCGACCGGCGCCCTGCTTCGGGCAGAAAAGAAAAAGGAATTCCTTTTTCCACACCGTAGCGCCGGACGGATGCAGTTCAAACGAAACGCGGATAATACTTTCCGGCGCTTTCGGAAAGTCAAAAACACTTCCGGCTTGCCCGGAAACGGGGAGGCAACCTTTCGCCGTCCAAAGCGCGGAAACCGCTGCCGGCGCTTTCGGAAAGTCAAAAACACTTCCGGCTTGTCTGAGCAGACCCTTGTCCGGCTTCAACCCATATAAAAACAAAAGATTTTGAATTACGAATTAAGGGCGGGAATCCACTCCCCCTTAAGATATTTTTGGAGGAAGCAATGAAAAAACACTTCAGAATCGTCGCGCTCGTGCTTTTGTTTGCGCTGACGGCGACCGGCTCGGTTGCCCTGATCGCAAGCAGAAACCACGACGCGGCAGCCGCAGTTCCCGCCGCCGTCTATAAAGTCGGAAGTACGGGTTCTACGGTAAAAACCATTCAGAGGAAACTCAAAAACTGGGGGTATTACAGCGGCTCCGTGGACGGAATCTACGGCACGCAGACCAAAAACGCCGTGAAATACTTCCAACGCAAAAACGGACTGACCGCCGACGGCATCGTGGGCAACGCCACCTTGAAAGCGCTGGGCATGTCCGCTTCCACGTCCTCTTCGGTCGGGAGTTCGACCGGCGGAAGTTACAACAGTTCCGACGTGTATCTGCTTGCCAGGATCATTTATGCGGAAGCGCGCGGAGAGTCTTACACCGGACAGGTTGCGGTCGGCGCCGTAGTGCTGAACCGCGTCAAGTCCTCGTCCTTCCCCAACTCCATCTCCGGCGTGATTTATCAGTCGGGCGCGTTTACCGCCGTTTCCGACGGACAGATTAACCTCGCCCCCAACGCAAGTTGCCAGCGCGCCGCGCAGGACGCGATCAACGGCTGGGATCCCACCTACGGCTGCCTGTACTACTACAATCCCCGGGTGGCCACCAGTTCGTGGATCTATTCCCGCCCCACCGTGGTCACCATCGGTAATCACGTGTTCTGCAAATAAGGAGGTGCCGTTATGACGGAAGAAAACAAGAATATGGCGGCGGAAGCCGTAAAAAAGGAGCAGTCCGTTCCCGCAAAAAAGACCAAAAAAGCGGATACGTCCCGCAAAATCGGGAACAACGCACAAGAAAAAGCGGCGCCCGTTAAGGCAGAAAAAAAGGCGGGAACGACAGGCGGAAAAGCGCAAGGCGGCAAATCCGCCCAAAGCACTGCCGCGAAGAGTCACAGCAGCGACAAACCCGCCGCGAAAGCGGATACGGTTTCCGTAAAAAAGACCGAAAACGGGGGTACGTCCCGCAAAAACAGGAACAAAATTACTGAAAAAGCGGGCGGCAACTTTTCAAAGGCACGCGCTTCTTCCATGAAAAAAGAAAACAAAAAGTCCAAGGGAAAGAAGCCTGAAATGACCAAAGAAGAAAAGAAAGCAAAAAAACTTGCGGACGCAAAAAAACGGAAAGAAAACGCCTTGCTCCGCAAGCAGAAGCGCGCCGAAATCCGCATTGCGAAGAAAGAATTCCGCAGAAAGAAACACGAAAAACGCGCCGCCATGCTGGAAAAACGCAGGAGAGAAAAACTTTCCGGCGAAAAACTCGCAAGGTACGAAACGAAAGTGCAGAATAAAAAGGCGATAGCCGAAGAAAAGGCGAATAAAAAGCAGGCGATCGCCCAAAAGCGCGCCGAACTGAAAAAGCAAAAAGCCGAGCGCCGCGCCGAAAAAGTGCGGGAAAAACAGGAAAAGAAACTTAGTGAGAAGAAGCAGAAAGCGGCAAACCGCCTTGTCCTGCAAAAGGAAAAGGAAGCCCTGCGCCGCAAGAAAGCGCAGCGCCGCGAAATGCTGAAAAACGAAAGCAAAGAAGAACGCAAAGCGCGCGTCACCCTCGAAAAACAGGAGAAAAAGAAAACGCGCCTTGCGAAAAAGCGCGCCGCCGCGGAGAAAAAAGCCGAGCGCGCCCGTCTCAAAGCCAAGCGGAAAGCCGAACGTAAAAATCGCCGCTCCGTGCGCGAAAACGGGCATACGCATAGCGAAAAACGGGACGCGCGCCGCAAAAATCCCAACATGGGACTGGTTGCCGCGGTCATCGCCCTCGGCGTCAGCGCCTTAGCGCTCGCTTCTTTGTTCACGGTTTATTTCGTCCGTTCGGAAAAGCAGATGGCGGCGCTTGACCGCGTTTACGAGCGTGCCTTTTACGAACTGACCGGTTACGTCGATAACGTGGACGCCAACCTGAATAAACTTTCGGTTTCGACCTCCCCCGCGCTTTCGCGCACGCTGACCACCGACCTTGCGGTAGAAGCCGAACTTGCCGAAAACAGCCTGCAGGAACTGCCCCTTTCGGACGAATCCCGCTTTGCCGCGGCGAAGCTTCTGAACCAGATCGGCGACTACGCGAAATACCTGCAAAAGAAGTTGGAGGACGGCGAACTGAGACCCGCCGAACGCGACAGCCTGCGCACGCTTGCGGAAAGCAACCGTCTGCTTAAGAAAAAGTTAGCTTCCGCAGGGGAAACCATGGGGACGATGGGCAAAAAGTTCCGCTTCCGCAACCTTTCGGCAGGCGAGGCAAATTTCCTTTCCCAAGGCTTTAACGAACTGTCCGAAAGTTCCGCCACGCTCCCCAAACTGATCTACGACGGACCGTTTTCGGACGCGATTGAAAACAACGCTTCCGCCCGCGGCATTACAGGGAGAACGGTGGAACGCACGGAAGCCGAAGACTTGCTGCGCGCCTATTTTTCGGAGTACGGGCTGACTGAAATTATGTACAGCGGCGAAGCCGCGACGAGCGACACACCCTGCTACGGATTTACCGCGAAAATGGCAAACGGCGGGGGACTGTACGCGCAAATCAGCAAAATCGGCGGCAAACTTTTGCTGTTTGACGCCGAAGAAACCGGCGGCGACGAACGTCTTACCGACCGCGACGCCATCGATTCCGCGGCAGCCTTCCTCGGTAAGATCGGCATGAAAGACCTCACGCCTGTCTGGACGGATTCTTTCCGCGGCGAATGCACCGTCAACTTTGCGGCGGAACAGGACGGCGTTGTGCTCTACCCCGATCTTGTAAAAGTAAAGGTAGATAAAGCGACCGGCACGGTCATCGGAATGGAAGCGTATTCTTACTATCTGAACCACCATGAGCGCGCCGATCTGCTCCCCCGTCTTACCGTTTCGGAGGCGGAAGCTACTGCAAGCAAGACGCTGGAGATCAAAACCAAGCGCCTGTGCGTTGCCCCCTTGGGCAGCGGCAAAGAGGAACTTTGCTACGAGTTTTCCGGCACCGCCGGCGAAGATCTGTATTACGTTTACGTTTCCGCCAAAACCGGACGGGAAGTGCAGATTTTCCGCGTCGTGCAGGGTACGGAAGGCACCGTTTTGATGTAAGAAACGGAGCGCGATATCGTGAAATTGCCTGAACAAATTGAAATCGTTCGGGCGCAAAAACACCGTTTGCGGAACGGGACAGCGATATGCCGAAGTCCGCAACGAGATCGGAATCGCGTGAAAAACACCGTTTTTGTGGTAACGGTATAGCAAAATCCGCACGAACAGGCGGAAAAACGGATTGCAAAAAATATCGTTTCCGACGAAAAGAACGGACGATAAAAAGACACCGATTCTGACGGAAAAAGGGCTGCAAAACGATAACGTTTCCGATGCAGCAGTTAATGGAAAGAAGGGCGCCCGCGGCGGAAATTTCCGCCGCGGGCGCCCCTGTTTTTACTTAAATTTATTCCGTGTCCGTTAATCTTTTAATTCCGTGTCCGTTCATCCTTGCCGTCCCAGAAGTAGCGGCGCGGCACGGTGCCGTCCGGCGAAAAACGCACGCCGTCTTTTTCCAGAAGCATGCGCTGCATATCTTCCCCGCCGAACGCAAACGCTTTGGAAGTCTTTCCGCCGCAAGTCACCACGCGGTAGCAGGGAGTATTTTCCGGATCGGGATTGCGGTGCAGCGCATAGCCTACCACCCGCGGCGCGCGGGGGTTGCCCGCCAGCATGGCGATCAAGCCGTAACTTGCCACCCTGCCCTTGGGGATACGCCTCACCGCGGCGTACACGCGGTCAAAAAAGCCGTCCCGTTTTGGCTCGTTCATAAATCCTCCCCGTCCTTATCCGAAGGGTTTTCATGGCCCGGCAAATCTGCCGCATCTTCTTCGGTTTTGTTCCCGATTTCGGGGGGCGTAGGAGTGTTTTCGAGAACAGCCGCTCGTTTTTTTCCGTCTAAAAAGGAGAAGATCTGTTCCCCTTCCGCGGGACAGGCAAGGCTGCCTTTTACTTCTTCATACAAGGAAACCGCAAGGAGCGCGATGCCGATAAACAGCAGAATCGCAAGCAACGAAAGGGAAATTTCGTTTACACTGAACAAGTACTTACACAGCACGTACAGCGACGGCAGCGTGACGCAGGTAAACGCGCCCCATTTTTTTGGGAAGCAGATCACAAAAATCAGCGCGAAAACGTCCGACAAAAACCAGTAGCGTTCGTGCATATGCGGCAGAACGTAGGGCAGAAACGCCGCAAAAAAGGCTGCCATGCACACCCAGACGTTATTTTCGTCCTTCTTCCAGCGGAAGCGATAAAGCGGCAGCATGCAAAGCGCCGTAAGACCGATCGCCCCGTACACCCAGGACGAAGAAAACGCTTCCCAAAAGGCGTTGTTGCTGTGATCGTGCGAACGTACCACCCAGTTGTAAAGGTTGGGCGTATTGAGCGTAAGAGAAGAATATTCCGAAGCCTGCAAGAAGTAAACGCCGTAGACGTTTTCGACTTTCATTCCGAGAAAAATTCCCGGCAGACCGATCGCGATCCAACTAAGCGCCGCAAACAAGACGGAAGTAAGTTTGACCTTTCCTTTTGCGACCGCAAGGACGAACACGGGCAAGAAGAAAATTGCCTGCAGTTTAAACGAAAACGCAACCGCGTACAGCACGCCGCACGGCACGGATTTCCCTTTCAAAAGGAAGTAAAAACTGCCGAAAACAAACGCCGAGTAAATGACGTCGCACTGCGCCCAGACGGCGCCGTTCAAAAATACCGCGGGCAGGAAAAGCGCCGCCGTGTACGCAAAAACGGCTGACGTATCCGATTTTTTGATCTCTTTTACGATGAGGAACGCAAAAACCGCCAGCACGAAATCGAACGCCACCGACACGGCTTTGATCTTATACAAGTCGTTTCCCGGCAGATAAGAAAGCAGGGACAAAACGTATAGGTACGCGGGCGTATAATCGCAATAGGTAGACCCGTCGTGCAGGTTTTTAAGCGCTTTGAATCCACCGCCGTCTTTCAAGACCTGCATCCAGCGCTGCAAAAACGCCGTATAGTCGTTGGTGACGAACTTAAAACTTTTGATGCGGAACAGCAGCGCCAGCACGCTGACGACAATTAAAAACCAGACCAGCTCGTATTTTTTGAAAAAGCGGAAGGCTCCGTCCGTCCGGTTCGCTCCGCCGGCAGATTCATTCCGAACTTCGATCTGACGCGCGGCTTGATTTCCGCGATTTGCGCGCGCTCTCTTATCAGAGTTTTGCATTTTGTTCCCCCGTGGTGGAGCCGAAACCGCCGTTCCGGATGGCGGTCGTCTCGTCGTCTTCGGTCACGCCGAAGGGCAGAAATACGCCCTGACAAAAACCTTCGCCCTTTTTGACGGAAAGCGTTTTTCCCGTCTTGCCGTCGTTGGTTACTTTGACGAAGATATGCCCCTCGTTGTCCGACCCGAAATAGTCGGCGTCGATCACTCCCACCGTGTTGTCCAGTTGCATACGGAATTTAAATCCCAGTCCGCTGCGCGGAAACAGCATCAGCACCCAGCCGGGCGCGATTTTTGCCCGGACCCCGGTAGGAATTTTAACAGTTTCGCCGGGGGCAAGCGAAAAATCCGCCGGAGCGTAAAAGTCGTACCCTGCGGAACCCGCCGTCGCCCGTTTGGGAAGCGGCACTTCTTCCGCCGTCATCGCCCCGCCCACGGGGAAAGTTTCGGCATACGCCGGTTGAAACTGTTTTTCCGAAACGTGCATAAATTTTGCGATTTTTTGCATACGGTTCCTCCTTATCCGCTTTATCCGTCGCCGTAAAAATCGGGCGGATAATGAAAAGCGCGCCCCGGGAAAGGTCGTTCGCCTTCCCCGGGGCGCGAAAAGGCGCTGCAGTTTTGCCGCTTTATAAACTTAATATTGCCTTGCGATGCGGTTGATTTTATCGCAGTACGACATTTGGGTCTGTGGTTTATCAGCCCGCGGCGCATATCGTCCCGCGGTTTTGTATCGCTTTACGGCGCATACAATTTTGCAATCTTTCAGCCCGGCATCGTCCCCGAAAACGGATACCGTTCGTCAAAATCCGGCACCGATCAGCGGAAATTCCGCCGGCAAAGCCGCCCCGCCTTAAAAACGGATTTTTTCTTCGATAAAGGCAGCGAGATCGCTTAAGTTGACGCGTTCCTGTTCCATGCTGTCGCGGAAACGGACGGTAACGCTGTTGGTTTCCGCCGTATCGAAGTCCACCGTGATACAGAACGGCGTGCCGATTTCGTCCTGACGGCGATAGCGCTTGCCGATAGAACCGGTGTCGTCGTAAGTGACGGAGAAGCGCTTCGCGAGGTCGCGGTAAACGGGCTCCGCCTGTTCCGCCAGTTTTTTGGAAAGGGGCAGCACCGCCGCCTTATACGGCGCAAGCACGGGCGAGAGGCGAAGCACGGTGCGGACGTCGCCGCCTTCCAGTTCTTCCTCGTCGTACGCGTCGGTCAGAAACGCCAGCACGACGCGATCGGCGCCGAGCGACGGCTCGATGACGTACGGAACGTATTTTTCGTTGGTCACGGGGTCGAGATATTCCATATTCTCGCCCGAGAATTTGGCATGCTGGGTCAGGTCGTAATCGGTACGATCGGCAAGACCCCACAGTTCGCCGAAACCGAACGCAAAGTTGTATTCGAAGTCGGTCGTCGCCTTGGAATAGAAGCAAAGTTCCTCTTTGTCGTGGTCGCGCAGGCGGAGATTTTCTTCCTTGATGCCCAAAGAAAGCAGCCAGTTTTTGCAGAATTCTTTCCAGTAAGCAAACCATTCGAGATCGGTGCCCGGTTTACAGAAGAATTCGCATTCCATCTGTTCAAACTCGCGCGTGCGGAAGGTAAAGTTGCCCGGCGTGATCTCGTTGCGGAAAGATTTGCCGATCTGGCAGATACCGAACGGCATTTTGCTGCGCGTGGTGCGCGCCACGTTTTTGAAGTTGACGAAAATACCCTGCGCCGTTTCCGGACGGAGATAGACGGTGTTCGCGCTGTCTTCGCTGACGCCCTGAAAGGTTTTGAACATCAGGTTGAACTTGCGGATAGGCGTAAAGTCGTGCTTGCCGCAAATGGGGCAAGGAATTTTATATTCTTCCATAAACGCTTCCAGTTTGTCGTTGTCCCAGCCGGCAATATTGACGTCCAGACCCTTGTCCGCAATGTATTTTTCGACGAGGTCGTCCGCTCTGTGGCGGGATTTACAGCCGCGGCAGTCCATCAACGGATCGGAAAATCCGCCTAAGTGCCCGCTGGCTTTCCATACGGTGGGGTTCATCAAAATGGCGCAGTCCACGCCCACGTTGTAGGGGTTTTCCTGCACGAATTTCTGCCACCAGGCTTTTTTGACGTTGTTTTTCAGTTCCACGCCCAAAGGACCGTAGTCCCAGGTGTTGGCAAGACCGCCGTAGATCTCGCTCCCCGGAAAAATGAAGCCGCGCCCTTTGCAAAGCGCAACCAGTTTGTCCATCGTAACCGCTCTTTTCTTTTCTTCTGCCATAACCGTCCTCCCGGCGACCGCGCCCGAAAAAGCGCCGGATTTTCGCCGTTATATTTTTTTATAAAATGCCGAAAAACGGGGGGACGTCCTCCCGTTTTCGGTTCCTTTTCCGCTTTTTAAGCGAAGCATTTTCAATGTTTTTCATTTGGAATGAAAAAAACACGAAGGCGTTTTCTTCCGAATTCCGCCTTAGAGCGCCGCGCCTTCGGCGCGTTGCCGCAAAGACACGCTTCCGTCAGTGCGTTTCCTTGGTTTCTTTCTGCAATTTGTTGTTTTCTTCCAGAAGTTCGCACATTCTGGCAAGCAGTTCGGCTTCCGTCGGGGCTTTGGGCGCTTCGGGTTCTGGCTGCTTTTTCTTGGGTGCGGTCGCGGGGTTCTTTTTCTGCATATTTTTCAGCAGTTTTTCTTCCAGATCGGTCAGTTTTTCATCGTTATCCAGTTTGCCCTGAATGGTCGCGCGGACGTCCAGACGCTTTCTAATGGAAGTCACGGTCTTGAGAATGGCGAACAGAATGAGCGCGATGATCAGGAATTTGATGATCGACTGAATAAAGTTGCCGTAATTCCAGGTGATGGCTTCGGGATTGATGACCTGCGTGCCGGTGGTGGCGTCGGTCACGTATTTGGGGACGCCGTTCAATACGATGCACTGTCCCGCCATGGTATGCCCGCCCATCGCGAGGTTAATGAGAGGCATGATAATGTCGTTGGTGAAACTGGTGACGATGGCGGTGAACGCCGAGCCGATGATGACCGCAATCGACATATCGACCACGCTGCCGCGCATGATAAACGCTTTGAATTCTTTCCAAAGGGCTTTCATTTTTCGTTCCTCCGTAAAAAATATAACGAATTTCGTTCCGCTTAGCGCAAAAGCGAAAGTCCTCCGCCCGGAAAAAATAATCCGTCACAGGCTTAAGACGATATGCATATTATAACAAACTCCGCGGCGAAAGACAACGCTTTCGGCGCAAAAACCCAAAGAAAAGCATATTTTTTTCGGAATTTACAAGAAAAAAATCGCTTATCCGGCATTCTTTACAACAGCAAACCGAAAGAACGGACGGCAAATCTTTTACTTCGGCGGAATTTATCTTTGCCGCCGCCGGCGCGCGGCTTGCCGCCTTGAGAGGAAATTGCCTTTACCGTCGGCGGAGGTTCCCGCTTGGGCGGCAACTCAAGAATCGTAATCGTAGGGAATTTTGTTTTTCCTTTCCCCTTTCAGGTTCAGGATGTAGCCGTCCTCCACCTTGCACCACCAGGCGGAATTATGCCCGGGAAGATCTTCCAAAATCTCTTCGTCGGTCGCACCCGCATCCCTGACAAGTTCCATATCTCCGACAAAAATTTCCCTTTCTGCATAGTCGTAGCCGGTTTTATCGCTGAAAACCACATCAAACGTAAGGGAACGAATTTCGGACAGAATAATCGTCCCGATCGCCCCTTTTTTTATGCCCTCGCTTTCGTACCGATCGGTCGTAACCCGCACATCGTCTAACCACTTCATACTTTTATCTCCTTATCTTTTATTAGCGGCGTTGCTATTTTAATTTTTCCGTAAGGCCACGCGACGCAGCCGACGTGACAGGCGAATCTTTCTCCCGCATGACCGTCTTTTCCGTCCAGAATCATATTTACGGTAAACCGCTGACCGTGTTCGTCAAGCATTTTCAGAACGTACCGCCCGGATAAAAATTCTTTTTCCGCTGCGGCTTTAATCTTTTTGTAGATTTCCGCAAAATCCGCAATCGTATACCCCATGGAATGCATCATTGCCTTTTTGTTTTCGTTAACAAACAAATACCGCGTAATTTTCCCCATCGGAAAATCGAAAGTCACCTTTGTAAGTTCATACTCTTTCATTTTACACTTACAATGCGGATGACGATATTCCGGCTTATTGTCGTTCTTGAACACGGTATCGTTCAATGCAACGCATAGCGCACAAGTACGCGTCGTTTTATCTTCCACCGCGTTTCCCTCGCACGTTTCGATGTTTTCCGGACTATCGTTAATCCGAATGACGAACCTCTCTTCTCCCAAACCGAAAAGACGATTCAACCTTTGCCTGATTTCTTCGAACATTATAACACAAATCCCCCGTAAAAGTTAAAATCCGACGAAATTTTTCGCCGGTCTTACCAAATGATAGCACAAAAAATTTTGTTTCCTTCGCATTTGTGCCGCAAAAAATCGAAAGCGAAACCTTTTCGCCGATAAATCGCAGCCAAAAATCTTTCACTGTTGACAAAGCCGCCTTGCCGTATTATAATAGAAAACGATGCGGGCGCGGCATTCGCCCCGTTCCTCCGACAAATCGGAGAAAGGAGAAAAACGTTGAAATCGAAAAAACTTTTCGCGGCGGTTGCCGCAATTTCGCTGCTTTTGGGGACGGCAAGTTTTTCCGCCTGCGCCCCGAAAACCCCGGACGGGGAAGTTACCGTCACCACAGATTACGTCATCACTTACGAAGCGGGAAACGCCTACGCAAAAGAAACGGCTGCCGCGCTGCAAGCCGGGCTGAAAACCGCGTGGAAACTCGATCTTCCCGTGCAGGGCGACGAAACCACGGACGAAGCCGATTTCCGGTACGAAATTTTAGTGGGAATGACCAACCGCATCGACGCTTTGGAACTGACCGACGAACTGGAAGACGAAGACTGGCTGGTTGCGGAAGCGGACGGCCGCATTCTCATCGCCGGCAAAAACGGCGTGACGCTGAACGCCGCGCTGACGCATTTTGAGGATACGTATCTCAAAAATCAGGAGCGCCCGATGATCCGCAAGAATACCAAGGACACGGGCAGCGTTGCCCTTTTCAAACGGACGACCGACGTGACGAAGTTGCAGCGCGGGCTGAATTATACCGTTTCTTTAGAAGAAGCGACGACCTTCCGCTCCGCGGACAACCTGTACGGTATTATGCAGGGCGCAACTTACGCGAAGGGCAAAATTTACGCCGCCGCGACCTATAAAAAGACCGACGGGTCGGAACTCACCCGCATTCTGGCGGTAAATACGGACGGCACGGTGGAAAAGGAAAGCGAACCGCTTGCCTTAGATCATGCAAACGCGATCACGTACGTCAAAAAATGGGACAAATTGCTGATTTCGCACTGCCAGTCGAACGACGGACATTATAACCGCTATTCGCTGGTAGACCCCGAAACGCTGCAAATTACCGGGTCGCACGATCTCGAAAAGCCTTTCTTTGCCATGGCGTACGACGAGGAAACCGACCGGTTCTTTTCCGGAGAATGGGGCGGCGGCACGCTGGACGTCTGGGACGGCGACCTGACCCTTTCCCTTTCCAAAGGGGTGGAAGAACCCAAAAGTCTTTCCCAAAGTCTGTACGCTTCGGCAAACGGCGCCTGTTTCGTGCGTTCTTCGCAAAACAACGCGCCTGCGGAAATCCGCATTTACGACTGGGAATGCAACCTGATTATGACCGTCATCGTTCCCACCAGTGCGGAACCGGAAGCGATTTTTCTGATCGACGGCGTGACCTATATCGTCTGTAACGACTTTGCCGGCGCGCAGGCGCTGGTTTACCGCCTGTCGTTTGAAGCGTAATTCGTTTGCGGCGCAACGTTTTGAACGCAAGGCACTTTGCGGCTTTTCATTGTTTGAAGCGGAAGTGCTCCTGCGGGGCTCCGGATCGTTTGCGGCGGAAGCAGGAATTCTTTGCGATAGAAGCCTTTGCGATGGAAGCGAAAACCTTTTCCGCAACTTTCCTTACCCGTCACCCCCAAACGCAGCCGCAAATTTTCCGAACAGATTATGATAAAGCCCGGCGGGCGAAAGCAACTGCTTTCGCCCGCCGGGCTTTTTGTCCTTACAAGGTTTCATTCTACGGGCACCGATTCGTAAAGCGGCGCGCTTCCGGCGCCCGGCAGGAAGTACGGCGTTACACGTCCAGATCGGCAAAGGTTTCCAGCTTGCCGGACTTCGGCGGCTTGCTGTCCCCGTGCCGGACGAAGAACATCGTGATAAACGCCAGCGCCACGAATACCGTCGCGTACGGAAAAAGCGTGCGCATGCCGGCGTGATCCATCAAAAGTCCGGAAAGCAGCGGAGTCGCCGCCTGCGCCGCCATACTGGCAGTGTAATAATATCCCGTAAATTTACCGACCGTGCTGCCCCGCGCCAGTTCCACTACCATGGGGTAACTGTTGACGTTGATGGTCGCCCAGCCGATGCCCGCCAAGGCAAACAACGCGTCCATCACGAGGGCGGAAGTCCCTTTCCCCAAAAAGGAAGCGATTCCGAACGCCGCCGCAAGCATCACCACGCCCGCGAGAATGGTCTTTTTCCGCCCCACGCGGGAAGCGATAAAGCCGATGGGAATATAGGACACGATCGCCGCGCCCGTCGCGATCATCAGCGTTAAGTTATAGTCAACCGAAAGCACCTGTTCGGCGTAGACCGAATATTTGGAAGTCACCGCGTTGTAGCCCATGTACCAGAACACGACCGAGAACAAAATGAGAAGCAGCGAAATTTTTTCGCCTTTGGAAAGTTTTCTGTCCCCTTCGGCTTTTTCTTCGTCGGTCTGCGCTTCGGAAAGCCCCAGACGGATTTCTTCTTCCTCGCGTTCCTTCGCCCAGAGCGGTTCCTTCACGGTCAACATAAAGATAATCAGGCAAACCAGCATAATTCCCGCCGAGATCGAGAAGAACGGGAGATAACTCATCATAGCGTTGCTTGCCTTTCCCGTCCCCATCACGATGCCGAGCACCAGCACCAGCGCGCCGCCCGCAGCGCCCATCAGGTTGATGATCGCATTGGCTTTGCTCCGTAAGGGGGGAAGCGTCACGTCCGGCATCAGCGCCACGGCGGGGCTGCGGAACGTGGACATCGAAACGAGCAGCAGCAACAGCACAATGATAAAGCACACCAGAGTCACCGGACTTTGCGCCGTTTTTTTCCACGCCAGCGCCTGCCGCGCAGGGATCACGTAGGTCACGTAGTCGTCCGAAAAGGCGTCTTTCCCTTCCGCATAAGTGGGAATGGCAAGGAAGTCCGCCTCGTCGATCGCTTCGGAAAGGGCGACTTTTTTACCGTTCACCACGACGATTTTTTCGTCCTTGGTTTCGTCCCACATTTCCTGCATGGCGGCGGCGGAAGTTCCCCCGTCCGGGGAAAGGCTGGCGACTTTGTTGAGTTGCGCGTAATCGGCGACCGAAAGCCCCACGAACAGCACGCAGGCAAGAATGGTGCCGAGCAGTATGTACGGCGTGCGCTTGCCGAGTCTGGTTTTGGTTTTATCCGAAAGCGACCCGAACAGCGGCAGCAGAAACAGCGCCAGCAGGTTGTCGAGCGCCATAATGAAACCCGACCAGGTTTGGTTCAGCCCGAATTTGTTGATGAGGATTTTGGGAATCAGCGTGTCGTACGCCTGCCAGAACAGGCAGATGAGGAAGAACGCAAACCCCACGAAAATCGTCCGTTTGTAGTTGAGTTTCATTTTCCGCTCCTTAAGGGTAACGAATGGAATCCCTACCCGTATTTTATTATCCGTTTTCCGGAATTTTATCGTAAGTGGATCGGGTTTCACCGGCAGTATGCCGGTAATCCTTCCCGAAAGCGCCGCCCGACGCGCTGAAAGCCAAAACCTCTTTCGTCAGGCAAGATCGGATTTGGCTAACCCGGCGGCGATATCGAATTTCACCGGATTGGTAGCGATATCGAATTTCACCAACCCGGCAACGATGCCCCTTTGAAAACGCCAAACCCCCTTGGAAAACTTTATAAAACTTCGTCGTTCGGTTCTTTTTCCGCCGCTTCGCCTGCCGGTTTCTCTTTCGTCGCCGATTGCTCTTTTTCAGTCGCCTTATCGCCGGTTTCGGCAGAAGTTTCCGCTCCGTTTTCGGCTTCCGCACCCGCGGAATTGCGTTCCTTGGCAAGCGCCGCGGCTTTTTCGGCGAACGCCGCCGGAATTTTGCCGTTTTTCATATGCACGTCCAACTGCGGGTAGGGAATCTCGATGCCGTTTTCGTCCAGCACGCGCTTGACGCGTTCGATCATATCGAAATACACCGTCCAGTAATCCTCGGTCTTGACCCACACGCGGACGGCGATATCCACGCTGCTTTCCCCGTGTTTGGTCATGCCGACGAAGGGCTGCGGCTTATCCAGCACCAGCGGCGCGGTTTTGGCGGTCTCGGTCAAAACCTCTTTCGCCTTTTCGTAATCGGCGTCGTAAGAAATGGAGAAGGTGTGGTCCACACGGCGCACGCCCTTTTTGGTATAGTTGATCACGATGCCGTTGGCAAGCGTGCCGTTGGGCACGGTGATGACCTTATTGTCCCAGGTTACGAGATGCGTATAGAGAAGTTTGATACTTTCTACCGTGCCTTCCACCCCGCCGACTTCGATATAATCGCCGTCGAGGAACATTTTGCTGCCGAGAATGATCACTCCGCCCGCAAAGTTGGAAAACGCGCCTTGCAGCGCCAGCCCGACGGTAAGACCGGTCGCCGCGATCGCCGCGCTCAGCGAAGCGGTGTTGATCCCCACAATTCCCATAAAGATCAGAACGGAGATCAGGCGGAACAGGATCAGGAGCATGTCGTACGTCACCTGAACGACGGTACTTTCCACACCCTTTTTCATCATCTTTGCGCGGATGCGCTTGACGACGGCTTTGGATAATTTCCAAAGAAGAATCAACGCGATCAATCCGAGAACGAAGCGGACGCCGCTTGTCGTCAGCCAGTTATAAACGTTGTTCCAGATGTCTTTCAGTGTCTGCATAAAAAGCCTCGTCACGTTTTTTGGCATACGTCCCTCAAAATCGGGAACCGGGCAAGCCGGAAGCCTCTCTTTGGGTCGCCGCCGATATTTATACTACGTTATTACACCTTTCTTATTATACCACAACCGAACAGGAATGCAACCCGTTTCCGGGAAAAAGCCGCTGTTTTTATCGTAAAATTCCGGTAAACCCTCGCCTTAAAGGAGATTTGCCCGCACCTCTCGCCACAAAAGCGGCTTCGCCCGTTTTCCGCAAAAGCAACCGAAAAGCCCGCGCCACTAAGTGGCGCGGGCTTTTCGCTCCGTTTTTTCATACTCTCACACGTTCGGAAGGGGAAACCCTGCGCTGCCCGCAGGGAAAGGAAGAAGCGCCGCCCCGCCGCGTTCGGCAAAGACGACCTTTACTAAGAACACGCCCATTATACCGAAAAAACCAAAGACTTGTCAATTTTTTAGCCATAAACGATTTTTAAGGGGTAGTTAAGGAACGCTTTTATCTCTGATTTTTTAAAGAAAACCGCACTGATTTCGACACAAAATAAAAATTTGCCCGAAAAAACGGCAGTTTTTCCGGGTTTTCTCCAAAAACAATTTTTACTTGCCAAAAGTGCCTTTAGTGAAAATGGAGCAAAAAATTACAGTGCGCCCCGCAAAAAGTGCAAAAAACGACATGCGGGCAGGATTATCCCCGCGCATCCACGGCTCCGGACGCTCCGCCGGCATGGCTCCATGCGCGCCCGCGGCTGACGATTTTACAAAAAGCACAACAACTACTACGCGCGTCCGGCGGGAGCCGAAACGCGCGTTCGCTTCCTCATCCGGCAAAAAGTGCCGGCTCTTTGCTCCGGCAAAAACGCCGCCTCTTCAGCCGAACGTGCGCTTTAAAAGCGGCAACAGTTCGGCAAGATCCTTGATTTCCAGATCGACGATACCGTTTTCCGGGCGCGGCTGCCCTTTGGGGTTGAACCATACCGAGCGCAGCCCGGCGTTCTTCGCCCCTAAGACGTCCGAAGTCAGACTGTCACCCACCATCACGGCGCTTTCTGCCGAAAAGTCGGGAATCCGGGCAAAAACCGCGTCGAAATACTCTTTTTTCGGCTTTTGAAAGCCCACTTCTTCCGAATAAAAGGCGCCCTTGATATAGCGTTCCACGCCGCTGCCCGCAATGCGCCGGGTCTGCACCGCCACCGTGCCGTTGGTAAGGACGTACAGGTCGTATTTCTTTTGCAGCGCGGCAAGCGTTTCTTCCGCCCGCGGCATCAGAAAAAAGCCGTCGCCAAGTCGCCCTTCGTAAGCCGTCTTGACCTTTTCCACCGGCAGGGTCAGCCCGAATTTTTCCGCAAAAATGCGAAACCGTACCCGCTTCAGATCCTCGCGGTCGATCTCCCCGCGCTCCATCGCCCGCCACATGGCGGCGTTGATCTCGCTGTAGCCTGCAAGAAGTTCTTCTTTCGGCGCCACCCCAAACTCCGTCAGAGTTGCGGAAAGCGCCGCCCGTTCCGCGGCGGCAAAATCCAGAAGCGTATCGTCCAGATCCAATAAAACGAAACGTATCATAATGTCCCTTTCTAAATAGTATTTTCGGGAAAGACACTCAAAAAAACGCCCTTGCATAACCGTTTCCCTTACAGGAACGCCCTTTAAAGAACCGCGCCCTTACGGAAACGCGCCCTTACCGCAAAGGCGTCAGGCGGCGCAGGATCGCAGTTCCCTCATCATTATTATTATTCGCCAACGAGAATCCGAGATAGACCGCCCACGCGGCGACGATGATCAGCGCTTTTGCCCATTTCGGCAGTTTGCTGCGCACGGTTACAATGGTAAGCGGAATCGGAAAAATAAAAATCCAGCCGACAACCCACCAGAACAAATGCTTTTTCGGCTTACCGTACGTCGCCGATTGACCTGCATACGGATTTGCCGAAGCAGCCTGCTGCCCCGCGTCCCATTGCGCTTCGGCACGCTGTGCCCCGCGCATCTCTTCCCGGGCGCGTTGCCGCCCTTTTTCAAACTCGTACCCCGCGGCTTCCGCATTGTTATACGGCGTTGCCGGTTTTTCGGAATCGATTGTCAATTCTGCGCCGCAATACATACAAAACGCTTTCTTTTTATCCTCGTCAATCTCCAGCCGGGCGCCGCAATGCGGACAGTTTCTTTCCACCAGTTTCACAAATTTTCTCCTTTCTTCTGACTGTAGTTGCTTGTTTTTTCAATAAATTTTCGACCAAAAATAAGGAGCGCAAAGATTGCGCCCCCGAATTTTGCTTATTCCCACTCGATGGTTGCGGGCGGTTTGGAAGTGATATCGTACACGATGCGGTTGACGTCTTTCACCTCGTTTACGATGCGCGTGCTGATTTTTTCAAGCACGTCGAACGGAATACGCGCCCAGTCGGCGGTCATGCCGTCCACGCTGGTCACCGCGCGCAGCGCGAGCGTGTACTGGTAGGTGCGGCTGTCGCCCATGACGCCCACCGTTTTGGAGGAAGTCAGCACGGCAAAGTACTGCCAGATTTCCCGGTTCAAGCCCGCTTTTGCGATCTCGTCGCGGAAAATCCAGTCCGCGTCCTGCAGCGTCGCGATCTTTTCGCGCGTGATGTCGCCCAGAATACGGATCGCAAGTCCCGGTCCCGGGAAGGGTTGGCGCATGACGATCTCTTCGGGCAAGCCCAGTTCGAAACCGACCTTGCGTACTTCGTCCTTAAACAGGTCGCGAAGCGGTTCCACAATCTCCTTAAAGTCCACAACCGAGGGCAGACCGCCCACGTTGTGGTGACTTTTGATAGTGGCGGATTTCCCCTTGCCGCTTTCGATGACGTCGGGATAAATGGTGCCCTGCACCAAAAAGTCCACTTTGCCGATCTTTCTGGCTTCTTCTTCAAACACGCGGATAAACTCCGCGCCGATGATCTTTCTTTTGGTTTCGGGATCGGAAACGCCGGCAAGTTTGTTTAAGAACCGGTCGGAAGCGTCCACCGTGACGAGGTTCATGCCGCGTTCCTGTCTGAACACGCGCTCCACCTCTTCCACCTCGTTTTTGCGAAGCAGACCGTGGTTGACGAAAATACAGGTCAGGTTGTCGCCCGCGGCGGCGTGTACCAGCGTTGCCGCGACGGCGGAATCCACCCCGCCGCTCATTGCGCAGAGCACTTTTTTATCGCCCAGTTTTTCCTTGAGCGCTTTGATCTGTTCTTTTGCGAAATTCGCCATCGTCCAGTCGCCCGAAACGCCGCAGACCTCGTACAAGAAGTTGCGTAAAATTTTGTCGCCTTCCTTGGTATGGACGACTTCGGGATGGAACTGCACGCCGTAAATTTTCCGCTCCGGATTCCCCATAGCGGCAACCGGGCAGGTAGCGGTGTGTGCGACGACCGAAAACCCCGCGGGGAGTTCTTCCACCCGGTCGGTATGGCTCATCCAGCAAACGTTCTCTTTATGAATACCGGAAAACAGGGGGACGTCCTCGTAAAAAACGTCCTGTTTGCCGTATTCGCGCGTTTCGGCGTGCAGCACCTTTCCGCCCAGCGTGTAGGCGATCAACTGACAGCCGTAGCAAATGCCGAGCACGGGAATACCGAGGTCGAACACACCCGGATCGACGTGCGGCGCGCCGTCTTCGTAAACGCTGTTGGGTCCGCCCGTAAAGATGATCCCTTTGGGGGCGTACGCCTTGATCTGTTCCAGCGTCCAGTCCGACGGGACAAGGTCGCAATATACGTTCTGTTCGCGGACGCGGCGGGCAATCAACTGATTATACTGACCGCCGAAATCCAACACCAATACTCTTTCTCGCATAATTTAGCCCCTCGTGCTGTAGTTCGGCGCTTCTTTCGTGATGCTGATGTCGTGCGGGTGGCTTTCGACCAGCGCGGCGTTGGAAATTTTAACGAAGCGCGTATTGTGGCGCAATTCTTCGATATCGTGCGCGCCGCAGTAGCCCATGCCCGCGCGGATACCGCCGATCATCTGGAAAATGATCTCCGCAACCGTTCCGCGGTAAGGAACGCGCCCTTCGACCCCTTCCGGAACCAGTTTTTTGGCGTCTTCCTGAAAATAACGATCCTTGCTGCCCAGCGCCATAGCGCCCAAAGAACCCATGCCGCGATAAACCTTGAAACTTCTGCCCTGATAAATTTCGATCTCGCCCGGGCTTTCCAGCGTTCCCGCAAGCAGGCTGCCCAGCATGACTGCGGAAGCGCCGCCGCCCAGCGCCTTGGTAATATCGCCGCTGTATTTGATTCCGCCGTCGGCAATGATGCGTTTACCCAGTTTGTCCGCACGTTCCGCGCAGTCCATAACCGCCGTCATCTGCGGAACGCCGATCCCCGCAACGATACGGGTGGTGCAGATGGAACCGGGTCCGATCCCCACCTTGACCACGTCCGCGCCGGCGTCGATGAGCGCTTCGGTCGCGTCCGCCGTGGCGACGTTCCCCGCGATAACGTTGAGGTGCGGATAACGTTTTTTGATTTCGCGGACCTTATCGATAACGCCCTTGCTGTGTCCGTGAGCGGAATCCGCAACGACGGCGTCCACCTTTGCCGCAACCAGCGCGTCCAGCCGCTCCATCGTGTCGTGACCGAAACCGATCGCGGCGCCGACGAGAAGTCTGCCGTTGGCGTCTTTTGCGGAGTTGGGGTATTGAATGGCTTTTTCGATATCTTTAATGGTGATCAGCCCTTTCAGATTGCCTTCCGCGTCTACCAAAGGAAGTTTTTCGATGCGGTGTCTGGCAAGAATGCGCTTTGCTTCTTCCAGCGAAGTTCCGACCGGCGCGGTGACCAGATTTTCTTTGGTCATCAGGTTTTTGATAGGCTGTTCGAAATCGGTGATGAACCGCAGGTCGCGGTTGGTGAGAATGCCGACCAGTTTGCCGTTCTGGGTCACGGGGACGCCGCTGATACGGTAACGTTCCATAAGCGCGAGCGCTTCCGAAACGTAATGATCGGGCGAGAGATGGAAGGGGTCGGTAATAACGCCGTGTTCGCTGCGTTTAACCCTGTCTACTTCCTCCGCCTGCTTTTCGATGGGCATATTCTTGTGAATGATCCCCATACCGCCTTCCCGTGCCATGGCGATGGCAAGCCGGCTTTCGGTAACGGTATCCATTGCCGCGGAAAGAATCGGAATGTTGAGTTTTAACGTGGGCGTCAGTTCGGTACCGATCTTTACCAGATTGGGCGTAACGTCGCTCGCCGCGGGAATGATCAGTACGTCGTCAAACGTGATCCCTTCTTTTACGATTTTGTTCATAGCGTCTCTCCTTTTCTATATCGGTAAAATTGATTTAACTTGACTTGAATTAGCGTATATTTGAAAGCGGGTGAAAAGTCGGCGCCGGTTGCGCCCGTTTCTCCACGCCGCTTTTTATAAGCGGTTTTTCGCTGCGCCGCCTTCTTCAAACGGTTCTTTTCCAAGCACTTTTAAATGCGGCTGCTCCACATTGCCGCGACTTCGGCGTACGCCGGGCCTAAGGATTCGTAACAGATCGTGATATCCTTGCAAAGATCGGACATCTCGGTGGTTTGAACGCTGCCGCCCCCCTCCAACTTGAGAAAGTAATACAGCCCTTCGAGATATTCGACGAGAAGCAGCAGATTTTCACCGTCTTCTTTGTCCAGTTCGGCGTAAAGCAGGTACTGCGCCGCGTTGTTTTTGGGATATTCGCGGCTGACCGCGACTTTGACCGCGGCAAGCGCTTCCGTCTCCCGATTCTTCTTATATAACGCAACGGCGTAAGTGCCGTACAGATAGTTTTTGTAATCGCCCGCGATCAGACTGTCCTTGTTTTCGTCGCGGTACGCCGCGTATTTTTCAAAATGCGAATCTTCCGCCATTTCCGGGCAGTACTTCACCAGCATGCCGTAACGCTTGCCGGCGGCGGCAAAATCGATGAGTTTCCCCAGCCGCTCGGTAGACGGGTGCCGGTTGTACGCGATCTGCTCGAAATTCGCCCCTATGCTGTATAATCCCATTTTTGCCGAAGAGGAAGCCACCACCGAAGGAAAAAAAAGAGCCATCACGCAGACCGCCAGCAAACTGGCGGAAATCGCGACGGTCAACGTTATTGCGGCGGTTTTCAGAACGAGTTTATTCATGAACCGATTTTCCTCCCGAAAATGCCCCGAAAGGCATTTCTCGCTATTGACGCAGCGGCGCTGCGCCTCCTTGCAATCTCTCCGGTAAACCCTTCTGCAAGCAGCAGGTTTATTAGCAGATATTATAACACAAGCCGCCCAAAAAAATCAACTGCTTTTTACTTTCGTATCGACATTTTTCCGCATTTTTTGTCATATATTGTAAAACGGCGGAGGCTTTACGGCAACGCGTCGGGAACATTACGGCAACGCGCCGCAAAATCGCCGGCTTTTACTGAAATTTTATTGCAATAATATTACAATACGCCGGCGCCCTGTCATATGCCGCTGCCCGGCAAAGGAGAATACGATGTTCCGGAAATTTCTGCTCGCTTTTTTATCGGCTTCCCTGCTGTTTTCCTTTTCCGCCTGCGGAAAAAGGAACGGCGATTTTTCGCGCGTGAGCGACCTCGTTTCCGCCCTTTATACGGGGGAAAACCCGTGTTATACCGTTACCGTTTCTGCGGGAAAGCGGGAATCCCCCTTTCTTGCCGACGGCAAAGCGGGCGAACCGTACCCCCTGTTTTCCGTACGGTTTACCCCCCTTTCCTCCTTTTCGGAGGGGGAGGAATTTTCGGTTGCGGTCACGCTCGGCGGCAAGACCTACGCGGCAAAAGCGACTTTCTCGCCCGCGGCGACCTACCTTTTTGCAAACCTTTCCGTCCCCGGGATTCCGGACGGCGATTTTTTGGTCACGATCTACCGAAACGGGGAATCGCAATCGGTGGAAATGCACCGGATTTTAACGGACGTATCCCCGAAATCGGCAATTTCCGCCGCCTTTGACGCTTTGGAATCCGACCTGAAACCCCACCTTGTAAAAGGCAAATTTACGGGGGAAATCCACGCCCGGCTGACCGCCGTGGAAAGCGCCGTTTACTGGTTTATCTGCTTTATTCCCGAAAACGGGGAAAGCCTTTCCGCACTCGTTGACGGAAAAACCGGCGCCGTCCTCGCCGTCAAAGGCGCAAACGGAAAAACGGCTTGAAAACAAAAATTAAACGCGGGATTGCCTTGCCCCACACCGAATGCGCAAACCGAAAAACGGCTTGAAAACAAAAATTAACGCGGGATTGCCTTGCCCCACACCGAATGCGCAAACGGAAAAACGGCTTGAACGCCTTTTCTCTCGTTTTTCTGCCGATATCCCCCTTTTTCTCCTCTTTTTAACGGGGAACCAGCCTATCTGTTACGCCGCGCCGTTTTCACCCATACTGCGCGGCAGTCGTTTTCCGCGCTCCCTTCAGGGTAATGGAAAACGGTAAAAAAATCGGGCGCGGGGTTTGCCGTTCGGCAAACCCCGCGCCCAGATCAGTTTGCTTATTAAAAAACGTTTCCCAGTAAATTGTGGGCGTAAAAATATTTCCAGATTTCGGTCTGATTGACGAGGTTGATAAATTTTTGCGCCAGATCCGAACTCTCGTTCTTCCCGACGAAAGCAAACGCCAGCATCACGATCGAAACAAAGATCCCCACGGCAAGACAGATCCCGAGGATCCCGTCCAGAATCCGGAGCGCCGGCACAGCATGCGTCAGGCGGAACAGTTTTTTCAGGAGTGAGAACACGATGCAGATCACGATGATGAGCAGCACGCCCGCGATCGCGTAATCGATGATTTTCGCGCAGGCGGTGGCGAGAATATCGGCGACCTTCATTCCCTCTTCCACCGGGGTCAGTTTTGCGATCAGATCGCTTGCCGGGTTGGAAACGAACGCGGGCAACCCAGCCGAAATCAGCGCCGAAGCCAGCGTGATGGGGGTTTCCCCTCCCGTGATCACCGCGGTCGAAAGTACGGGGTCTTTGGCAAACGAACCCGCCAAAGACTTCGCAATGGACGCTTCCATGCCCATTTTGGCAAAGAGCGCCACGATTTGCGGCGTCAGCAAAATCACGCCGAGAACGACGCAGACGACGGACAAAAGTTCGGTAAGAATGCCGCTGAAACTTTTGACGTAGCCGACCACCGCCAGAATAAGAACGATTGCGATGAATACGATATCCGCAACCATAATTGCCTCCTTAAAACCTCATTTTTCTTCTCTTACCCCATCCGTTTGCAAAAGCCGCGGCGCACAAACGCCGCCGATTTGCGCCGGGGAATACCATTCCGCTATATCTTAATCCTTAAACGGGTGTAAAAGCACAGAAGAAAAAGCAACGTCACGAGATCGCCCGCCGCCAGCGTTACCAGTCCGTAACACACCGCACCGATGGAAAACGCCAGATTTGCAAGAATAATAACGCAGACGAAAAACACGAACGCCGCCGAAAACAGCGCTGCCAGCAGCGTTTTGATCGCCGAACGGTACCGCGCCGTAAACAGCAAAGTGACCGCCGCCGAAAGAATACAGATCGCCGCTCCCCAAAGCGGCAGCGAAGTTTTTTCCACCAGCGCCTCCTGCGCGGGCGTGAGCGACAGCGAGAACGCCGCAACGTTTTCCTTTGCCGCCGCCGTCAACTTTAACAGGTCGAACGCCGAAACCGACTTTCCGTTTGCCCCGATCGCCGGCAGGAAAAACAGCGCGAGAATCGCGAAGGAAAACAGCAGAAACCCTAACGCGCGCACGGGGTGCGCACGCTCCCGGTTCTTTTGGATACGGGGGTCTTTCCGGTTGAAACGGGGGGCTTTCCGGCACGCAGACTTTTCGTCCGCTTCGACCTCCGCCGCCGCGTCCGAAAACTCCAACTGCTTTGCACGGAGATTTTCGGTTTCCTCTTTCTCCGCTTTCTTGCGGAGCAGCGCAGCCTTTTCCCGTTCCACTTCCAAAGAAAGCACGGAAAGATCGGCGTCTGCCGGAACCGCGCCCGAAGCCGGCGGGTTTTTCGCCGGCGGCGCTTTAGAAGGATTCGGTTGTCCGCGTTTTTTCATATATTCCCCCGTGCGGGCTTTTTTAACCCTCAGCCCATAACGCTTTATGCTATATAGTGCAATTATAGTCTAAAACGGGGTGGTTTGTCAACTTTTATTTTTCCGGATTGCGAAGCAGAAAGCCCGCCTTAAATCCGGATATCGCGCCCTGCCGGCGCCGCAAATACGGTTGCCTATCCCGAAAACGGAAGTACGTTCCCCGGTTTCGGGAACGAAAAACGTTTTTTCGACCCAAAAACCCGCAGGACTTTCTCCCTTTTCCAACGGAATCCGCGCGGAAAAAATTATTTTTTCGCGTTGAAATTATCTTTCATCGACACGATCTCGGAAAGCAGCAGACCGCCGTCCTTTTTCGTGCGCTTGACGTAATAGCCCGTGCGGAGCAACTGGAAGCGTTCCCCGTCCGAGGCTTCGCTTAAGAAAGGTTCGGCTTTGCCGTAAGTCACTTTGACCGAGTCGTAATTCAACCGTTCGCCGAAGTCCTGACCGGGATAGTCGGCGTCTTTCAGGAGAGAAGAATACTGACGGAATTCCGCGTCCACGCAGGTTTTTGCGTCCACCCACTGAATGACGCCCTTGCACTTGATGCCGCTTTCGTCGCTGCCGCTCTTGCTGTGTTCGACTACCGAGCACAGGAGTTCTTTTACGGTGCCGTCCTCGTTCATAACGACGTCCTCATAGTGAATGATATACGCGTTTTTCAGGCGGACGTACCCGTCTTTTTTCAACCGGTGATACTTGGGCGGAGGGTCGAGCGAGAAGTCGTCCGCGTCGATATAGATCTCGTCCGAGAACGAAATTTCGCGCGCGCCCTCTTCGGGTGCGTTGGGATTTTTATCGAAAGAAAGCGTTTCGCTTTTCGCGTTTAAAAGTTTCACCTTTAAGGGGTGCAGAATCGCCATCGCGCGGTCGGCGTGGATATTAAGATAGTCGCGCACCACGGCGTCGAGATAGCCCGCTTCCACTTCGGAATTGGCTTTGCAGACGCCGACGCGTTCGCAAAAATCGATGAGCGCTTCTGCGGGAATGCCGCGGTTGCGAATCCCGGAAAGCGTGGGCATCCGGGGATCGTCCCAGCCTTCCACGGCGTGTTCTTCCACCAACTTTTTGAGATAGCGCTTGCTCATCAAAGTGTTTTCGATGTTCAGGCGGGCGAATTCGATCTGCCGCGGACGGGGGTCGAAGCCGCAGTTTTCGGTCACCCAGTTATACAGCGGGCGATGATCCTCAAATTCCAGCGTGCAGAGAGAATGGGTCACGCCCTGCATGGAATCGCAGATGGGGTGCGCAAAGTCGTACATGGGATAGATGCACCACTTATCCCCCGTGCGGTGATGGGTGGCGCGCAGAATACGATAGATAACGGGGTCGCGCATATTGATGTTGGGGGAAGCCATATCGATTTTGGCGCGCAGCACCTTTTCGCCGTCGGCAAACTTGCCGTCTTTCATGGCGGTGAAAAGTTCTAAGTTCTCTTCTACAGAGCGGTTGCGGAAAGGACTTTCCACGCCCGGTTCGGTAAGCGTCCCGCGGCGCTGACGGATCTCGTCCGCCGTTTCGTCGCTGACGTAGGCTTTGCCCTCTTTGATCAGTTTGACCGCCTTTTCGTAAATGGTATCGAAAAAGTCGGAAGCGTAATGAATGGTCGCCCAGGAAAAGCCCAGCCAGCGGATATCCGCCTCGATGGCTTTGACGTACTCGGTCTTTTCTTTCGACGGGTTGGTATCGTCGTAAAACAGGTTGCATTTGCCCCCGTATTTTTTCGCGATGCCGAAGTTGATGCACATACTCTTCGCGTGTCCGACGTGGAGATAACCGTTCGGCTCGGGCGGGAACCGCGTCTGCACGGCGGTAATTTTGCCCGATTCCAGATCTTCGCTGACGATGGCTTCGATAAAATTCGTAGGTTCGGTCATAATAACTCCCTCTTTATGATATAACAAAAATGATTTTCGGTTGGTGGTTTGGCGGCGGCGTTCCCTTTCTCCGTTTAATGTCCGCCGCAAAAATGCGGAAGGCGGAGATTTTCCCGCTCGCCCTCGTAGCCCTTTCCGGTTTTTACAAAGCCGTAGGGCGTAAGGTCGAACCCGAAACTTTCGTCCGCAAACACCTTGTCAAAAGGCCCGTCGTACACCAGCGCGACGGTTGCGCGTAAGATAAGTTCGGCGTACTTTGCGTTTTCCTTTTCCCACTTTACCCGGACGGCTTCCGGCATCGCTGCGGGATCCGCCTTTTCGTAGCGGAAAGTCATGCTTTTGTCGATTCCGCCGCAAGCGACGGTGACGCCCTCTTCTTTCGCGACATAGTAAAGGTAATAATCCGGATGCAGTTGCAACGCCGCTTTCAGCATGAAACGCGCCCCCTTTAGCGGAAATTCCGTCCCGCAAAATGAATGATTGAAATATTATACCACGTTTCCCCGAAAAAGCACAACTATTTATGACAATTTTTCCAAAGTGTGGTATAATAAGGTTGATTTTTCTATCGACTTCCGCTTTTATTACAGGAGAAATTTTATGGACGCAGCCATTTTACAGGCACTGGAAAGTATCCGGTGCGGCTTTTTAAACGTCGTCGCCTGCATCTGCACCTTTTTCGGCGAAGAAGTGTTTCTGGTCGCTTTGGTCGCGGCGTTTTATTACGCAATCGACAAAAAACGCGGCAGGCTGCTTGCGATGTCTGTCTTTACCGCGGCGACCGTCAACGGCGCCTTGAAAGATCTCGTCCGCCGCCCGCGCCCTTACAAGGCAGGCGTCGTTTCCCGCGTGGACGTGGATAACTTTCTGGTTTCCACCAAGGATCTCGACGGGTCGTATTCCTTCCCCAGCGGACATTCGATGAACGCCGGCGCGGCGTATACCACCCTGTCGGTAACGACGAAAAAGAAGGGACGTATCGCGATTTTCGTTACGTTGCTGGTTTTGGTGATGCTTTCGCGCCTGTATCTCGGCGTGCATTATCCGACCGACGTTTTGGCGGGCGCCGCCGTCGGCATTCTGTGCGCCGTACTCTACGCCGCGGTCGGAGAACGCAACGAAAAAGCCGCGCTGTGGGTCTTTTTCGGCATGGCGATTTTTCTCGCTTTGCCTTTGCTTTATGCCGAAAGTGCGGATTCGTTCAAGGCGGCGGGCGGTATGCTGGGCGCTGCCGTCGGTTTTTTGCTGGAAGACCGCTTTGTAAAGTTTGATCCGCCGGAGAAAGCGTGGAAAGGACTGCTGCGCGTAATTCTCGGCGTTGCGGTGCTGCTGGGTCTGCGCTTTTTGCTGAAAGCAATCTTCCCCGCGCACAACCTGTTTCAGGCTCTGCGCTATTTTCTCACCATTTTCGCGGGCGTCTGCGGCGTACCCGCCCTTTTCAAACCGCTGAAATTATAATCGCGGCAAGCCGCTGCGGCTGAAATCGGTACAACCCGACGGAACCGTAGTCGCCGCAAACCGCTGAAACCATAAGAATTTCCCTCGCCTTTCACGCCGGAATGGCGAAAGAAATCTATAAACCGGCATTTTTTAAGGTTGACCGGAAAAGGGAATTCTGCTATAATAGAAAAAGAAAACCTTCCGGCGGCGCTTTGATTGCCCGGCAAAAGCAGCAGCGTTCGCCCGGCAAAGGCAAACGGCGTTTGAAAAAGCGCAATCCCCGACTTCTTTCAAGGAGCAAAAAATGAACATCTGGCATGACATCGACGAAAAACGCATTAAAAAAGACGACTTTATCGCCGTCATCGAAATCAGCAAAGGCACCAAGCAAAAGTACGAAATGGACAAGGACACGGGGCTTCTGATCCTCGACCGCATTCTCTACACCGCCACGCATTACCCGGCAAACTACGGATTCATCCCCCGCACCTTTGCCGACGACGGCGACCCGCTGGACGTGCTGGTGCTGTGTTCCGAAAGTCTGGAGCCGATGAGTCTGGTGCACTGCTACCCCGTGGGCGTGATCACCATGACCGACGGCGGCAGCAAAGACGAAAAGATCATCGCCATACCCTTTCAGGACCCCATGTACAACGGCTACCGCGACATCAGCGCGCTGCCCCGCCACGTGGTGGACGAAATGGAACACTTCTTCCACGTTTATAAGCAGTTGGAACACCGCAACGTGACCGACGTCAACCGCACGGGCGACCACCATCAGGCAAAAGAAATCATTTCCGCCTGCATGAAAAACTACGCCGCCCACCGGGACGAACTGCTGCAAAAACATTCCCAGCCCGAATGTTCATGTGCGACAGAGAAGAACAACGCCAAACAAGGATAGCCGGCCCTGCCGCTATTCCGAAGCAAGACGACCACAAGACATTTCGCCCTCTTTTCCGTAAGATTATTCTGTGGTATAATTTGAAATATCATGCCGTGAGAAAAACGCTTGTGTAAGTGCGTTTTTCCACCCGATAAAGATAGGCTGCAACGAATTCCCCACGAGAAACCAAACACAAAAAGGAGTATGAAATGAAAAAAGTAACCATCTTAATCTTTGCGCTGATCCTAACGCTGGGGCTTGTCGGCTGTAACGGGAAAACGGTCAATATCGACTTCCCGTTTGAGGTTGACGCTGTCAAAAGCGTTGAAATGTACCGCTACGACAAAGTGCCTGCATCGGCAGAAAAGAAAGTAGTCGTTGCTGAAAGCGATATAACGGTTCTGTATGATATGTTCAAGGGCTTATCCCTGAAAGACAAAACGGCCGAGGAAACCGACAGAGCGGTCGTGACCAGCTTTAGATTTAACCTTTCGGATGGGAGAAGTTACGATTTGATTTACGCCTGCTATGGAGTTAAAAACGGTAATTTGAAGTCAAAAGCAGGAGGTTTTAAGTATTTCACAAGTGCGGATATTGGCTCTTATTGGAACGATTTGAATAAGGAGCTTGAAGCAACTCCCGTCAACGAGAGTGAGCTGCCGTGATAAGATTCTAAAAACGCTATTTGCTCTCTTGTTCGCACATAAGCAAAACGGCGGGGGAAAATCCGCGAGACGTTGGTTTTTTATAAAACATTCCCTTTCGGCGAAGCGTTCTTTCGCCCGCAAAACATTTCCTTTCGGCAACCAGCGCCCGTAAAACGTCTGAATTATCCCCTTCCGGCGCGCCGGAAATTCCCCTCCCGACGGAGAAACCAAAATGTACAACGATTTATCGGAAGAACTCAAAAAACGCATTCTTTCGGACAGAGCGGCAGGCAAGAAAAACCCTGCCGCTTTTTCGGATGAAAACGCCCTTCGGCGGAAGCCGAACCCCCACGACGCGCCGTCGGTTTTGCGTTCCAACTTCATCCGCGACACGGACAAAATCATGAACTGCCCGTATTTTTCGCGCTATCAGGACAAAACGCAGGTCTTTTCCCTCTACAAAAACGACGATATCACGCGGCGCAGCCTGCACGTGCAGTTTGTTTCGCGCATTGCGCGGACGATCGGCAAAGCGTTGGGGCTGAACACCGAGCTGATCGAAGCCATCGCCCTCGGGCACGACATCGGGCACACCCCGTTCGGACACGCGGGGGAACGCGTGCTTAGCGACCTTTACGAAAAACAGACGGGGCGCAAATTCTATCACAACGTGCATTCCGTGCGCGTTTTGGACGGCATTTTTCCGTATAACGTCACTTTGCAGACTTTGGACGGCATTCTTTGCCACAACGGGGAACTGGAACTTTCCGAATACCGCCCGCGGAAACTTACTTCCTTTGCCGAATTCGACGAAACCGTGGAAAGGTGCTATACCGAAAACGGCTTTATGCAAACCCTCGTCCCCGCCACGCTGGAAGGCTGCGTGGTGCGCATTGCGGACATCATCGCCTATCTCGGCAAGGATCGGCAGGACGCGGAACTTACCGGCGCTGTGACAAACGCCGATTTTTCGGACAGCGCCGTGGGAACGTTCAACGCGGTGATGATCAACAACATCACGGTCAACCTCATCGAAAACAGTTACGGCAAGCCGTATTTGCGGCTGGACCCCGCATATTTTGCCGCCTTAAAACAGGCGAAACAGGAAAATTACGAGAAAATCTACGACTCCCCCGAGGCGCGGGCGGAAACCGACCGCAATCTCGCCCCGATGATGGCGGCGTTGTATGACCGGCTGCTTTTCGACCTGAAAACAAACGACCGGTCGTCTTATCTGTTCCGCCACCACGTCGACTACGTCGAACGCTGCCGCTATAAGCGCGATACGCCCTATCTTTCGGCAAGTCCCGACCAGATCGTCGTGGATTACATCGCCAGCATGACCGACGATTATTTTATCGACCTCTATAAAACGCTGTTCCCGGACAGCGGCAACGACCTCCGTTACCGCGGCTATTTCGACGAATAAAATCCGCCGGGCGGTAAAACCGCTTTAATTTTAAAAGGCGCCCCGCAACGAGAGGACTCGCCTCTTCGGCGCAACGAAAACTCGTCGTCCCAAAGTCCTTGCTTTGTATTTAAAAAAGGCGCCCCGCGCGCCCGTAAATTTTACGGGCGCGCGGGGCGCCTTTTGCTTTTTATACGCGCGGGGCGTTTTTACATTTTTATACGCGCGGGCGCCTTTTTCTTTCAGCCCCGCCCCAAACGCGCGGGAAACGCAACGTCGTCTTCCTGCTTTGACGTTTCGTTTTATTATTTCATTCCCCTTCCCGGGCGCGGCCGGTTCTTTTAAACCCCGAAATCTAAAGCCGGAATGCCCACAAAACGCCTTTATAAATGCCGAAAATCAGCGAACACAGCACCGTTCCCCAGACCAAAAGTCCGCAAAAATTGCGGGCGGGTTTTGAAAACTTTGCAATCTCACACAAAAGTCCGTTGAACGCGTCGAAAATCGTGATAAGAATCCGCACCGGCGTTTTGACAAACAACAGCGTAAAAAAGAATGGCAGCGAAAGCAGCACGATGGTGGTTTTCATAAAAAACATATCGCACGGTTCGTCGATTCCGCCGAAACTTAAAATCGCCTTGTGCTTTTCGTAAAACGCCCTTAATCGCTGCGTTTCCTTGTCGTAAACGATGCTCTCTTTCTCGATGCGGCCGATCTTGCGGTCGGCTTCCACACTCTCTTTGATGGAAGCCTTGATCCCCTCCTTGACGTGATCGACGAACGCTTCGTCCTGCATCGTATGAACCGTGGCGGTGTACTTGACCGCTTCCTTCGCGTTTTCGGAAAGCGAACGCGACGCGTCGTAAAAGGGTTTGTCCGCCCCGGGCGGGGAAGCGGCTTCTTCCGTCCCCGCGGGGAAAGTTGCCCCGACCGCAACCCCGGAGCCGGAATCCGACTTCCCGTGGGGTTCGCCCGAAAACGCGGCAGGGTCCGGCACGCCGCTTTCCCCGGCGGCGCAATCGCCCCGTTCTGCCACGGGGTTTTCTGTTACGGCGCGCCCCTTAAGCACGATCTCACTCATCGCCCGTTTCCTCCGTCACGGCAAAAATTTCCAGAAACAGATTAAACGGCAGGCGAACGCTTTGCGGCTGATCTTCGGGGGCGAAAGTCATTGTAAACCGATCGAAAAACAATTCCCTGCGGTTTTCTTCGGCGGTGAAAACCGAAAACGCCGGAAACAGCGAGTTTTCCGGGACTTCCGGCGCCGTGTCGGAAGCGATCTCTTCCGCGGTGTGCGACCAGTCCGAAAACACCAGCCGATAGTTTTTCGTCCGCCCGTCCGAAAGGCGGACGGCAACTTCGTCAAACGCGTCCCCCCAATAGGAAAACCCGAGAAAGTGCAGTTTTCTCACGCCCGGGGAAAGCGGCAGCGTCTGCCCGTCGCAAAATAAATGATCGTTTCCCTCTGCCGCAAACGAAAAGGGCGGGACTTTCGCAAGGCGCGCAACCCCATCGTTCCATTCGGCGCGGGGGATCACGTAGCCATCGATTCCGACCGCGGAAGCCGGTTTCCCCTCGTCCGCGATCAGTTGCTCGTTTAAGGCGGAAGTCAGGGAAAGAGTACGAAATTCAGGCATACGTCCTCTCCTTTTCGATACGTTCCGCAAAAAATTTCTCGCTATCCGCAAGAGCGGAAAGTTTATTTGCAATGCGCTCGCCGTGGCGGAAAAGGAAGCCCGCGTCGCCGCTTGCGTGGTACTTCCAGAGCAGGGAAAGGAAGTAATTATATCCGCCGACGGCGGCTTTCAGATTTTCTTCCGCCCCGGGAACGGCGCGGATCAGATCGATTTTGGCAAGACTAAGACGGGACGTTCGCATCGCGCGCAAAAAATTTTCGGCGGCGGCGTAGTTTTCCGAAAGCGCCGGATCCCCCGCGCTAAGAAGTTCGCCAAGCCGGCTCAGGTTACAAAGCAGCGCGCTTAAACTTTGCCGCGCCCGCTCCGCTCCGCCGTAAACAATCTTTCTGCAACGCTTTTCACTGCAGGGTTTTGCGGGCGAAAGCGCCATACAGCCGGTCTTGCCCCTGCCCGATCCCGCCCGATATTTCGCGTTGATTTCGAGAAGTTCCGAAAGGGAAGTTTCCCGAGGGGCGTAGTCGGTGCCGTTTTCAAAATAATGATCGACGATATAACCGATATCCCGGTCGGTGTCGTAACCGTAAAGCAGGATAAAATGCGGCGCGTGCTTTTTTAAATAGGTGTCTTTGCGGTGCTTTAAATCGTAGCAATCCACCGCGACGAGCAGCGGGTGTCCGTAGTCAATCTCCTTTTGCAGGCGGGATCCGGTCAACGTCATTCTCCGCAGGCGATAACCGACGAGTTTACCCTCCTTTCCCGCAGAAAGCATGCGATCTTTCGTCCCGAACCCTTCCGAAACCTGCAGGAACTGACTGTAAAACAGCCGGAAGCCGTCGTTTCCGAAACACCCCAGCCCTGCAATCAGTTGGTGATAGAAGCAACTTTTAAACTGAAATTCGTTAAACGGTCTTACGCCGTCCAAAACTTTCCTCGGCATTTCCCCCTCCGTATTTTAAACGCGCGTTTTTTCTTTCGTTTCCGCAAAATGAACGGAAAACCGGGGGACGTCTACCCCTTTTCGGGAACGCCGCCCTGCTTTTTCTCCTCCGTCTTTTTCTCCACGGCAGAGATCAGATCGCCCGCCGAGGCATAACGATCTCTGGTCAATTCTTCGTCGCCGAACTCCACCCCGTATTCCTCTTCGATCGCCACCAGAAGGTTGATGAACGACAAACTGTCCAGACTGAGCGAAGATATCGGCGTATCCGCGTGGATTTCTTCGTCAAACGCCGTATGGGCGCGTATCAATTCCAATATCGTTTTCATTTTAGTCTTCAGCGCCTGATTTTCCCGCTGGGCGTCATATCCAGCCGATCGACGATTTCAAACCGGCCGGGCATCAGTCTTGCGGGCAGCCGTTCCAAAAGGTATTTCCGAAGATCCTGCGCCGTCAGACTTCCCACCGCTTTTATGCAGATTTCCTGCCCGTAATTCACGTCGTCTTTGCCGCAAACCAGACAGGCTTGCACGCCGGGCGCCTGCAGCGCGACCGATTCGATCTCCTGCGGGTAAATATTGACTCCGGCGCGAATGATCATGTCGTCCTTTCTGCCCAGAATGTAATAATCGCCGTCGTCGTCCACGCGCGCCATATCGCCGGTTTTTAAAAACCCGTCCGGGGAAATTTTTTCCGCGGTGAGTTCAGGCGCGTGATAATACCCCTGCATGACCGAGGGGGAACGCACCCACAGTTCGCCGTCCCGCAGCGCCATTTCCGTCCCGGCGATGGGCTTGCCCACGCTTTGCGGTTTTTTAAAGAAGTCGCGATAGGTCAGCGCGGAAACCCGAGGGCTGTTTTCCGTCAATCCATAGACGTTATAAAACCGCACGGAAGGGAAGCGTTCCTTCAGTCCTTCGGCATGCCCCGCCTGCAGGCGTTCGCCGCTGAACACCACCGTTTTCAGATCGTCCGGCGCAAGATAGGGCGAAAGGTGATGAAACAGGGTGGGCGTGCAACAAAAAACGTTGATTTTCTCCTCGCGAATGGTCTTTGCCACGCGCTTCGGCATGAACACTTCGTCGAAAAATCGCAGTTCCGCGCCGCGGTACAAGCCGTACAGCACTTCCCCCGTCAGAACGGCGATATGCACGAGCGGCCGCGCGATCAAAAAGCGGTCGCCCGGTTCGATTTCAAAATAGGATCCGATGGCTTTTAAATTGGCGATGACGTTTTCGTGCGAAAGCATCACCCCTTTGGGGCGCCCCGTCGTACCGCTGGTGAACATCAGAAACGCAAGATCTGGATAACTGCCGTCGTCTAAAGAAAGCAGAATTTCCTCTTTCCATTTCTCGCCGTAGCAATCCGACACCGGCACCGCCACGTTCCGAGAAGCGAGAATGGCAAGAATTTCCCGCACTTGCTCCTCTTTCTTTTCCGCCGCGGCGGGAATCAGCCTGCCCCTGCCGGTGATTTTTGCCGCACGGCGTTCGATTTCTTCCGAAAAGGCGGGGGAAAGCCGCGGTTTTAAAAATTCCCACAGCGTCATAGGCTTTGCTCCGCAAGTCGGTACAACGATTCCACGGTCGTAAGTTCGGCAGGGTCGAGCGCGCCGTCGTCAAAGGAAGTTTCCAGCGCGTTTTCCATATCCACGACCACGTTTACCAGCAATAAACTGTCCAGCCCCAGATCTTCTTTCAGCCGCTCTTCGGGCTGGAATTCCGACTGCGGAATATAGGAAGCAATACAACTCCCCACCAATCGTTCGATTTCTTTTCTGTCCATTTCCCTCTCCTTTTCTTTCGCCTGCTTTGCCTTTTGAGCCGTCGTTAATACGCCGGTACCGCCCGGATGTTGCTTTTGCCTGCCGTCGGCGCTTAAGCATGCCCGTTTTCAGCCTGCAGGACGAGAAGCCTTGCCTCCTCTTCCAACGCAGCAACTCTTTCGGCGGCGCTTTGCATTGCCGCGGCGTCGGTTTTACCGCGCGCGACCGCAACCGAAAGGGAAGCAAACGCCCGTTCCGCTTCCTCCGCCGCTTTGGAAAGCGCGGCTTGCGCTTGGGTTGCCGAACGCTCTTTATTTTCCGCCGGCAAACCGGCGGCGCTTGCCCGTTTTTCCGCCGCGTTGTCCGCCGCCGCGAACAATTTATTTTCATCGCCCGGCATCACTTTTCTTGCCCGTTTTTCCGCCGCACACTCTTTATTTCCCGCCTGTTTCTTGGCTGCGGGCGCGCAGAAGTCGCGATAAAACGCTTCCGCACGGCGGGCAATCACCTTGTATACCGCAAGCGCGTTTCTGAGCGGAATGCCCGCTTCTGCCGTAAGTTCGGGAAGGGGCGCGTTTGGTTCTTTTCTCCAGACCTGCGCGGCAGGCGCAGAAAAATCCGGAAGGGTTCCCCCGCCCGTCAAGGCATATCGCAACGTAAAAATCTCCTCGTCTCGCCCCACGAGAAGGTTTAACGGCGCGCGCCCTTCCCGCAGCGGGTACTGATCGAGAAAGCAAAATTCCTCCCCTTTTTTTCCGGTAACGCACACGTAATGATCTTCTCTCCAGGGGGAAATTTTCTGCCCCTGCAGGTAAGTTTTCCCCACTTTTAGCAGCAAAAGGTCGTCCTTTTTCAGGCAAGGAATCTCGCCCTTTCTCGCTTCGGAAGCGACGATTCCGTACTTTTTTGCCAAATTTTGCACCCGCGGAATTTTATCGTAAGAAGCGTAATTTGCGCGGCAAACCACAAAATCGCGCAATACTTCGGCAAACGGGCGCAGGCACTCCCCGTATAGTTCCGCAGGGTTCCGCGCCTTTTGGTACCAGGCGAGGAAATAGTTTTCCACACACGAAAGATAGGGCACGCTTGCAAGATCTTCTTTTGTCATTTTTCCTCTGCCTTTGCCGTTTTGCTGCCGCTCTTTGCTATTTTTCTGCCGCTTTTTGCTGTTTTTCTGCGGCGGGGCGGAAATTGCACTCGTTTTGCCGCAGACTTTTGCTTGTTGCGCCGCGGCGCTTTATCCGGCGCGGTGTTTTTATCGCGCTGCGGCAGCCGGTTTCCCCTGCCGGAAGGTTATTCCGCCTCGACCAGCGCGGTCTGCGCGTTAAAGTCCCCGATCCGGATTTCCACCGGCGCGGTGAACAGATATTTTTTAAAGGCATTTTCCGGATCGACCACGGCGTAGCAATCGAACTTTCCTTCAGCCGCATTCCTGTCCGTCGCAGGCATTTCCGCTTCGCCGCCCGCCGCAATCCGGTTTTCCGGAATTTTTATACCGCCGTCCGGCACAAACGAAATTTCTGCACCGTCTTCCCAAGGCGAAAGCCCGTCCGGCAATTGCATATCCCCGTTTTTCGCGGCAGATGTCGCGCCATTTACCTCTTCCGCCCGGCAGAACACGCGATCGGTCACCGAAAGCACCAGCGCGGCTTGCTTACTCAGCCCGCAGGAATCGACCAGCACGCGGAAAACGTCCTGCCGGTAAAACGCGCGGCGCCGCATTTCGTAAAGGTCGAAAAATTTATACAGCGACAAATCTTTTCTGCGTTTTACCATGGAATACAGGGTCATTTCTTTATACTGGTGCATCACCAGATGAAAGAAAAAGTCCTCCCGCGAAAGGCTGCGGATGGTTCCGCCGCCGCGGCAATGGTATTGCAGCGTGCGATCCAGCATATCGCGCACGAGCGTTTCCTGCCCCGTCGGCAGATAATCCAGCGAGAAATTGAGGTCGATCTCGATGAACGGTGCGCCCGGCACCGCCCCTTCCCGAAGGAAGGGCGCCGTTTCGCCGCGGTTCATACGCCGGCTGATGATTTCCTGCCGGGAAAGCGGCACGATCGCGCTTTTTTTAAAATCGTAATACCCCTGCACGAAGCCGAGTTCTTTCAGAATTTTACCCACCGTCCCGGCGTCTTTGGGCAGAATCAACAGATCGATATCGTTGGAAACGCGCTCCCCTTCTGCATAAAAAAGCCGCCCGTTTCCGTCGATCACGGAAAGCGCTTTATGCGACTGCCCTACCGTTTTTTGAGGCACGTCTGTCAAAAAATCGGAATTCGACAGCACGCTTCCCTTTAAAAACGCGTATTTTACGCCGGAATTTTCCAGCGCCGCGCCCGCTTCTTTGATGGCGGAAAGCAGATAATCGTTCCGGAGCGCCTGCGCTTTTTTAAGCGAAGAAAGTTGCCGTTCCACAATCTGCGGCAGCGCGATCTTCAGTTTTCCGCACCTGTCGAAAAAGACGGCGCCCACTTTGTTCAGCTCTAAAAACCCCAGCGTATAATACCAGTCGATCCCCGCGGGGTCTGCAGGAATCCCTTGCAGCACGTCCAGTACGAAACGCACTTCTTTTTTCATAACGTCCCCTTTTTCCATCACGTCCTCCGTTATTTCGCCCCTGTCAGTCCGACCTCGAGGTTTGCGCCCGCGCCCGTCAGATACCCGCGGCGCTCAGCCGCGCTTTCACTTTTGCGAACGCCGATTCCGCTTTCCCTGCCGTGTCGAGAATGCAGAATTCCGCCTCTTCCCGCATCGACAAAAATTCCCGCGAAACCTTGCGAAGCAGCGCTTCGTCCAGATGTCTGGTACACTCTTCCGGTCTTTTTTTGATGCGTTCGATGGCAAGTTCGGGATCGGCGTACGCCAGAAAGGCATGATCGGGCTTGACGATTTCTCTGCAGGCGTCGAAAAACCAACGCTCACCGCGATATTCACGCGCCCGCATATTGGCGATCGAAGTATATAAATAGCGATCGCATACGACGATTTTTCCCTGTTTTAAGGCGGGAACGATGACTTCGTGGTTCTGCTGCACCCGGTCGGAAAGGGTCAGAAGTTGCACCGCGCGATAACTGACGTCCGCGTTGTTTTTGCAGTACATCATTTTTTGAAACAGTCTGGTTTTTCTGGAAAGGTCGGTCGGCTGTTTTAACAACAGACAACGTTCCTCCCCGTATTTCCCGGAAAGATATTCCATGGTTTTGCCGATCATGGTCGTCTTGCCTGCGCCGTCCGTCCCCTCGAAAACGATAAGTTTTCCCGGATATGCGTTAACCGTCAGTTCCATTGCCGTGTCCTCGCAAAATGATGGATTCCCGCGCCGCCGCCGTATCCTGCAGCACGGCTTTTCGCACTGCCACCGGCTCCCGCTCCGAAAGAGGGTTTCGCTCCGAAAGGGGTTTTTGCGCCGGCGCGCTTTCGGCAAGCGAAGCGGCAGCGCCTTTTTCGACAAACAAAACGGGGGCTTCCCCGCCCTGCACCTCGTCTGTCTTCGCGTCTGTTTGTACGTCCGTGATCCCGATTTCGGCAGACGGTTCGCAAAATTCGGTACCAAAAGCCGCTTTTTCTTTTTGCAGAAGGTCGGAAACGTCCGCAAGTTCCGCCGAAATTTCTTTCGGGGTCTTGGTAAAGAATTTTTCCAAAATCGCGTAGAACGAAAAACTCAGGCTGGCACTGCTGACGGCGTAGACTGCGGTCATATCGTCCCACGCGGTTTTGGTTGTGAGGTAGGTATATAAGATCGCCACGCCGAAACCCGTAATAATGGGAATCAGCGTAATATAGCGTTTGATTTCATACTCGTACTTTTTGCATTTTTTGGCTAAAAGTTTGACGGGAATTTTGAATATTCCCGTCAAAAAACAGATAACGACCGCCATAAAAACGGTCTTGATTCCGTATTTTTCTACGATCCGAATAAATCCGTCCATCGTTTTCCCCTCTGCCCTCCCGGATGAGCGGGCGTGCTGCCCGCCGCCGGAAAAGTTTTCTCCCCTCTTCGCATTTCAGAAGTTTCGTAAGTTTTCAGTCCGCCGCGTTCCGATTTTTATGGTACGTCCCGCGGTTTTCGGCACAAACCCTTTACAATCTTCGCCAAAGCGGCGCTTATAGCCGGACGAAGACCGTCTTTGCCCGAAAGGTTCTACCCGATTTCTACCCGATCGAACGGATATTCCGCTCGTCCAATTTCCGGAAAAGCACCGTATCCGTAGAATCGGCTTCTTTCTTCGGCTCCATGCCGTCGGAAGAAGTCACGAGATTATCTCTCACGATCCCGATCCCGCCGTGAATCATCAGCCCGCAATCCGCAACGCCGATAATGCGGTTGCCGACGATCACGTTTCCGTCGAACGCGCGGTTCGGCGCGTAAATACCGCAACTGGAGATCAGGTCCGACCGCCCTAAAAGCGCCTTCATCAGATTGCCGGAAATGACACAGTCCCGCGCCGCCTGATCGAACAGCCGCGGGTTTCTGCTGGTAGAAGTCAGGATATTGCCGTCAAATACGCACTCGTTGCCGACGTTCTGCACCGAACGCCCCTTGACGGTGTGCGTCGCAAGAATTTTATTGCCGGACACCTTGGCAAAAGTGCCGGCGTTATACAGCCCCACGGCTTGCCCCGCCCATTCCCCGATCAGGTTGTTCGCGACGATCAGCGAATAATGCCCTTCATTGAAGAAGCCGACTGCCCGCGCCCGTTCCAGTTGCACGCCCGCATTGTGGCTGCCGTTGGCTTTGATATTATTCCCCACGAACCGCCCGAAGCGCCCGTTCGTGTAGGCGCCGACTGCCGATTGCAAAGCGCCGCAGCCCGCGTTCGTGGCGTATAAAAAACAGTTCGACATCGAAATGCTGTTTGCCACGCGATTAAAAAAGGCGATCACTTCGCTTTCAAACGGAAATTCTTCCGCCCGACATTCGGCTTTGATCTCGCAATGCTCCAGCGAGAGGTTGTCCGCAGAAGTTTCCAGGTGCGTTTCCCGGTCGCCATCGTTGTAAATCCCGATCATGTTGATCTGGTTTTCGGAAATCATTTCCACCCGGCAATCCACCAGTTTTACGCCGAACGCGTCGTTCCGGATCGCTGTCACCCATTCTTTGGAAGCCGGCGCCCGCAGCGCAATCTGGATCAGCAGATCCTTGATCACCAGCCGTTCACAACCGCCCTTGATATGCAAAAGATCAATCGGGCGATCCGGCGGTTCTTCGATCAGCAAAAACAGCCGCGCGCCGCTGCATTCCAGAGTCACGTTCGGCGCGTCGATGGTCAGCAAGGCGTCGCTGTACCGGTTGCCGACGAACATTTTGTCCGTTTTCGCCAGCGGAACGCGAATTTCTCCTTCCAATCGGATTTTTTGGTACGGCGCGGCATGTTCCAGCAAGTCTCTAACTTTTGTAAAATCCATTCCTGCCCTCCCCTCTACTTATATGACAACGGAGAACGCCGGAAAAGATCGATTTTTTTAATTTTTTTGAAGAATTTTTTCTCCGGCAAACGGTCGTTGCAGGAATAATTCGTTTTATTGATGTGCGCCGGAAGCCTGCCTGCAAGAACTTCGCGCTTCGCCTGATTGCAAAAGGGAAGCGTCAAACATAAGGTTTTTGCCGGAAATCTACAGGGATTTTGAAGTTTTTGATGACAGCCAAAAACTCAATTTTTTTCGTATTGTGTTGTTAAGAATATGTTTCTCCGCCTTTCGTAGGGGCGAACAGCGTTCGCCTGCAGTTCGTCGCTTTGTATCCTTATGCTACCGGGCAAATGCAGAGGATACAAAGTTTCTGCTTTTGGCGGGCGATCGATGATCGCCCTACAAACGAAATCCCCGCCAGATCAACGTAACGGGACACCCGCCATAGAGCAACGGTGATTCACCCCAATAACCCCGCATAAAGAAAAGGCGCCCGCCGCGGAAATTCCGCGGCGGGCGCCCCCGTCCACAATATTCAACTCAATTTCATTTTAACAAAGGACAAGATTATCCCAAATTCCCTGCAACGTTTTGCCACAAAACAGGGGATCTTTCAAAAAATCCTGCGGACTGTCATAGGTCTTGACCAGATAATTATGCGGCTTTCCATATGTTATGGAAACAAAATTGTTCATCAGACAAGAAATATGCAATTCAAAATTCCAATGCCAAAATTTAAACTCCTTGCGCTTCACCGAAAAATCATCGATGAATTGCGGCCACGATCCGGCAACAATTTCCTCATTCATTTCTCTTTTCCCCGAGAGGGCATCACCCGCTCCCGATCCCCCTTTTTTCATAAGTCTTAAAATCAAATCTGATTAAGTTGTCGTAGTTGACGATAACGTCTCCCTGCGGGGGAATTTATCCCCCGCAGGACAACACGTATAAAAGAAGTCACTTTTTATCTTTTGTGTTGTTATTTTCGTTTCTTAACGTACTCTTATTGACTCCTTTTATGCCACGTCCATATTTCCTTTTGTCCATCTCATAAATTTCTTCGTCTATATAGCGGTAAGGGTAACTGGCGGTATACGCAAACATGTGATGGCGATAATAAGGAGCGATTAAAATAAAATCGCAGATTGCGCTTACCTTTGTCTTTCTTTTTTTTGCAAGCCAAATTACTTTTTCCCTGTTTTTAAATATAAA
>CAKQSI010000014.1 GCA_934272745.1 uncultured Clostridia bacterium | reverse complement strand
GTACTGCGCCCGAACGGTCGCGGAAAATGGCGAAAAAGACGCCTTTTCGGTAGGAAGGGTGACGAATGGAATCCCTATGTTTTGCAAAGTTGCCCCGCAGGGGGGTCAGCCCGACCGCCCCCAAAGGGGAAGTCACGAAAGCCGCCCTTAAACGGGAAGCCACGAAAGCCGCCCCGAAAAAGGAGCCGCCCCGTATAATTTTCCTTATTCTATCACAGGAAAAGCGGAAAAGCAAATTTTTTTGCGTGCCTTGAATAAATTTGCGTGCCGCAGAATAAAAAGGGATTTTATGCTTGGGCGCACGGGAAAGCCGCCTTTTGCATGGGAAATTTGCGGGAGGTTTCTTTAAAAAACAAAAACGGTTGTTTAGACAACGACATTTTTCCATAAAAAAGGATATAATCGACTCCGGAAAAGGGAAAAGAAAGGCACGCCGTTTTGCGGTCTGACAAATTAGCCCAAGAGAAAAGAGGCGGTTTTAACCGTGAAGGTTTCATC
This sequence comes from uncultured Clostridia bacterium, assembly GCA_934272745.1. Lineage (GTDB taxonomy): Bacteria > Bacillota > Clostridia > Christensenellales > Borkfalkiaceae > SIG402. Next base: position 46,933 of record CAKQSI010000014.1, on the reverse strand, counting down.
GCAGCACAAACGCGGCGTAAGCCGCGCAGAATTTTCCGCAAGGATTGAAAGGAACGCAAAAAACGCCTTCCGCCGCGCAGGCTTTACCACGGAATAAAAGCAGCCGTGCAGACTGCGACCGCAAAGATCGAACCGCGGCGTAAGAGCCGCCGCCCGGACTATCCAAGCAGACTTCGACCGCAAAGATCGAGTCGCAGCGCAAGGGCTGCCCGCACTTTTCCGAAAAGGAGTTCAAAAATTATGAAACGTATCGCATTACTTCTCACCATGTTATTTACCGCGCTGGCGCTGGTGACTTTTGCCGGCTGCGCAGACAAAAAGACCGACCCCGCCACCGTCCGCGTAATCATGCCGGACGGCGCGCCCGCACTGGCGTTCGCTTCGCAGTACCGCACGGCGGAAGCTGTGGAAGAAGACGGAACGACCTACCTCACGCAGGCTGACGCCATTAAAAAAGGATATACCGTCCGCTATTCGCTGGGCGCGGAATCGGCAATCGCCACGATGATGGCGGCGGGCAAAGCCGACGTCGCGATTATGCCCACCAACGCGGCGGCAAACATCTACAATAAGGGCGCGAAAGTCAAACTGGTCAGCGTCAACGTGCACGGACTGCTGTATATGCTCGGCAACGAAAAGATCGAAGACCTTTCCTCGCTCAAAGGCAAAGTGGTCTATTCCATCGGCGAAGGCGGCACGCCCGATTACGTCTTCCGGTATATTATGCAGGCGAACGGCATCGAATGCGTCAAGAGCGACGAACCGGTCGAAGGCAAAGTCGCGATGTCTTACGTAGAAGGCGGCTCGGCGCTCGTCCCGCTGCTCAAGCAAGGCAAGGCGGAATTCGGCATCGTGGGCGAACCTGTTGCCACCAAAGCGTGCGCGGCGGCAAGCAAAGTGGTCGCGCTCGACCTGCAGGAACAGTGGAAACTCGCCACCAAAAAGCAGGAAGGGACGGAACTTGCCCTGCCGCAGGCTTCCTTAGTCGTTTCCGACGCCCTGATCGAAAACCACCCCGCCTTTGTGGAAGCGCTGCTTTCCGCCGTTTCCGACGGAGAAAACTGGCTGAACCAGAACCCTGCCCAAGCCACCGAAGCGATGAAAACTTTGGGCAGTGCGGTCGCGGCGGCAAATACTTTTACCGCGGAAATCATCGGTCGCTGCAACATTCATTCCGTCCTTGCCGCAAATTGCAAACAGGAAATCGAAACCTACCTTACGGTGTTGAAAAACTTTAAGCCCGCGGCGATCGGCGACAACCTGCCGGACGGCAATTTCTATTATTCCAAATAAGCGGAAGCCCTGATCATAAGCGGAAATCCTGATCGGCGGGGTGCTGCTCGGGACGGGAGGCAACCGTTGTTGCAGATAAGAGGGCGCCGCTCTCCGGAAAAGCGGGAGTCGTCGCTTTGGGTAAGCGCGGGTGCTATCCTTTGAATATGCGGCGGATTGTTTAAAAAGATATGCGGCGGATCGTTTAAAAAGCACCCGGCGGGATTGCCCTGAAGCGGGCATTCCCGCCGGGTGCAGATCGGAGAAAAAGTCCACGGATCGCGGGTGACGACAGCGATTCGCGATTTCCCGGAAAATTACCGAAAACAGCCGACCGTATAGCAAAAAAACAACTAAAACCAACCGCGGCACGCGGGGTGATAAAATAATTCCCGATCCGACAAAAACTTACCGAAAATTACCGACCGTATAGAAAAAACGACCAAAGGCAGGGAGTATGAAAGACAAAAAAGTCCTATATAAAAAAATAGCGGAAAGCGTGGGGTATCCCGTCGTTTCCGTCTGCCTTGTGGTGTTGATCTGGCAGATCGCGGCGCAAAAAATCGGGGTGGAAATGGTGTTGCCTGCCCCGAAGCGCGCCGTGTCGGAATTTTTCCGCGTTTTGGGTACGCGCGGCTTTTACGTCGCGCTCGGTTCTTCGCTATGGCGCAGCGTGGTCTGTTTTGCGCTTTCCGCAATGATCGCGGCGATTTTAGCACTGCTTTCTGCGGCGTTTTCGCCTGTTTACCGCGTGCTTTCGCCCATCGTTTCGGTACTGCGCGCACTCCCGACCATGGCGGTGATCCTGCTGTTTTTTATCTGGACAAGCGCAAGGCAGACTCCCTCTTTCGTGGCGGCGCTGGTAACTTTTCCGCTGCTTTTTTCCGGGTTCTACGGCGCGCTTACGGGCGTAGACGGCGAACTTTTGGAAATGATGCGCGTGTACCGCGTGCCGCTTTTTCGCAAGGCGCTTGTTTATGCGAAGGAAACGCTTGCCCCCGCGCTGAAGCTGCTGAAAAGCGCGGTCGGGCTCAACTTAAAAGTGCTGATCGCCGCCGAAGTGATGGTTTCCACCAAAAATTCTTTGGGGAATCTGATGATGCTGGCAAAGGTGGAACTGGATACTTCCGCACTCTTTGCGTACACGGTGGCGGCGGTTTTGCTTAGCGCGGCGCTCGAGGGGCTGTTTGCCCTTTTGGAACGCTTGCTTGTGAGGTGGAAACGTGGCTGACGTACAGGGAATCATCACGAAAAAATACGGCGAAACGCCGCTGTTCGACCGATTGTCTTTCACCGTCCCCGCGGGGAAGACTACCTGCCTTTTGGGCGCTTCCGGCGTAGGGAAAACTACCCTTTGCAAAATTCTGGCGGGAATAGAACCTTTTGACGGGGAGATTACGGGCGCGGAAGGCGGCGTTTCGTACGTCTTTCAGGAAGACCGCCTGATCCCCTCGTTTACCGTGCTTGACAACGTGCTTCTGGTGCGGAAAAAGGGGGAGGAGATCACCTCTTCCCGCGCGCGGGCGGAAGAACTGCTGGCGGCGCTTGGCATTGCGGAACTGAAAGACCGCTTTCCGCAGAGTTTATCCGGCGGGCAGAAACAGCGCGCGGCGATCGCAAGGGCGTTTTTCGCTTCGTCCGATCTTTTGCTGCTCGACGAACCCTTCCGCTCGCTGGACGTCGGCTTGAAGCAGAAGATGATCGCCGAACTGAACGCGCTGGCGGAGAGAGAGAAAAAGACGGTGCTATACGTCACTCACGGCGTAGACGAAGCACTGCTTGCGGCGGATAATGTTCTCGTTTTCGGGGGACGTCCCGCAAAAATCGTGCAAAATCTGGAAATTACGATTCCGAAAGCCGATCGCTCGCTGACGATGGAAGAACTTTCTCCTTATCGCGCGGCGCTGCTTTCGGCGCTCGTCGGCTGACTCTTTTAAGACCTTTGAACCGGGCAGTGCCGGCAGTAGTAGTGCGCGCCTTTTCCGCTCCCTGAAAACGCCTGCCGAAAGCAGGTCAAATTTTGACGCAAAACCGGTCAAAAATCAGCGCCTTTTTCTGCGCAAAAACGCTTGACAAAGAGGGGCTTTCTGCATAAAATATTTGCGTAATTTTGGAAACGGTAAGTACCGTTTCTTTTTTTATCTTAAATTACGGAAAGACGCGGGCGGCGGGGACGAAAAACGGCTTTCGGCGCAGCGTAAAACGACCGGAAGGGCGCTCTTTTTGACGAGGGCGGCGTTCTTTCGGCAGAGGAATCGGATATGGGCGAAAACGCGGAAAAATTATCTTTCGTGGCAAGAATCAAACGGCTGTTTCAGCCGGTCGATCTTGCAAAAGGCTCGGTATGGCGCGCGATATTGCAATTTGCCGTGCCGATCATTATTTCCTATCTGTTGCAGCAGCTTTACGTCCTGTCGGACGCCGCCATCTGCGGGCAGACTCTTTCCGCAGGCAAAGTCGCCGGGGTCAACGACACGTCGCCCCTCGTGTTTATATTCATGCAGTTCGCGTTCGGCTGCACGGCGGGTTTTTCGGTCATCACTTCCCAAAAAATCGGCGCCGAGGACGAAGAGGGGACGCGCCGTTCCTTTTCCGCACAGATCGTGCTTTCGGCAATCATCTGCGTGGTGCTGACCATAGGTTCGGTGCTGCTGATCCGCCCCATGCTGTCGTTCGTCAACGTGACGCCGCAGAATAAGGAAGTGTACGACGCCGCGCACGATTATTGTCTGGTCATTTTTCTGGGACTGGCGGCGCAGATCTTTTACAACCAGATCTTAAGCGTGCTGCGCAGCATCGGGGATTCGTTCACGCCGCTGCTGTTTTTGCTGGTTTCCACCGCGCTCAACGTGGCGCTGGATTTGCTGTTTATCAAGTCGTTCGGCTGGGGCGTGGCGGGTGCCGCCGGCGCTACCGTTCTGACGCAATTTTTATGTACAGTCGCTTGTTTTGGGTACACGTTCGCCAAATATCCCAAACTGCGGTTGCAGAAAAAAGACTTCGTTTTCACCAAAAACGACCTTGCTTCTCACTTGAAGCAGGGAATCCCGCTCGGACTGCAATTCTCGGTGCTTTCCGTCGGCATTATCGTGATGTTGAAGCAGACGGTGCGTTTCGACCTGCTCCCCGGCGGTATGATGGTGGAAGGCGCGCCCGCACAGAACGGCATGGGCGCTGCGAACAAGCTCATCAACTTTGCCATGTGTCCTCTTTCCGCTTTGGGGACGGCGATGGTCAGTTTCAACGCGCAAAACCTCGGCGCGGGGCAGACCGGGCGCATTCGCAGCGGCATGCGGCAGGCAATGCTGATCGGGGCGGCGCTATACGTCCTTTCCGCAGGGGTGGGGCTGCTGCTTTCCATCGGCGGGGCGTATCAGCATATCTTTTTGAGTGCGGATAAAATTACGGCGGAATCGATCCGTTTCGGCAACGCCTACCTTTACGTCGATCTGCCGCTGTTTTTTATGCTCGGCATGCTGTTTATTTTGCGGAACGGCGTGCAGGGCATCGGCAAATCGGTGTGGACGCTTGCCGCCGGCGCGGGGGAACTGGTCGCGCGGATTTTGATCTGCACTTTTCTGCCGCGGATCGTCAACGGCGGTTTGACGAACGCGCTGGCAAGTCACGCTTCGTTCGTGGCGCTGTGCTTCGGCGATCCCGGCGCGTGGCTGTTTGCCGTGCTGATTTTGCTGTATCCGTACTTCCGTTATATCGTAAAGGGGGATTACGCGTTCGCCGGAATCGGAAAGCCGGGCGGTGCCGGAAATTCTGGTTCGGACGAGCGATAAGTCATGGAAAAACAATGCCGGACGTTCACTTCGTGTGGGCAATACGTCAAGGAAAATATTGCCGGAACTTGGGCGATTCGCTAAGGGAAATATTGCCGGAACTTCCGCTTTGCGCGGAAGTTTTTTCGTTTTAAGAATGGAGCGCGCGCGGGCGGCGCATACTTTAGGTATGAAACGTATTTTTCTTTTATTATTCTGTCTTGCGGCTGTTATCGGTTTTTCTTTCAGTGCGCCAAAAACATCGGCGCAGCCTATAAAAGCGCAAGGCGCCGTTCCCGAAAATCGGGGGACGTATACCCAAAAATCGAACGGTTTATTGCCTCAGGACGGGCTTCCCGCGGCAAAAACGGGGACGGAAAGTCTTGCCGGAGACAGCGTCAGACTGCCCGTTCTGATGTATCACGGCGTGCTGAAATCCAAGCAGGGCATTTATATCGTTTCGCCCGCGCAACTGGAAAACGACTTAAGCGCGGTAAAATCCGCCGGGTATACTTTCGTTACGGTGAAAGAGGTGGAGGCCTACGCTTCCGGCACCGGCGACCTGCCCAAAAAACCGCTGCTCGTGACCTTTGACGACGGATATTACAACAATTATTATTACGCTTTGCCCATCTTAAAAAAACACGGGGCAAAAGCGCTGCTTTCCGTCGTCGGCGCATACACCGCTTATTCTGCCGAATCCGGCGATAAGGACAACCCCAACTATTCCCACGTCACCTGGGAGGAGATCGGAGAACTTGCCCGTTCCGGCGTGTTTGAAATCGGCAACCACACCTACGATATGCACCGCTATTCCCCCCGCTTCGGCGCTTCGCAGAAAAGGGGGGAAAGCGCGGCGGAGTACAAAACGGCGCTTCGCAGAGACGTCGGCAGATTGCAGGAAACGCTTTTAAAAAAGTCGGGCGTTACGCCCGTTGCGTTCGCTTACCCGTTCGGGAAGTACAACGACGCCGCGCGCGAAGTGCTGACCGATATGGGATTTACCGTCCTTTTGACCTGTAACGAGGGCGTTTCGATCGTGCGGCGGGGCGACCCCGCTTCGGTGTTGTGTCTGAAGCGGTTTAACCGCGACGGAAGACTTTCCACTGCCGAACTTTTGAAAGAGGTAGAAACCGGCAAATACCGTCCCGCCCACGGCTGAAAGCGGCGCGGAAAACGGGCGGCGGGGTTTATGCGTTGCGACGAGGATGATAGAAAAGAGAATTGCCGGCGCAGACTCTGATTGCTTTTCAGGGGTTAATTGCGAGCCGTAGGGGAAGCGGGATTTCGAGAGGGAAGCGCCCGATTTTGCGCATACGTATGCGCAAAATCGGGCGCTTTTTCGTGTGAGGAACGCTTTCCGATCGTCCGGCGGATTGCCGATTCGGGACGGCGGCAGGACGCAATAAAACTTGGTCTGCAGGCGCCGCGGGATAACGGTATGGCGCGTCGGAAACGGTATGGCGCGGGCAGAGTCAAAACGCCCGCGTGGATATCGACCGTCACGTGTCGCGGACGATCGAAAAATAGAGGAACGTCCGTTAAAATCGGAAACGTTGTCTGGCGAAACCGTGGTCAGAAGGGAGAACTGTGAAAGATTTCGATTTTTGCGATACGTATATCCAAAAAAGAGGGCACTATGCGGGATTTCGGCGTTTTTGACGATCCGGATACGCTGCTGAAAAACCACGGGCAAACGATGGAATTTTTCAAAAAATGCGCCGTTCGCCTTTTCGGAAGAAGACCGAATGAACAAAAACGTTAAAAAATCCGCCGGGGAAAATGAAGATAAACTTGCTTTTTTCCGGCAAAAATGCTATAATAAATAAAATAACGAGGGCGCTGCTGCGTCAAATCCGCCGGTTTTTCCGACCGGGAAGAGAAAGCGCAACGCGTATTACAGGAAAATGGTAGACAACGAATCGCAGGAAATGTATCTCGAAACGATACTGAAATTGGGGCAAAGAAAAGGCAACGTGCGTTCCATCGACGTGGCGGAAGAACTGGGTTACAGCAAACCCAGCGTTTCGCGTGCGGTGGGGATTATGAAAAAAGACGGCTATATCACTGTGCGTGCAGACGGCGCCATCGACCTGACGGAATCGGGGAGGGCAAAAGCCGAAAATATTCTCGACCGGCATAAAGCGCTGACCAAAGCCTTCGTGAAAATGGGTATGGAACAGTCTGCCGCGGAAGAAAACGCCTGCCGGGTGGAACACGTCATTACGGAAGAGGCTTTTGCCGCCATTCGCAAGCACTTCGGCGTGTGATGGAAGGGGTACGTGCGCCTGAAAGGCGTTTGCCCGTAACGAAAACGGCAGCCTGCCGGGCTTTCAGCCGAAGATGATCGGAAAAGCATATAAAACGGTTTGCCGGGCGGTTGATATTTGCGGGGTGCGGTCTTTATAGATGGTTTGCCGCGCGCAGCCATTCGACCAGGTGCCGGAAATATTATCGGGCGCGATTTTTATAGACGCCTTGCCGCGCGCAGCCATTCGACCAGGTGCCGGAAATATTACCGGGTGCGATTTTTTACAGATGGCTTGCCGGGTACTTTGTCGTAGATCGCCCGATAGAAAATGCACCATGAAAGTCTGGATTCGCCGCCTGAACGGATTACCCACTATACAGGATATCATAAACGATAATGATACAACAAGATGATATCGCCGCCCGCCGGAAATTTCCGGCGGGCGGCTTTGCGTTACGCGTTTTTCCCTTGCGGGCAGAATCCCTTGCTTGCAATTTTTCGGGGAATATTGTAAACGAAAAGACTGCCCCGAACGCAAATTTTTTTGAATAAAATGGGAACGTTCTTCCGTTCAAAAATTTTTCTGATTCCAAAATGGGAATGCTCTTTTATTCATAAATTTTTAAAATAAAAACAAAAATATTTTTTGTCTGAAACCGGCTGCCGGTGGGCGTTGAAAGGCTTGTAAAACCTCGCTTTTCCCGGAAAGGGGAGAATGGGGTCGATTTTCGTTCGCCGTCCCCAAAGGGAAAACCGGGTGGCACAATTCGACCGATTTCGACATTTTTCGTGTTACAATCCCCCCGAGATTGCGGCAAAAAGCCGCGCAAGGAGGGTAATTTGAGAATGAAATTCAAATTTGGAAAACATTACACAAACCAAGTTTTTATGTCTCGGCATAAAAACGACACACAGCAAAGCGCTGACGAAACACCGTTTGCGGCAGAGGAAATTTTGCTTGCCAAACCGCTTTCTTCTGCGGACGCTGCCGGGGAATTGACCTCGGGAGCGCCTGACCTTGGGAGTGCTGCTCCTGCAGAAGTCTGCCAAAGGGTGCTTGCCCCGGCTAAAAAGGCGGAATTAAGAGAAATTGCGGAAATTCTTCGGAAAGCAAAAGCCGGTTTCTCCGGCGCCGCAGAAACGCCCGCCGCAGAAAATGCGCCCACTTCCGGCGAAAAGATTGCCGAAGAGGGGAATGCCAAAGCGGTGGAAGGGCAAACGATTTCTTGTCAGAATGGCGAAGAAAGCGGTTCTTCCCGTCAGCAGAAAGAAGAAATTTCCAGCTGCCAAAGCGAGGAAACGATTTCCTGCCATCAAAGCGAAAAAACAGTAGTCAGCCGCCAAAGCGAGGAAAAACTTCCCTGCCGCAGGAGGGAAGAAAAGGGGAAAAGAGGGGTCTGCGAAAAGCATTATGCGCTGTCCAACGGCTCGTTTGAAGCGGTGGTCTATGCCGCGCCCGTGCATACCAAAAACGAAAAAACGGGAGAATTTTCGGATATTGAAAGCAGGATTTACCGGGCGGAAGACGGCTTTTCGACGGGCGAGAACGTATTCGACGACAAGTTCGCCAAAACGACTGCCGGCGGCGCGCTGTTCACGCTGAAAAAGCAGGGGTGCGAATTCCGCTTTTTATCGGCAGACGCCGAAAAGGAAGTGCAGGGGGTGTCGGTAGACGGCGCCGTCGTCTATCCCGATTTCCAAAAGGGCGCCGACCTGCTTTACCGGGTAACGGGCAACCGCGTTAAGGAAGACGTCGTTATCAGCGAGCGGGCGGAAAAGTATGAATACGATTTCAAGATCGAAACCGACGGGCTTGCCTTTGCGCTTTCCGAAAAGCGCGACGCGATGCTGTATAAAAATAAGAAAGACGGCAACGTGCTGTTTGTTCTTCCCGTCCCCGTGATGGAAGACGCCGCGGGCGCGGAAAGTTACGACGTCTATTACGACATGCAGGAAACTGCGTCCGGGTTTGCGGTGAAAGTCGTGGCTTCCGCGGACTGGATCAACGACGAAGCGCGCGTTTTCCCCGTAAGAATCGACCCGCAGGTGATGGTTCCCGCACTGGACAGAGAAGAGAAAAACATCGAAGTATTCAGCGGGCTTTACAGCGAAGGCATTATGCACGCTGCTGCTCCGAACGAATGGACGGCAAAGGTCGGCAGGGCGTACGGGTCGAATACCTATCGCGTCTTTTTCAAAATCCGGTTCCCGGAATCGCTGATTGAAAAAGACCGGGAGATTGAAAGCGCGTCTCTGCGTCTTTCCGTCCAGGGGTATATGAATTCTTCGGCGCGCCACACGACGGATACCTTTGTCTGCAACCAGATCAAGGCGTACATCGGGGACGGCAGCGGCTTTAAGCTGGATTTCGTCGGTAAGACACTGGGAGAATATTCTTTCCCCGAGGAAGGCTACAATATGAGCGTTTCTTTCGACCCGGAAGAACTCAACCAGAAACTCGCCGTGGGGGAACGCACGATCTATCTGGAGCTGAAGAACAAGACCATTCAGGACGACTATCTGTTGTATTTTAACATTCCGACGGAATATCATCCGACCGCCGCCCCTGTTTTGAACGTGGTTTATAAAAACGCAAACCAGATGAACGAAGACCACGTGAAAGAATACGACGTGAAAAGCGCCGGCAGCGTCGGGGTCAATCTGCTCAGCGGAAATAAGACCTATACGCATACGGATCTTCCCGCAGGTGGAAAGCTTCTGACCGCCGTAGAACACCGGTTTAACGAGCGCCGCAGCGTAAATAATTACGACTGCGACGTGGACGTGACGCACGGAAAGGCGTATAAGGTTTCGCCCGCGCATCATATGGGGAAGGGTTGGAAACTGAACTTGCAGCGCTATCTCGTCAATCGCAATCGCGGCAATATCCTGGACGAACAGATTTCCGTACTGAAATACGCGGACGAGCGCGGAAGCATTCTTCCGTTTACGGAGAAACTCTATTACGAAAAAGACGGGAAGCGCGTGTTTGTTTCGGCAAATCAGCTGAAAAAGGACGCGGACAATCAGCCCATTACGGACGAAAACGGAAGATTTATTGTTTCGGCAGACGGGCAGGATTACACCGTGCAGCGCGCGTATTTTGATCAGGATCTGCAAACGCAGGTCATTTTAGGCGAAGGGAAGGCGCAATTCTTCGGTCTGGCGGAAAGCGTGCCCGATGGGAAATATTACGCCTATTACGACGAAAACGCAAAGAAGATCACCGTCGAGCCGGACGAAAACAACGAATTTTTGTACGCGGAGGGCAGCTTTGTCTACAACGAAAAGCCGTATTCGATCGATCTGAAGTATACGGAGATCAAAGACGGCGCGCGCGTTTTCTCCTCAGACGGAGTCGATTATCCGGTCACGGTGAAAGACGTGAAAAAGAAGATCTGGTACGAAAATGGCAAGCCCTATTTCCATCGCATCCTGCAAAGGAAAGCGCTCTGTACCGGCAAAACCGAAACGCAGGCTACCGAGCTTACGGTGGAAGACGAGGTTGTTTATCTCATTCCGGACGGACTCTCCGCTTGCGCGCAGTATATGACGGAGGAGATCTCCGGGCTGATTTCCGGCATTGCGGAACTGCGTTCGGCAATCAAGCAGAATCAGACGCGGATTGACGAACTGCAAAAGGATATTTCCGCAAACGACAATCAGCTGACGCAGGATCTCGCGGCGCTGCAGGAAAGATACGCGAAAAAGGCAAAGGAATTGCAGGCATACGAAGACCAGACGCAGCGCAGAGAGTTTTCGGAAAAGCGGGATCAACTTTACGGGCAGTTGCGGGAAAACAGGCAGGTGCTTCAAGCGTTGCAGGACAAGTCGATGGATACCTGTCCGCAAGATGTAAAAGAAGCAGATCTTGCGGACGATTACAAAGTTGCGTACAGTTCCGCTACCGGGCAGTACGTGGAAATTTCCAACTCGCTGAAAGACAAGTACCAGCAGGATTTGCAGGATGCGCTGAAAAACGGCGCGAGCGCTGCAACCGACGCCAAGGTGCGGGAAATTCAGGACAAAATCAATCAGTACAACGAGTATTTGCAGTACGAAGCGGCGATCGATCGGACGAACAATTCGCAGAAAGAGATCAACTCCGCACTTTCCTCCATCGATCAGCAGGAAGAATATCTCAAGAAAAAGAAAGATATGGACGATCTTGCCGACCGCATTTCCGACAAGCAAAAGGAACTGGAAAAACAGACGACTGCGGAAAGAAAAGCCTATTGCGAAGAGCAGATTGCAGCCGCTACGCAAGAGGTAAATACCATGACTTCGCAGAAGTCTGTTATGGAAAACAAACTGCGCAACGCGCTCGCACAGGAAAAGAAAGAGGTTCTCGACTTTATGGTGGACGGCAGCGGCAGTTATTTCGGCTTCGACTACTACGGCAGGCTGTGCGCCATCGGTGCAGGCGAAAAGCGGGTCAACCGCATCGTCTGGAGAGAGGACAACAAAATCGCCGGCATTACGGACGAAAACGGCGTAACGCTGGTTTCCTTTACCTATAACGAGGAAGACCTTCTGCAAACGATCCGTGACGAGGAAAATCGGGAGACGCGCTTCCTTTACGACGAAAACGGCAATCTTACGGCGATCGTTTACCCGGAAAGCATGGACGCGGAAGGAAAAACCGATCAGGCAAAAACGACTTTCAGCTATGCGGACGGCGTTTTGACCAGGGTGAAAGACCGTATGGGTTACGCGTACGAATTCAGCAAGGCAAAGACTGCTTCGGAAACGGTCGTCGTCGCGACCGAAAGGACCTTTGGCAGCCTTATTTCCGAAGAGGGAATTACGTCGCTTTCCGCCCCGCAGACGGGAACGACCGAAACCGTCACCGTGAACAGCGAAGAACGCCTCGCAAAAATGCAGGGACCGGCAGAAACCGTCCGTATTTCCTTTGACGCGGACGATAACGAACTCTTTTCCTATCGGATCAACAACGGCGAAAATACCGAAGGCGATAAATTTGCCTGGGTGCGCGATCTTTCCTATCATTTCAAGGGGAAAAATCTGGAATATTCCGTTGCCGTGAATAAGGAAGATAGCCTGCTCACCAACGGGGATTTCGGATCCGCGCTTTCTACCGGCTGGACGGCGTCTTCCGCAGACGATGCGGCGATTGTCAGCGGCGTTGGGGCGGCGGGCAGAAGCAGTTCGCTGAAACTGAGCAGTGGCGCAGACAAGAGCGTAAAAGTATTGCAGAATCTCGCCGCATCTAAACTGGGGGATGCAAAATGCTTTGTTCTTTCCGGTTGGGGCAAGGCGACGTCGCTGGCGCTGGATCGGGAAAACGTGCTGGGCGCGGACGCAGACGGCACGCTGCCGACGTTTGCACTGCTTGCAAAGGTGACGTATACGGACAATTCCGTGGAATATTTCCGTGCGAATTTCAATAGGTTCGACCGTAACTGGCAGTTTGCGGCGGTTCCCGTGATGATCGATCGTTCAAAAATCGTAAAAACGATTGCAATTTCGGCGGAATATTGCTATAATAACGGTGACGCGTTGTTTACCGGCATCCGTTTTGCAAAAGACGATTTTACGTTTACGGAAAACAATCCCGACAAGACCTTAAAGCGCAAGGTGGAAAACGGCGCAAGTTTCTCGTATCTTGCATACGAAAACGAACGCCCCGTGCAGATCGAAACGATAGACCGCTTCGGCAAGACCGTAACGCAGAAATTGCGCTACGACCGGAAAGGAAACCTGCTTTATGCGGAAAATACCGACGGCGACGTTTCCGAAAACGAGTACGACGACAACGGCGTTCTTCTTCGCAGCGCGACCTATCACAAGAAAGATCCGTCTTCCCGCTTCGTGACCGAAAGCGAAACGGACGATTACGGCAGAACGGTGAAAGAGTACACGCCGCGCGGCGAGTTTCCGGACGGAACGGGAGCATATACTTCTTACACCTATTACGGAAACGACAATCGGGTGCGGTCGGTCGTATCCCCCTCCGGGGCAAAACTGTATTTCGGCTACGACAATGCAAGCAAGCGGAAAATCAGTCTTACGCAGTCCGCGTGCGATCAGGACAATACGATGAAACTCCGTTACGACGCCGGTTTATTGACGGCGGTAGAAACGGGGGACGACGGCAAGGTTTCGTACAAGTACGACGGCTTCGGCAGGGTGACCGAGATCAAGCTGGACGGAACGGTCTACTGTACGGTTTCCTATCCCGATCATTACGGTTCCAGAACCGTGACTTATGCAAACGGGGATAAAAAGTCCTGGAGTTATACCAGCCGAGGGGATTTTGACTCGTATACTTATACCCCAGCGGGTAGTACTTCGTCGCAGATGATGCGCTGGCAGACCTACAACACCACGCTCGGCGAATATTTGGGTGGTGCCCTCTATACAGGCGTCGAAACGAAGAATTTCTTTTTGACTCATACCAACGGCCGTCTGACCAAGTGGAGTTTCGGCAACGACGCCGTAAATTATACCTACGATACCTATGGCAGACTGACCGGGCGGAACGTTACGGTGGACGGTTCCTCGGTGTCTACAACCTTTGCGTACGATTCCGAAAAGGGCGACCGGCTAAAGAGTGCCACCTGCGGGTATTATGTGCACGAATTGCTGTACGATGATCTCGGCAGAGTTAAGGGCAAAGTGCATACCTTTACGGGTACGGAAAACGCGCGGGAACAGTATAGTTTCGTCAAATCCGGAGACCATGCAACCGGGCTGATTTCGTCCATTCGTTATGCGCATGGCGCGAACGGAAAAATGGACTGCACGCTGCAATATCAGTACGACAAAGCGGGCAATATTTCCGCGGTGTACGAAAACGGCAACCTGCTTTCCTCTTACGAGTACGACGCGCTCGGCAGACTCACGCGGGAAAATGCCGCGCAGCTCGGCAAAACTACAACTTTCGTTTACGACGGAAACGGGAATATTCTCGTTCGTCGGGAATATCCTTATACCATCGGGGAGTTAAGCGGCAACGGCACGGAATACCTTTATACCTATGCCGCGGCAAAACGTAACCGCCTGCTTTCGTATGATGGAGAGGGGGTCTCGTACGACGTTTTGGGTAACCCGACGACCTATCGCGGCAAGGCGTTGACCTTTACGCGCTGCCATCTGGTAAACTCGTTTGACGGCACGGCGTTTGTGTATGACGGCGATGGAAACCGGGTGAAAAAGACGCCGCAAGAAGGTACCGCTACGGAGTATTTCTATGCGGATGGAACCTTGTACAAGGAAAAGTTCGGTGTAGATACGATTCTGTACTATCGTGACGAAGACGGTGAAATTTGCTCGTTTATGCTGAATTATTCACCGTATATCCTGCGTAAAAACGTGCAGGGGGACGTCATTGCTCTGTGCGATTCTAATGGGGCAGTTGTCGCCCGCTACGTTTACGACGCGTGGGGCAACCACAAAGTCTTAAATCCGGACGGTACGGAAAATACGTCGGCAGGGTTTATCGGCAATATCAACCCGATTCGTTATCGGGGGTATTATTTCGATAAAGATTTCGGCTTGTACTGGCTCAAGACCCGGTTTTACGATCCGCAGACGGGCAGATTTATTTCGCCGGACAGTGTGGAGTATTTAGACCCGGAAACCCTCGGCGGTATCAACCTTTACGCCTATTGCAACAACAACCCGGTCATGAACGTCGACCCGAACGGGACGACATGGGATTTGGGTACTTTCTGGAAAGGGTTTAGCATGGTTGCGACTGCTATTACTGCAATCGTGCTATCTGTTACAACTTTTGGAGCTGGAATTCCGTTAGCAATGTCAATTGTTGCGGGAGTGACTCTTGGAGCGGGTGCACTAACAGGAATAAATGGTGTAGCAACATTGATTGAGTCTGGAACGGGTTATAATTTCGTGCGTGACGGATTGTTTAATTCTGTGTTAGGCTGGAGCGATTCTGCGTATGATACGTATTCAAATGTTGTCGATGGAATTGCAACGGTCGGGAGTATGGTTCTGGGCGTTTATCATGCAACAGGTCAGTATAAGGCTGCTAAAGAAGGACAGAGATTTTTAGGGAAAGGGTATAAAAAAGCAGGGGTTTCAAACTCCGGAAAACCTAGGTATGTGTCCAAAGATGGACTAAGACAAATGCGATTTGATGATCCGCATATGTATAAAGGGCGAAAGATAGGTAAACACTTGAATTTGGAACTTCTTGGGAGAAAAATGAAGCCGGTGGCGCATATTCTATATGATCTGTTTGATTCCTGGCATATATAAAGGAGAGCGCTTAAATGAAAGAAAATGAAACTTTAAAAGGCAGGATAAATATTGAGTATCTTGACAAATATACTGTTCAAATGGAAGTTGATAATGCTGCGTGTCAATGGTTGATAGAAGTCCTAACGGATTTGATGAGTGATGATCCTGATGTTCATCATGTAAATTATGATGCAGGTACAGGATATGACCTGGGGGTTATGACAAAAAATTCATTAGGGCTAATTATTAATAATCGGGACAAGTATTAAATGGTTTTTGATAGATGAATTTCCTGCGGGGGATTTATCCCCTGCAGGATAACCATCTTGTGTCTATGCAACGACGCGTGGGGCAACCACAAAGTCTTAAATCCGGACGGCACGGAGAATACATCCGCAGGGTTTATCGGCAATATCAACCCGATTCGTTACCGGGGGTATTATTTCGACAAAGACCTTGGCTTGTACTGGCTCAAGACCCGGTTTTACGATCCGCAGACGGGCAGATTTATTTCGCCCGACAGTGTGGAGTATTTAGACCCGGAAACCCTTGGCGGTATCAACCTTTACGCTTACTGCAACAACAACCCGGTCATGAACGTCGACCCGAACGGGACGTTTGCTCTCACTTTGGCATTGATATTAGGTATTACGGCTTTAGCTGGGTTGGGTTTAACTATTGGCGGGGCTGCAAGCGATAATAACACGATGACGGCAATTGGATTAACGATGGTGGCAGTACCGGCTTTAATAAGTGGCGTGGGAGCAGTATTCTCGGGAGCAACTTGTTTAAGTGTAATTGGTGGAGTTACCGCGTTTGCTGGTCTTGGAACTGGTTTGTTTGCTTCAGCAGAATATCAAGAGGCTTTTACGGGAAATAATTGGATGATTGATGCTGGGATGAATGAAAAATGGTATAATGGTTTAATGATTGCAACGGCAACTTTAGCTACTGCGGGGACGATAACTACGGGTGTTTTAAGTAGTATTGGAAATGCTTCTACTCCAGAACAAATGTTGAACAGTATCGAAAAGCATTCTAGTAGGTGGAAAGAAACAAAACGACTTGTAGAACCTTCTAAAGGATCTCTCAAGGGAGGGCAGTCAACTTATAAGAATTTGATAAATAAATGGACTGGGGCAAAAGGTGGTTTTCACGAAATAATAAAAGATGGTATTAGGCGACATTTTCATTTTCATCCTTGGATTTAAAAATTAGGAAAATATATGAAAAAAATTTTTATTGTATTAGATTGTCTAATGACAGATGACGAGTGTTTTACACAAATTAAAGAATATTTTGATCTGTGTAATAATAAAATTGATGATATTTATTTGCGTAACATCTTAAATAGAATGGTCAATGATAAATTGATATATTCAAATGAATCATGGACAAATGAACATAATGAATATCCATATTCGTTGACCGATAAAGGAAGAGAAAGGTGGAAGGAATTAAATAAACAGTTCTGTGATGAATTAGGCATTCTATAACAATTTTATTGAATGTAACGACTATCCTTTTCGGCTTTGCGCGAGTCCAGACAGAGTGTGAAAATGACCGAACAGTAAACGCCGGCGGGGCTTGCCCCGCCGGCGCGATTTTTCTTTCTCTCTTGACAAGTAATCGTGTTTCATATATAATACTATCACGGCGGTCGTATACGACGTTTTGGGTAACCCGACGACCTATCGCGGCAAGGCGTTGACCTTTACGCTCTGCCATCTGGTAAGCTCGTTTGACGGCACGGCGTTTGTGTATGACGGCGACGGAAACCGGGTGAAAAAGACGCCGCAAGAAGGTACCGCTACGGAGTATTTCCATGCGGATGGAACCTTGTACAAGGAAAAGTTCGGTGTAGATACGATTCTGTACTATCGTGACGAAGACGGTGAAATTTGCTCGTTTATGCTGAATTATTCACCGTATATCCTGCGTAAAAACGTGCAGGGGGACGTCATTGCTCTGTGCGATTCTAATGGGGCAGTTGTCGCCCGCTACGTTTACGACGCGTGGGGCAACCACAAAGTCTTAAATCCGGACGGTACGAAAAATACGTCGACAGGGTTTATCGGCAATATCAACCCGATTCGTTACCGGGGGTATTATTACGATAAAGATCTCGGCTTGTACTGGCTCAAGACCCGGTTTTACGATCCGCAGACGGGCAGATTTATTTCACCCGACAGTGTGGAGTATTTAGACCCGGAAACCCTCGGCGGTATCAACCTTTACGCTTACTGCAACAACAACCCGGTTATGAACGTTGACCCGAACGGGACTATGCCAAAATGGTTGAAATGGGTTATTGGCGGTGCTGTTATCGTAGGGCTTGGAATTGCAACCATTGCCACGGGTGGTGCTGCAGCAGGAGTTGCTGGGTTTATTGTTTCGGGCGCAAAACTCATCAAAGAAACGGTCGATCCGCTGCTTGGCATGACTCCCGGACCCGAACTGGTGGAAACCATTCGCACCCGGCTGCTTTCGTACGACGGCGTGCTGGGAATACACGATCTTTCGGTGCATAGTTACGGCGCGGCGCAGATCTACGTGTTCGTTCACGTGGAAGTAGACGCGAAAGAAGACGCGATGAAAAGCCACGACCTGGTGGACAATATCGAGCGCGACTTTAAAAAAGAACTCGGCATTCACCTTTCGGTACACACCGATCCCATATTGTACGGTGACGAGGAAACCGACGAGTATAAAGCCAAAGTAAAGCAGACGCTTGCCGTGCTGAACCAAAAGATCAGCATTCACGATTTCCGCATCGTCAAGGGTCCGACGCACGTCAATCTGGTGTTCGACGTTCTCGTGCCGTACGACGTGACGGAGAGTGAGGAGGAGCTGTGTGCGGCGCTCGATAAAGCCTTTGCCGACGAACCGCTTCCTTGCTATTTTGTGTTTGAAATCGACCGCAGCGCCGTGCTATGAGGGCGCATATTGGGAATTGTGCGGCAAATTTCCCGTTGCCGCACAACTTGCGGTTGTGTCATTGCGCCCGGGCTTTCCCGCATACCCAGCGCATAATTTGCGCGTGGAATTTATAAGTTTTAGAAGAAAAAATGAAATTTGAAAAGAGGAATATATATCCCCAAGTTTTTCTGCACGATTGTGAGATCTGCGGCTTTGAGATAAAAGACGGGGAGTCAATTTTTCATTTTCCGGAGGGGTATTGTGTCGCCGCGGAGGAACGGACGAAACCGAATGCGCAGATCGTCATTCCGTGCGACATTTCGGACTTGCTTGAGGTGTGCATTGCCAAAAGATTGTGCATTTTCGGAAGAAAAAGCCCTGTTTATCGGTATAAATATCTTACGGTAAAGCAACTGCAAAAGTTTCTTGTTAAAAACCGATTGATTATGGAAGAGGAATTTTATACGGGGCAATCTGCCGTTTATTGGCGCGGAGTCGTTCAAACCGGGCGACATTACACCAGGTACGGAGATAACTTTTTTGAAATCCGGATTTATGTAGATGACGATATCCCGATTATTTACCGCTATGAGGTATAATTTGGCGTCTGAAGTCAACGCTTTGATAGAGGCTCCATTTATAGGAGAAAGCCGCCGGTGAGACGGCGACCTTTGAAAATTTAGCCTAAAAAATTTGAGTCGGAATGAAGAATAAAAATAAGAAACGAGCCGGATTTTGCGATACGTATCGCAAAATCCGGCTCGTTGTCCGTACATTAAGTCCGGTAAATAATTCCGCTGCCGCGGACGAGGATCGAGCAGTAAATACCTGATTTCGTAATTAAGCCCGGTAAATAATTTCGCCGCCGCGAACGGTCAGTTTCACGGCAAAATTTTCGTCTAAAACGCAGAAATCGGCATGTTTCCCGATCGCAATGCTGCCGAAATCGGCAGCAATTCCCAAATGTTCGGCGGGGTTTATACTTGCCGCGTCCACCGCGTCGGAAAACGCGGCGCCGCAACGTAAAACGAGGTTTTTCACCGCGACGTTCATTTGCAGCACGCTGCCGGCTAAAGTGCCGTCCGCAAGGCGCGCTTCGCCGTTTTTTACGTAGACGGTCTGTCCGCCCAGTTCGCTGACGCCGTCCGGCAGCCCCTTGGCGCGCATGGCGTCGGTAACCAGAATGAGCTTGTCTTTCGGCTTGGTTTTCAAAAGCAAACGCACGGCGGGGGCGCTGACGTGGATCAGGTCGCAGATGAGTTCCGTGTACACGGAATCGGTCAAAAGCGCACCGCCCGCCACGCCGATATCGCGGTGATGAATGCCGCGCTGCGCGTTGAACGTGTGCGTTACGGCGTCCGCGCCCGCTTCCACCGCGGCGGCAAAAGTGTCGTAACCCGCGTCGCTATGCCCGACGGAAGCGCAGATGCCGGCGTTTTTCAAATGGCGGATCAGCGCAAAATTTTCGTCTTCTTCCGCCGCCAGAGTGACCAGCCGCACGGCGTTTCCGCTTGCCGCGGAAAACCGTTCAAACGCCGGAACGCTTGGGGGAAGGATATACTTTGCGCTTTGCGCGCCCTTATGTTTTTCGGAAATGAACGGACCCTCGAGATGCACGCCCAAAATGCGCGCCCCGGGAATTTTTTGTGTTTGCGCCCCGGAAGCATCGCTATATGCCGCTTTATCGGGGGAAGACGGGCAAGGGTTTTGCGCCCCGGCAAACGTTCGCACACCGTCGCAATTTCGCGCCGCTCCAAATGCCTGCGCTCCGCCCGGAATCGCACGATTCCCGGCGGCTTGCTCGTCCATCGCCTCTTTCACGGCGGAAAGCGCCCGGCAGACGTCGTCCGCGCTCTCGGTCATCGTGGTTGCGAGGAAGGAAGTCGTCCCTTCCTTTTTCAGTGCTTCCGCGACCGTAAAGATCGCTTCCTTATCGGCGTCCATGGCGTCCGCGCCTGCCGCGCCGTGAATATGTTCGTCAATAAACCCGGGGCAGACGATCTCGTTTTCCTTTAAGGGGAAGGGTTCGGTAACGACCGAAGCGTCTTCGCCGAGATAGACGATCCTGCCGCCTTCCACGCCGACCGAAAGTCGCCGCACCCCTTCCCGCGGGAGCGATACTTTGGCGTTAATAAAGCCTTTCATGGCGCGTCAAGCCGTCTGCTTACCGGTTTCGCCGAGGAGCGAAGCCGCTTCTTTATCCAGCACCACCGTGCAGTCGGGGTGCAGTTGCAGGACGGAAGCGGGGCAGTCGGTCGAAACGTTGCCTTCGATCATCGCCCGCACGGCAAGCGCTTTGTTTTTGCCGCTTGCCAGCAGAATGATCTTTTTCGCGTGCATCACGTTTTTAATGCCCATAGAGATCGCGTGGCGGGGCACTTCGTCCATGGAGGTAAAGAAACGCGCGTTGTCTTTAATGGTGTTTTCGGTAAGATCGACCAGATGCACGACCGAATCAAAAGGCGTGCCCGGTTCGTTGAAGCCGATGTGTCCGTTGCTGCCGATGCCGAGGATCTGCACGTCTACCGGAGTGCGTTCCAGTTTCGCTTCGTAACGGGCAATTTCCGCGGGGATATCGGCGGCTTTTCCGTCGGGGAGATCGGTATTGCTTTTGTCGATGTCGATGCGGTCGAACAGGTTTTTGCGCATAAATTCGTAGTAAGACTGCTCGTCGCCCGCGCCCAGCCCGACGTATTCGTCCAGATTGACCGACGAAATATCGCGGTAGGAAACGTTGCCTTTTTCGTAATCTTCCGCCATCAGATCGTATAAGCCGATGGGGCTGGAACCGGTCGCAAGGGCGAGCGTCGCCCCCGGCTTTAAGGCGGGTTTCAGTTCTTCATAGGCGGCTTTGCCGAGTGCTTTGTAATCGTCGCAAACAATAATTTTCATAGTGGTTTTCCTTTGCTCCCGGGCGGGAAAAATTCCGCGCCGCGGCAGACGGTCTTCAGTTGAAGTGAAGTTTTTTTGGGGGAACGTCGTCGTTTTTTCCGGAAGAAAAAACGACGGGATTTTTTTAGAATATATCATAACGCAAGTAAAAAATCAACTGAAATGAGGTTTCGGAAAAGAATAATTTTATTCTGAAATTGGATATCGTCTTCTGAGAAATAACGGGGAAATCCGGTCACGAATTCCGACGCTTGAAAAAGTCGATGGGATAAAGCGGAAAAGGTTTTTTGTGATTTTAATTGACATCGGAAAGGGGAAATGATAAAATCCTGTCAAATTTTGAGGTGGCAGATGGACAAAATATCCGTAAAAAAACTGCAAAAAAGTTATACCGACCGCAAAAAACGCTCGGTCGTCGTGCTGCACGATCTTTTTTTAGACGTCAGAAACGGCGAGTTTCTGGTGGTGATGGGGGAGTCCGGTTCCGGGAAATCCACCCTTCTTCGCGTGTTGGCGGGTCTGGAACCGTACGACTTCGGCGACGTCTATTTTGACGGGATCGACGCTTCTACTTTATCGCAGGAACAGAAAAACATGTCGTACGTCACGCAAAATTATGCGCTTTTCCCGCATAAAACCGTATACGAAAACATAGCGGAGCCGCTGGTAACCCTTCGCGTCCCGCGGGAGGAGCGGAAAGCGCGCATAACGGAAATTGCAAAACTGTTACGCATCGAACTGTTATTGGCGCGCAAGCCGCGCGAACTTTCGGGCGGGCAGCAACAACGGGTGGCGATTGCGCGCAGCCTTGTGAAGGAACCTGCAGTCTGCTTGTTTGATGAACCGCTGTCGGCGCTCGATCCTATTTTCCACGACGAATTGATTACGACCATCCGGTCGCTGCATACGAAGACTTCGGCGACGTTTATTTATTCCACGCATAACCAGAGCGAGGGCATGCGGCTAGGGGACAGGATTGCCCTGATCCATAACCGAAAAGTCGAGCAGATCGGCACCCCGCAGGAATTTGTCCGCCGCCCGGCGACCCTGTATACGGCAAAATTTTTAAGTTCGGTTTTCGTATTTTTTGCGGAAGTTAAAGTGTCCGGGCAAATGCTGGAAGAAATCCATTCCGCTTTCCGGTTCGGCATTCCGCCGGAAATTGACCGCGCTATACCGAAAGACCGTACGCTGACCGCGGCGTTTCGTCCGGACAGTTTCGCAATCGATCCGCAGGGCGAGATCGAAGCCACCGTCCTTCGTGCAACCGAAGACGGCGGCATTACCGTAGAGTTTTCGGAGCAGTGTTTTCCGCTTGCCGAGGAAGGGGAAGATCCTTCTCCCGGCGATATCGTCCGCCTTTCCGTTTTGCCGGAAAACGTCTGCGTGTTTGACGGAGAAAAAAATCTTGCCGTCGACTGAACGCCTTTCATACAAGGGACGAACGCTCTTTATTTTTAGGAAAACGACCGAGGAAAACCGATCCATGAAAGTGTTTGAAACCGATATCGTAAAATTAAATGATCTGCAAAAAAGAGCAAGGACGAAGGCCGCGCTTTTTGCCGCCTCCGGATTTGCCGTTTGCCTGATTTTATTTTTAGTGCATAAAAGAAGCAGCACGGTGTGGATTTTACCCGTCGTATACGCCGTAACCGCGCTGACGGTTTGCCTTTCCTTGGGAGTCGTGCTGGGAAAACTGGGTTATCTGAAACAGTACACGTTTATCGCGGAAAAGGCAAAACGTTCCGCTTGTACAGAAAAACTAACCTTCGTCAAAAACGAAAGCGCGGTTTTTACCAGAAATCATCTGCAGTTCACCAAAAGTGTTTTCACGGACGACAATAACGATACCGTTTCGTTTTGCGTGCTCGTCCCGTATACTCTGGACTTTGCGGAAGGGCAAAAAGTTACGGTAAAGCATGCGGACGACGTGTTGACCTGGGCGGAGGCGACGAATGAATAACATCTATAACCCGAAAAGTTATTTCAAAAACCGGTTTGCTTACGACTGGTGGAAATATATCGCCGTCACCTTGGTAATCTGCCTTATTTGGTATTATGCGTTTTATATGACGGACAGGTTAAAACCGACGGAAAAGATCCAGATTTTTACTTCGGCGGAAATTACCGACCTGAAAATAGAAAAGGAACTGGAAGATCAATTTTTGCCGCAAGGCATTTACGATTACTTTTTTTATCGCGCTTCCGAAGAGAATCGATATTTCGACGTCGCGTTGTCTTCGCAGGGGTTTGAAAACTCCGATATTTTAATCCTTCCGGAAGAAGCACTGACCGAAGAAACGCTTGCCGGGTGCGCGGCGTTCGACGACGCGCTGATAAACCGATGTCTTGCGCTGCACGCCGATCTTTCCTTTTTGGAAGGAGAGGGAAAAACGTACGGAGTAAGAATTTATATCGCGGGCGACGACGCTTATAACGAAAAACTGTCGTTTTGTTCGTGGTTAAAGCCGGATAAAAACTATTGCATGGTGTTTTCCGCAAAATCCAAAAATATCGGCAGACTGTCGCCGAAAGCGGACGAAAAAAACGACAAAGCAATCCTGACGTATTTATATTTATTGGAAAGAAAATGAAAAAAACAATTCAGGCAAAAAACGATTTTACGGAAGAAAATCTGCCGCATAACCGCTGGCAACTATTCGGCGACCTGTTAAAGCACCGGCTGGGATTTTTATTGAAAGCCGGGCTTTTGACCGCGCTGTTTTTTATGCCGCTTTTTGTGTGGAATATTTATATGCAGGAAGAATTCCGTCTGCTGATCGGTTCCGCCACGGAAGAAACCGCCTACGAAACGGCGGTAAATCTGCTTGCGCTTTCCAACACGAAAAACGCCGTCAACGTTTTGCTTTGCGGCGTTTGCGGAATCGGTATCGGCGGCGGCGTATATCTCGTACAGAAATGCGCCTGGGGAGAGATCGTGTTCTCTTCCGAATTTTTCGTCGGACTGAAGCGCGACTTTGGCAAAAATTTTTTCTTCGGCGTCGTTAT
This sequence comes from uncultured Clostridia bacterium, assembly GCA_934272745.1. Classification (GTDB taxonomy): domain Bacteria; phylum Bacillota; class Clostridia; order Christensenellales; family Borkfalkiaceae; genus SIG402. The sequence continues at coordinate 22,597 of CAKQSI010000014.1, read as the reverse complement.
CGGGCTTTCGTGGTGGCTGGCGGAATATGCCGTCCGGTTTATACCGCTCAGCACGCTCGACGGAACGGCGGCAATTTTAATGTACGGCGTAACGACCGTGCAGTTTGCGCTGATCGCCGTCATGACCTGTTTTTCGGTGTGTCAGAACGCGATTTATAGCCTGTCGCTTTTTTCGCTGATAAAAAACAGTTTTATGTTTGCGTTCAAAGGATTTTTCCCGATGCTGGGGGTTCTGCTTTACGCCGTCTGCCCGATGGCGCTATTGCTTGTAAACAATATGATCGTGGATGTCATAGCCGCGGCTTTGTTTTCGGTCTTTCTGGGAACGGCGCTTTTAGCGGTAGTTTTGTATTCCGACAGTTTGTTCGACCGTTTTATCAATCGGGAAAACTACCCGCAACTGGTGGATAAAAATATTTATCGGGTAAAAAAAGAAAGGGAATCCGTACGAAAAAAATAAATTTTCCGGAAAGGTTTTCTACGGGCTGCCGCATCGCGGCAGCCCGCTTTTTTGTTTGGTAGCATTGCAATATTTGTTACTATTTTGACAGCGTAGAGGATTTACGCTCCATTCTTCCTGTGATAAAATGAGGATGGTAGGATATAGCCGCATACTCCGTGCGGTTTCTTCTAACTATAAAAACGAGGGGTGCGAATATGAAAAACTTGAAAAAATGGATTGCTTTTTTTGAAGTAATTGCAATCGGTATCCTTTCTTGCTTTGTATTCACGGCTTGCGGCAGCAAAGTCGATACCACCAACACCATCGTCGTAGAGCCTTTTTCGGGCAGCGGTTTCGGGTATCAGTGGATCAAGGATCTTGCCGGCGAGTGGATGCAGAAAAACGGCAAATATAAGATTGTCGTAAAGGAAAACTCCACCGCGCTTTCCGGGACGCAGTTGGATCAGATCGCTTCCGGAAACACGAATACCGACATTTATTTTGCGGCGGAACCGTCTTATTCTTCGGGATTTTATAAAGGATATTTCGAAGATCTGAGCGATCTGCTTTCGGTTTCTCCCGACGGTAACGGCGTTACGATTCAGGATAAGATCATCGATTACGATACCTGGAAAAAGGTTGCCGGCAAACTTTCGTACAATGCCGCAACCGATTCGTTTACGACGTCCGGCTGTTATATGCTGCCTTATTCCATCACCATGGTCGGCATGATTTACGATCACGATCTTTGGGTGGAAAAAGGATACGTCGGTTTTGCGGAAAATAACGAGGACGTAAAGGCGGAACTGGACGCGCAGGGGATTCGTTATGCCGCTGCCGGCAAACGTCTGACCTTCGTTTCCTCGACCGGAAAGACCAATTACGAGGAAGGGGACTTTATTCTGACCCCCGGAAAAGACGGAAAATACGGCACTTACGACGACGGTCAGCCGCAGACGATGGCAGAACTCGCCACGCTGCTCAACCGCATCGTAGCCGCAAACGGCAACGGTTTCATTTATTCGTCGCGGCAGGAATATGCCAGCGCGTTGACGCTTTCGTATTTTGCGCAATACGCGGGATTGGACGCTTACGGCGCGCTTTCCACGTTCGACAGCAACGGAAAATCTCTCGCGCTTGCCGACGGGACGAACGCCGTGATCGACTGGACGAACGGGTATCTTGCCTATTCTCTGGACGGAATTGCAGACGCGGTAAAATTTACCGACAACTATTTCGGACCGTCCAGCAAATATTGCACGACGGGCAACTACGTTTCCGACGCGCAGGACAAATTTATCAACGGCGGGCTGGGAAACGGAACCTATAACGGTATGATTGTCGAAGGAAACTGGTTTGAGTTTGAAGCCGCCGAATCGCTGAAGTCTGCCGGCAAACAGCAGGCGGGAAAGGGATACGGACAGGTCGATTACCGCTATCTGCTGATGCCGGATATCGACGGACAGCAGGGCATTGACGGCAACGGGCACGGCAGCGTGTTCGCCGCGCCCGAAACGGGTGCGGTCGCCGTAAGAAAACAGAGCGACCCCGAAAAACTTGCCGCGATCAAAGATTTTATCGCGTACACCCTGACCGATAAAGCGCTTTCGGAAACCACCGCAAAAACCGGACTGATCCGCGGATATAAGTATTCTCTTTCCGCTGAGCAGTTGGCAAGCATGACGCCCTTCCAGCGGACGAGTTACGAAATTTATCAGGATACCGCCAACGTAAAAGTTCTGACGTACGCGACCGATCGGTTGACGACGCCTTTTGCCTATGCCGTCAACGGCGTATACAGCGGCATTCTGCCGGTCAACAGCACGCCTTCCGTCGTGGACGCGTTGAGAAACGGACAGAACGTCGAAACGATCATTTCGAAAATTCAACAGAATTATTCGCAGAATACCTGGGAAGGATTCCTCCGTTCCATCAAGAGCAGTCTGGTGTAAATTATGGAAAACGTACAAGAGGCGGAAAGTTTTGTAATTCCAAAGAAAAAGAAAATGGCACGGCACAAAACGCAGGGGCTTTTCGTCCTGAGTTTCGTTGCCTATCCGCTGATTCTGTTCGTCGTATTTTATCTTGCCGTCAACGTCAACAGTATCGTGATGGCGTTCTGCAACACGAAATTGGACGGAACGCGGGTTTTCGTGTGGTTCGATAACTTCAAAACCTTCTGGAAAAGTCTGACCGAACAGGGCAGCGTGGTTTCGACCAGCCTGCTCAATTCGCTGAAAATGTACGCCATCAACCTGGTTATTTCCATGCCGTTGTACATTTTCTTCTCCTATCTGCTGTACAAAAAATGCTTTATGCATAAAACCATCCGTGCAGTCGTTATGATGCCGCAGATCATTTCCGGATTCGTTATCTGCATGCTGTTCGTCAACTTCGTATCCGGCGACGGCGCGCCGCTTCGGATACTGTTTGAAAAATGGGGGATCTTTACGGACGCCGAGGGCAAGGGTGTCGACCTGCTGTACAGCCGGAAGTACGCGTTCGGGACGACCATTTTTTATGGAATCTGGCTGTCGTTCGGTTCCAACCTGATCGTCTATCCCAACGCGATGAAAGAAATCGGACCGGAGATTGTGGAAAGTTCGCGTCTGGACGGCGTGACCAACATGTTTCAGGATCTCAGATACATCGTGCTGCCGCTGATTTTCCCCACGCTTTCGACCTTCCTCGTGACCGGTCTTGCGGGGATTTTCTCGGACGCCGGCTCTATTCTGGCATTTTATAATACCAGCGCACCCGATTACGTATCCAATATGGGGTATTACTACGCGCAATTGGTGTTGTACGGAAACGAGGCCAGTTATCCCGTTCTCGCTGCCGGCGGACTGATCATGACGCTGATCGTCGCGCCGCTTACGGTGCTGTTGCGCCACCTGCTCGAAAAATACGGACCGACCACGGAGGCATAATATGGAAGATTTATCCTTACGCGTATCGATTTACGGCGGTGCGACGGGGAGAGAAGTAAAAGAAGAATTAGAAAGGCAGAACGATCTTCTGACCAAACTGATGCAATCTCCCGATGAGAATGCGGAAAAAATCGCTGCGGTAAACAAAAATATCGCTTTATTAAAAACCAAAAAACGCCGCGTGAACGCCGAAATTGCAGGCAGAGGCGCGGATAAGACTATACGGACGATTCTGTGGGGGATCCTGATCGTCTATTGTCTGTCGCTTCTGATTTTACCCATCTGGATGTTTCTGACTTCGCTGAAAGATCCGCTGGAATATGCAAGCAGTACGTTTGCCTTGCCGAAATCGCTGAATTTCGAAAACTATAAGTCGGTTTTCGAAAAACTGAAAATTTCTATCGATTACGAAACGACGTATACGCTTTGGCATATGGCGGGATTCAGCATTCTGTATTCCGTCGGAATTTCGCTGGTCAGCGTTATTCTTACGACGTGTATGGCGTACGTCATTGCAAAATACAAGTTTCCGGGGAGAAATTTCCTGTACAATTTAGGGATCGTCGTCATGATCGTTCCTATCGTCGGAAACCTGCCTTCCGCAATGGTGATCAGAAAAGCGCTCGGCACTTACGACAACATGCTGCTGACCATTCTCACTTCGCCGTGTACCGCCTTTTCCGGATTGTACTTTTTGCTGTTGCACGGCGCGTTCAAACAGTTGCCGTGGGATTATGCGGAAGCGGTATTCGTTGACGGCGGCGGGCATTATTCGGCGTTTTTCAAAATGTATCTGCCAATGATTCTGCCCACCATGACGGTCATTTTCGTCCTCAACATGCTGGGCGCCTGGAACGATTATATGACGTTTATGCTGTGGCTGCCTTCTACGCCCAACCTTGCTTACGGGTTGTATCTGTTCCAGGGGGTATCCCGCGCGCTGTATAAATCCAGTATTACGGAAATTATGGCGGGATTTACGCTGGTTATCATTCCTACCGTTATTATGTATCTTGCTTCGCAGAAACTCATTCTTTCAAAGTTTACCGTCGGCGGACTAAAAGGATAAGCATATGAGCATGAAGAAAAGAAATTTAATCATCATCATTTCCGTAGTTCTGATCGCGGCGATTGCGCTTTCGGTGGGAATTCCGCTTGCGTTGAAAGACCGCAATCCCGGCGGGGGATCGACGGAAACGCCCACGATATCGCTGGACGGGACGAAAAGCATCGTTTCGGATGCTTTGCCCGAAAATATGGCGATTTATTCCGCGTTTCCCATCTCTTCCTGCTACGGACTTTGCAATAATTATAAATTCCCGGTCACGGCGAAAATCACCAAGCCCGACAATACCATAGTCACCACCGGGAAAGAATTCGTGGCGGAAACCGCCGGGGAATATCGGGTGGAACTTTCTTCGCAGATCGGGGAAGAACCGGTGAAAAAGACGGTCACCGTCACCGTCGCCGGCTATGACGCAGGCTATTTGTTCGATTGTTCGGGCGCCACGCTGACCGGCAACGCCGTCGGCGTACTGCCGAAAGACGATGAAGGAAACGAAATTCATAACCTCAAAACCGATTTTACCGTCGGCAGCACCTTTCGTCTGCTTTCGTCGGGCAGCGTCGTGCAATACAAAAACGTAGTCGATCTCAATTCCGTTTCCGGAAATCTGATCGAACTGGTGCCGAACGTCGGAACCGACTGGTTTGAACTGACGAAATTGCGGGTACGACTGACGGACGCTTACGACGCTTCCAACAGTGTTTCGCTGGTGTTTTCCATCAATCCGGGCGCGACTTATTCCACTTCCGAAGCGCTTTCCAAAAATTCTACGCTCACGTGCGCATTCGTGCAGGTGGAATTTAACGGCGTGACTGCGGCAAACGTCAATTACAAAGACGTGGCGAATACCACGATCGCGTTCGGTCATCAGTTTTTTGCACAATTCTATCCGGAAGACCACTTCCGTCCGCTGCATTTCCGTTACGACAACGCTACCAATTGTATCTATCTTAAAATTGATTTAAGCAGCGAAGAGGAATTTCTGGTTCTCGATCTGGACGATCCGACCGATAACTATACCGACTTCAAAGGGTTTACGACGGGCGAAGTTTACGTTTCGTTGGAAAGCGCCGGTTCTGCCGGAAGCGTTACGGTAACCAAAATCGGAAACGATACCTTTGCTGCCGTGACCGAAGAAAACTATTCCCGCGATACCGGTTGTCTGCTTGCCGGGGGATACGATTTTGAAGCGATGCCGAGCGGTATCGTGGGCTATCCGTATCCGCTTCCGAAGTTTGCAAACGCCGATGGGGTGACCGCGAAACTGGAAATTGCGGAAGAAGGCGGCTATCGTGATATTACCGATCTTCTTTCCGGCGGCTTTGTTCCCGCGCAGGCGGGCAATTACAGGCTGAGTTATCGGGCGACCAATCGTTACGGTTACGAAAAATCCGTCGATGGATCGTTTACCGTCAACGAGAATCCGACCGAAATTACGGAAAAAACGCCGGTCGATCTTTCCGCTACGCTGACGAAGGTGTTCGAAATTCCGGAAATTTCCTACGTGGGCGGCATCGGCGATCTTTCCGCCGTCTACCGTATCGAAATCGACGGAACGACTGCCGAAGTCAGACCGGGGCAGGCGGTTTCGTTTACCGAAAAAGGCAGCGTCGTGCGGCTTTTGGTTACGGTGACCGACGTCATGCACTACTCCGCTTCTTTCGCTTACGATATCCCGTTGAACGACGCCGTTCTGAAATTCGAACTGGTGGATTGCTTCGATAAAATCACGCTGGTCAGCGGATCGAAATTCATCGTGCCGGATTATATCGCTATCGATTATTCTAAAGAAGACGTTTCCCAAAACAACGTCGAAGTGATTATCCGCCGCGGAAAAACCCGGACGGTTTCCGTCGGGGAAGAGTTGGAAATTACTTCCGACACGGTATTAAATTACACCGTAAACGGCGAAACGGTCAAAACCTTGTCCGTCCGTTGCGTTCCGCAGGACGGATCCGATCCCGGACAGGCGCTGTCCCGTAAGTTCGGCAGCATTTCCGGGGTGGAAAGCATAACGACCAACGATATCGGCGCCGGATTTACGGTAAACGGCAGCGACGTTTCCGTTGAAATGCCGTACGCGGTTTCGACGTCCAATCTCAATATTTCGTTCAGCGTGTTCGCTCAATCCTCTTTTACAAGCGTAAACACGGTTATTCGCGCTTTAAGCGGGGAAGAACTTTCGCTGGAACTGAAAAATCTCGGCGCTCACCCCGTGCTGTGGATCAACGGTAAGGAAACTACTTATCAGGTAACCACCGAAACGGCGGTTTATTTGCAGCCGGACGCCAGCGGGTTATACAACAAAAGATATTACAGATATTCGTTCGTTCTGGACGGGGCGAAAGGCAACCTTTATAACAGCGAAATGGTAAAGATCGCCGATATCGAAACCTGGGCGAGCAAACTGCAATACGACGGCTTTTCCAAGGCGTGCGCAAAGGTTTCTTTCCGCGTTTCCGGCGGAAGAAACGGCGATTTGTTCGTGCTGGATACGGTGTCCAATCAACGCTTTACCAATATTCATATCGACAGCGGCGAAGTCATGGCGCCCGCCATCGCGCTGGAAGGCGAACTCAGTTCCCGCGTGGTAAAGGCAGGGGAAATCGTTTCAATTCCGCTCGCTTATGCGTACGACGTTCTGGACGATTCCGCAACCATCCGGATGTCGATTTACAATCCGGACGGCACGGCTATCGTAAACAACGCGCTGCCTGAGGCGTACGACCTTACCATTCGGAAATACGGCACCTATTCGTTGGTTTACACCGTGACCGATTCCAAATACAATACCGAACGGGTTCGGTATACGTTTGTGGTGCAGGACGATATCGCGCCGGTAATTACGCTTAACGGGACTTACGGCACCTATACCAGAAAAGGCGGCGTAACCGTGCTTGGCGCAACGGTGACCGACAACAATAACGACGTTTCGGATATCGTTATCTGGCTGCAATATGCCGATTTGTCTTCGGTAGTGGTTACCGCCGGACAGCACTTGACGCTCGCGGCGGGGAAATACACCATCGTTTATTACGCCATGGACGGCGACGGGAACGTCGCCATGCAGAAATACGAGTTTGAAGTCAAGGAGGGCAGATCATGAGAAAAACCGGCAAAGTTGTTGCACTTTTGTTGTCGATATGCCTGATACTTCCGCTTTTTGCGGCGCTTACCGCGTGCAATAAGGGCGGAAACGACGCGAACGAGCGGAAAGAAATCGGCGACATGCTGGCGTTCGACACGACGTATACGGTGGTTCTGCCGGCAAGTTATACCGCGACGCAAGGGTACGCTGCGGAACAGATCTGCTATTACTTCAGACAGGTAACGGGGGAGGAAATTTCCTACGTTACCGATACCGGGCTGGTTCTGTCCGAAGACAGCACTTACATTTCTCTCGGGAATACCGGACTGTACGCTTCTGCCGCGCGCAGCAAGAAAAATGTCGATTTAAGCAGAGAAGTTCTCAATTCCGACGGTTTTTACATTTTCACTTACGGGAAAAACGTGCTGATCAATTCTTACAACGACCGCGGCATTATGTACGGTGCGTTTGAATTTATCGAGGATACGCTCGGCGTGAAATTCCTGACCGACGACTACACTTATATCCCGAAAAAAGACAGCGTGGTTCTTTACGAATACGACAAGACCTATCGTCCTGCCTTTGAACAGCGCGCCTTTCTGAATACCGCCGTTTTCAGCGGAGATACGGAATACGTTGCGCATATGCGTTACAATACCGATTATTGCGTCATGCCCGAAAATATGGGCGGAACGACAAAATGGTGTCAGTTCGGCGGCGATCCCGCACATACTCTTCCGACTATCGTCAAGGTTTCGGATTACTATTCCGGCAAACTTTACAACAACGAGGCGGGCAAGCAGGAAATCAAACCGGAATACGTGCAGTGTTTTGCGCATACGGGCGGAAACGACAGTACGGAAACGGTCTATTATTATCAGGACGGTTGGGGCGTACTTGACCTGTGCTACACCGACGGACTCAACGACGACGGCACGTTTGACGAAACCAAAGAAATTTCGGCAATTCGCCTGGTTATCGAATCGTTGAAAAATTATATCGTAGATAATCCGGACGCCGAGTATTTTATGCTCGGGCAGGCGGACAGACCGTACGGCTGCCCGTGCGACGATTGCGTTGCCGCAAGAAGCAAATACGCCGCCAGCGGGCTGATGATCCGCTTCGTCAACTGCGTTTCGGACGAAATCGCAAAATGGATGACGTTGGAAGGAATGGAACGTGAGGTCAAACTGACCATTTTTGCTTACGATTACGACGAAACCGCGCCCGTGGACGACAATAAAAATGTCCTTGATCCTACGGTCATTCCGCGGGATAACGTATATATCAAATACGCGCCTATTCGCAGCGTATACTATTACGCCCTTGACGACGAGCGGCAGAACGACGATACGCGCGGTATTTTTTCCGACTGGGCAAACGTTACCGACCGAATGATGGCGTGGACGTATCATTGCTATTTCGGCAACTGGTTCTGGTACTATCCCACCATGCAGACCTTTTCTGATATGATCGATATGATGCAGAAAGTCGGTACCAAATACGAATTTGCACAGTCGGTCTATCTGGAATCCGGCGTTATACAACAATGGGTCGATTCCTACGTTTTCTCCAAACTGTGCTGGAATCCGGAAGCAAGTGCGACCGATATTCGCAACGAGTTTATCCGTTACTATTTCGGGGAAGACGCATACGAAAATATGCTGCGGTACTATGAAGAAATGGACGGCAGATATACCTATCTTTCCACCAAAAGCGTTTCTATGCGAACGGGGGAGGCGGTCTGCCGGGCAGAATATTGGCAACTTGCCTTTATGAACCGAATGGTGGAATTGTTTACTTCTTCCGAAGAGGCAACGAGAGCAAATCCGGCTTTGACCGAGGCGGAAAAACAGACCTATATCGCGCACCTGGAAAAGGGTTCCCTGATGCCGATGTGGATGCGCCTTTACAACGCCAATAAATATGCGGGACTGACGCGGGAACGCATTTCGGAACTTGCCGCAGAGTGGATTTCCCTTGCGGAAAAATACGGCGTTTCGCGCTATGGCGAAAATGCGGCGTTTACGGTTGGCTCGTTAAAGCAGCAATACCACTTATAAGGATATGAAAAACAAAATGAAAGACCGTTTTTTTACGGCAATTTATTGTCCGCCGTACCCTCCGAAAGGGGAATATCCCAATCGGATCAGCGACCGGGCGTATCGCCTTTTACGCGATATCGGCATCGATAACGTTTTCGGTCATTACGAAGACGCGTACGGGGAGGAGTATTTAAAACAGGCGCTCCTTTGCAGCGAACGTGCGGGGATTACTTACTTTCCGCGCCTGAAACTATTTCAGAAATATCTTGCGGTTTCGGGGTCGGACGTCTATCCCGGGACGTCGTACCGGCTGCTTCCGGAAAACGAAAAGGCGCTTCTTCAGGACGAGTTTATCGGGAAGGTGAAAGAATGCGCAAAGTACCCTTCTTTCGGTGGCATCTTTTTCGGGGACGAAAGTCCGATCGGCAGTTTTGAGGGGATGGCGGCGGCAAAACGCGCGTTCGACCGCAATTTCCCGGGATACGAATTCCATTACAATTGCCTGAATTATTGCATCGACGACGCCATGCTTTTCGGCGGAAAAACCGCCGTCGATTACAAAGAACTGGACGGCGACCTGAAGTGTGCTTCCGAGAACCGTTTCCGTCGCTATCGTCTGTTGATCGAACGGTATCTGACCGAGGTGAAACCGGCGTATCTGACTACCGATTTATACCCCTATCTGACCTTGTGGCAGACCGTGCCGCACTCCGTTCACAGAGGGTTGTACGAACTCAACGGTTTGTTTGCGGAGTATAAAAAGAAATACGCCGTCCAAACGTTTACTTACGTCCAGACGGGCGCGTGGGACGGCGGCGTTCGCAAGGTGACCAAAGCGGAAATGGCGCTGCAGATGAACGTTGCCGCGGCTTACGGACACGAGGGATTCGTGTTTTTCCCCGGGTGTTTCCCCAACGATTTTCTGTACGAACCGTCGACCGACGCCGCAAAAAACGGCGACTGCGGCTTGCTGGACGCGAATTGCAATCCTACCGTTTATGCCGAAATGGCAAAGCCGTTGCTTGAAAAATTACAAAAATGCGCCCCCGTGCTCCTGCAATCGCAGTTTTTGGGCGTGTATGCCGTCGGGCAGTTCCACGGCGGATTTATACCGGAAGAAATTTCTTCGTTGCCGGACGCAGATTGTATTTTTAGCGGCACCTTGCCGGATTTTGCGATTTACGGCGGGGAAAGACCGGAAATCGAAACCGATTCCCAACTTTTGGTGGGGGTATTCCGTCAAAAGAGCGGAAAACCTGCTTATTTCCTTGTCAACAATTCTCTCCTTACGGCTGCCGAAGTCAGGATCGATCTTCCCGGCTGTCGGTATACTGCGGGGGAAGAAGAAAAAACGGCAGAAACGGAGTTTTGCGTTACCGTTCCTGCCGGGGAATTTGTCTGCGTTTACTGATCGGTTGCAAGTTGCGTTCCGCGCCTGCGGAAAAAAGGAAAGACCGCGCGGAAAAGGGTTCGCGGAAACAAAGGCGCACGGCGCGTTGCGTTTTGCGGCGTGCCGTAGCGGGCTAAGAGCACGTCCCGTATTTGGCGCAACTCTCCGAGGATAGCGTGTTTTTTAGCGCGGTGCCCCACATAAGCGCGGCGCCCGCAAACGGCGGTCAATTGGTTTTTTCCTGTACCTGTTTCCGGTATTCGGAGGGCGTCGTTCCCACTTTTTCGGAGAAAAATTTGTAAAAGTAGGGTAAGGAAGAAAAACCGTTATCTTGCGCAATCAGATTGATGGGCATATTGCTGGTTTTCAGCCACATTTTTACCTCTTCCAGCCGCCGATCCATAATATAAACCATGACCGAAGTACCGTACGCTTTTTTGAACGTGTGCATCAGCGCGCTTTTCGAGCAGAAGAAAATTTTCGCCAGATCGTCCAGCGTAATTTTTTGGTTGAAATGTCGGTTGATATACTGCGCGACCGATTCTGCCATGACCGACGTTTCCTTTTTACGGAAGGGAATGACGTTGGTGGAAGTCAGCGTTTTCAGTTCGGAAAGAATGATGGAAAGCAGGTTGCGGACGACGGAGATCCGGGAATTGTCAAACGGATCCTTAATTTCCTGCCATAAAAGATCGACGTAAGCGGGCAGCCGGTTGCCGTTCAGGTGATAAAGACAATTAAAATCGTCCGAGGGAGAAGAAAACTGAATGTTTTTGATCCCTAAAATATAGTATTGAAAGGTTTCGTTTGCGCCGGCGCCGGAACCGTGCAAAACGTAAGGGTTGATGATAATAATATCGTCTTTTTTCACCGTGATCTTCTCGTTATTGATCCGGAAGAACCCCGACCCGCCGGTGCACAGACAAATTTCCGTAAGCAAATGATTGGACATTTTGGGCTGAAAGTCGGAAATGTCGTTCAAAACCACGTATTCCAGGGCGGGCGTCGTCGAAAACCCGCTGAAATATTTCAGGGTGTCGACTCGGTCGTACGATTCTATCATAAAAGTTTCTCCTTATCAGCGGGAATTATGAGCAGGATTCATTAGCCGTATTGCAATATAAGTATAGTATAAAATCAAAAAAGGCTTTTGTCAATCGATTACGTTTTTTAAAGTTTGGAAAACGCAATGTTGCAACAATTGCTATTCCTATTACACTATTTGTTATTTAACTGAAGGGGCGGTTGTGCTACAATAATGCAGAAGAGGCACGGGATAAAAAGTGCCGGATGCCGTAGCCCTTCCGAAGGAAGATATAGCAAACGAAGAGAGAGAAAACTGCATGGAAAACTATATCAGACGATATGAAAATTTGGGATACGGAATGTTCGTGCATTTCGGTCTTTACAGTATTCTCGGCAAGGGCGAGTGGTATTTAGCCCTGAACAAAAAAGCCGATAAAGAAAAATACGACGCGCTGACTTCAAAATTTACCGTGTCTTCGCACTGGGCGAAAGATCTGGTACGCACGGCGAAAAAATCCGGCTGCAGGTATATCGCGATGACGGCGCGCCATCACGACGGATTTTCGCTGTACGACACCAAAGGTTTGAGCGATTTTGACGTAATGCATTCCGCATGCGGCAGAGATCTCGTGAAAGAGTTTGTCGACGAGTGCAACGAACAGGGCATTCTGCCCGTGTTTTACCACACCATTTTGGACTGGCATTGCGGAGATTATGCGGAAAACTTCCCCAAATATATCGATTATCTTGCCGAAAGTTTAAAACTTTTGTGTACGAATTACGGCAAGATCGGCGGCTTCTGGTTTGACGGAATGTGGGACAAACCGGACGTCGACTGGCAGGAAGACCGGCTGTACGGCATGATTAAATCATTGCAGCCGGAAGCGATGATCATCAACAACTGCGGACTTTCCGCGCAAGGCAAACTGGGACACCCGCTGATCGACGGCGTTACTTTTGAAAGAGGAAAGCCGCGCGTTTGTTCCTGCGAAACCAAACATATCGTGGGCGAAATGTGCCAGGTACTGAACGATCACTGGGGTTATGCAAAAGACGATTGCAACTATAAATCGGTAAAAAGCCTGATCGAAGATCTCGTCGATTGCAGGAAATACGACTGCAACTTTCTGTTGAATACCGGCTTGACCGCCCATGGAGCGATCAATCCCATGGATCGCTGCATTTTTCAGGAGATCGGAAAGTGGATCAAGGCGAACCGCAATTTTATCTACTTATCCAAGGCGTGCGGAATTGCCGCAGATAACGCTGACGTTTTGTTTGACGGTACATACTACTACGCGGTAATCAAAAATGTGGGAATGACTGCCGACCCCAACGTCGGACTGAAAAACGAAGCGAAAATCGTAACGATTTATACGGATAAAAGAGTCAGAAACGTAAAATGGCTGGATAACGGCGAAGCGGTAAAAGTAAAAAACAACGCTTTTTCCGTCGTTCCGTTTTCTTACGGAACGAGTTATTCCGTAAGAGTGGCGAGATTTTTATTGAAAGACTCCAAGGAGGGAAAATTATGAAAAGATTGCACTTGATCTGCAACGCGCATCTGGACCCTATCTGGCAATGGGAGTGGGAAGAGGGTGCCGCGGCGGCATTATCCACCTTTCAGAGCGCCGCAAATTTAGCGGAAAAGTACGATTATATTTTTTGCCATAACGAAGTCAACTTGTATAAATATACCGAAAAATATGCGCCTGCGCTGTTTGAACAGATCAAAAAACTGGTAAAACAGGGCAAGTGGCACATTATGGGCGGCTGGTATCTGCAGCCCGACTGCGTTATGCCTTCGGGCGAGGGCATCGTGCGGCAGATCCGGGAAGGGGAACGGTATTTCAAAGAAAAATTCGGCGTAATGCCGACGACCGCCGTCAATTTCGATCCCTTCGGTCATTCGCGCGGGTTGGTACAGATTCTGACCAAGTGCGGACAGAACAGCTATATGTTCATGCGTCCTTACGGAAAGCACATGCCTTATCCGCAGTTGGATCTTCCCGCGGAGTGTTTCCTTTGGGAAGGATATGACGGCAGCCGCGTCAAGGGCGTTCGGGTGACCGAATACAATTCCGATCTCGGACATGCCCGCGAAAAAGTGGAAAAAGACATCGCCCGCCGCGCGGAAGAAGAGGTCAGCCTTTCGACCTGGGGCGTCGGCAACCACGGCGGCGGACCTTCCGCTAAAGATCTGGAAGATATTCAAAAACTCATCGATTCCAGCGATATCGAAATCAAATATTCCACCCCGGAAGAGTATTTTGCAGACGTTCACCCGACTGAAGTTTTCGATCGTTCCATTATCCCGTGCATGGTCGGCTGCTATACCTCCATGGCGGCGTTGAAACAAAAATATCGCGAACTGGAAAGGCAGATCTGCTTTACCGAAAAAATCGCAAGCATTGCCGCGCTGAAGGGCGCTTTGGAATATCCGACCGGCGTGTTCGACGACGTTACGGAAGATATGCTGAACGTGCAGTTCCACGACATTCTTCCCGGCGATATGATCAAGGCGGGAGAGGATAACGGCTTCACCTATATCAATCACGGGCTGCATCTTCTGAACCAGGTGCGCGCCGCCGCGTTTTTCGGTCTGTGCAAGGGGCAGCGGGTGGCAGAACCCGGCACCTATCCGATTATGGTGTTCAACCCAAAGACTTACGGCGGAAAACAACTCGTCACCTGCGATATGTCCATCATTCCGACGGAGTATTTTGAAAACGAGTTGTCCTATCTCGAAATTTACGACGAAGAGGGCAATCGGCTTGCTTCGCAAAACGTCAAGGAATCCAGCAATATCAGCATCGATTGGCGTAAGCGCGTCGTGTTCGAGGCGGAGTTAAAGCCGCTGTCCATCAACCGTTTCACGGCGAAAACCGTGGTCAGGAAAAAGCCGGTTTACGGGGCGAACGAAGATATCGTATTCGATAACGGCGAAAAGAAAGTCGTGATCGGCGCAAAAACGGGACTAATCGAAAGTTACGTCGTCGGCGGAAAAGAATACGCGACGGGCAAATTGTTCCAGCCGTTTATGTACGACGACACGCCCGACCCGTGGGGCATGAATCAGATGCACGTGGGGGATCATCCGCAGCCCTTCACGCTGCAAAAGACGCCGGACGGCGTTTTCGACGGATTGCAATCTTTGGAAATTATCGAAGACGGTGATATTTATCTGGGCGCAGAGGCATTTTTCGCAAAAGGTCTGACCAGACTGCGCATCGGCTATAAAATCTATAAAAAGGGCAGCAAAATCGACGTTGACGTCAACCTGTTCCCGAACGAAGCGAATAAAGCCATCAAACTGCACCTTCCCGTAAAAGGGCGCGACTATTCCGGCGAGCAAATTTTCGGCGCGGAGAAGTTGTTTGAAAACGGAAACGAGTGTATTGCGCACGACTACGTGTGGCTAGAGGAAGAGGACGGCAAGTGCCTCCAGATCTTAACGCCTTCCAATTACGGTTCGTCGTATCGGGACGGGGAAATCCGCCTGACGCTCGTAAAAACTTCCACATACTGCGCGCACCCGGTTCCCAACAGACCGCTTTTGAGAGAGGGAATTTTCATCGGGAAAATCGATCAGGGACAGCGGGATTTTTCCTTCCGCATGGACGTAGTAGAAAAAGAAACCTTAAAGCGCAATGCGGACGAGTTTACGGAAACGCCGTACGCGCTCAACATTTTCCCGACCATTGACGAAAAGTGCGATAACGGTCTTACGATCGAATGCTCCAATCCTTTGATTTCGACGGTGACGATCCGGAAATCCGTGCAGAAAGAGGGGTATATCTTCCGCCTGTTCAACAACGGAGAAAAAGAGCAGTCGGCAACCGTCGCGTGCGGCGAGGCTTCGATTGCGTTGCGCTTTGGAAAATACGAGGTAAAAACGCTGATCTATAACGACGGCGCCTTTACCGAAACCGAGCAGATGTATATCTGATAAAACAGCAATATTTCTGTGCGGCGCAGGGAAACCGGCGCGTCGTATAAATAAAAAATATTGGTAAGGAGATTTTTATGAAGAGGAACAGCGCGTTTTTAACTGTCGTTCTGGCACTGGTGTTGGTTCTTTCTTTCGGGTTGGCTGCCTGCAGCCACAAAAACGACCCGCCGGAAAAAGCCACCTATGCCGTAACGATTCCTGTCGGCGAAGGCTATACCGTCGTTGGTGAGACGTCCGTAAAAGAGGGAGAAAATTATACTTTCTCCGTAAATATCGCGGACGGGTATAATGGCGACAACATGGTCGTCAAGGTAAACGGCGACACCGTTACCGCGCATGGAGGCACGTTTACCGTGAATTCCGTCAGCGGTAACCTTGTCATTACCGTTACGGGTGTGCGGAAAAACGCTCCGGCGTCTTTCACCGTAACGCTGCCCGAAGGGGCGGGTCTCAGCGCGGCGGGAAAGGAAACCGTAACGGCAGGGGAGGATTATTCCTTTACGCTTACGGTTGCAACCGGCTACGACGCCGCAACTCTGGTCGTGAAGAACGGAGATACGACGCTTACCGCGACGAAAACCGAAGGTAACGTTTATACTTATCTTATCCCTTCCGTACAGGGCAATATTACCGTAACCGCGACCGTTTCCAAATTGAAATTCAAAGTGACGCTGCCCACCGAAGAGGAGAAGATCGGCTTTGCGATCGTCGGGGAAACCGAAGCGGAATACGGCGAAAACTACACGTTTACCGTCGTTGCGGTTACCGGCTATTCCGTCGCGAACGCCGTGGTTAAGAACGGAGAAACCGTCCTAACCGGAACGAACGGCGTTTATACCGTGGAAAACGTTACCGCAGATATCTCCATCACCGTTACGAACGTTGAAAAACTCAGCGATTACATCGGCGTGACGAAAAAATCTTACGATCTGAAACTTTCCGCCGTTACCGACGCGGAAAAAGCGGCTGCGTATTACATGACCGGCGTTACCGGCGTGTATCAGAACGAAGAATGCGAAGTCGTCGTCGATTTGTCTGCAGTGGACTTTACCGCTGCGGGATCTTACACGATCACTTATAAACTTGCGGGACACGAAACCGTGACAGAAACGGCGACCGTCAACGTCTACGATCTTCCCGACATTGCCGTTGCAGAAGACGCCGTTACGACCGTTTCCTGGGCGGAAGATCTTGACCTTACGGCGTTCATCAGCGCGCTGCAGGGCAAAATCAGCGCGAAAGACTCCCTTCTTGCGGATCTGACGGTGGAACTGAAAACCGAAACCGTTCCCGCGAAAAACGTTTACGGATTCTACGATATCGCTTCCTATAACGTCGTCTTTACCGCGACCGACAAAATGGGCAACGTACAGGAAAAAACCGTACAAATTACCGTAAATCAGGCGGAAACCGTACCCGAAATTTCCGCAAAAGCCATCGACCTCGGCAATACCGCGGTGAAAATCACCGAGTACGAAGCGGGCGTGGATTTCGTTCTCTACCGTTACGATGCGGAAACCGGACTGGTTGCGGTAACTAACGCTCAGGCAGCGTTTGACGCGGCAAACGACGGTACGTTCTTTGCAGCGTCGTATCTCGGTACGCTTACACTCGGCGAACATATTTTTGTCGCCGTATTCGAAAATACGTTCGTGACGTTCTCCGTCACCCTCACCGACAACCAGGCGCCCGCTTATGTTGCGGCAGACGAAACCGATCTTGCCTACCTCACAGGCGAAACTTTCGTCCTGCCCACGGCAATCAGAAACGCGAACAGCGCGCAGTCGATTACCGTTAAATATTTCCTCGACGAAACCGAGTTTGCGGAAAACCCGGCGACTGCGGGCGCCTATGCGTACACTATCCGGTTCTACCGCAACGACGCGGAACTGACCGAATACAGAAAGACCTATTCTTTGAAACTGGTCGATAACTACGGCTGGAGCGGCGCGATTATTTCCGCGCTTTCCGACGGAAACGTCGCGCTGTCCGGAAGCCTTTCCGGGGACGCGAACGCAATTCTTTCCGCCGAATACATCGCGGCGAACAAAGGGGAAAACGACAACGTCGTCGTTGTTTCCGTTAAACTGCGGGGAATGGGTACCAATGCGGACGCAAGTCTTTGGTATCTGGACGGCGTAAGTTATATCACGACGGAAGGCGCTCCCGAAACCTTTATCGGCTGGGCGCAGGGCAGCGGTATGGTTGAAAACGGTACGTTTACGATGAAGTTGCGTATCGAAGAAAACGGCACCGCAACCTTCATTCTCCGCGACTTCGACGGGCTTATGGAAGTAACTGCGGTTTCGTTTGAAGCCTACGAACAGTATATTCCCGATCCCAACTTTACCAAAGGTTATGCGGAACGCGTCGAACTGACTTACGACGCTGCCGGCGATTATATCGCGAACGCGGAAATTTCTATTCCCGCCGGACGCGCCTGGCACGAAAACACGCCCGCGTTTACTGCGGAATATCTCCACAAACTGTACGAAGCAGGCAAGAGATATATGGCGTTGACGCCTTCTTACGGCGACAATAATACTTCCTTTCTGTACGCTTATATCGACACGGAAGGCAATTCCAAAGAACTGTGGGATATCAATTCCGGCGAAACCAAGGTCATTCCCGTTACCGACAACACCGCGGTAAGATTCTCCAAAGTAGACGTCGGCGGCGGTCAGGGATTGACGGGTGAAGACGTTCTTTCTGTTGCCGTGACCTATTATACGCAGGAAGAATACGATGCGATTCAGGAAGAACTTGCTCGGGCCGCGGCAAGGAAGAAACTTTCCGCGATGACGGAAGGGGAAGGCAACTTCTGGAGTTATTTCCACCACGGCGCCTGGGGCGATACCGCCTGGGGCAGCGGAAACAAAGTTGTAAAACTCAATTCTTCCAATATGTCCATGCAGAAGCAGTTGATCGACGACGCGAAAGTCGCAGGCTATCCTTACATGATCGTCCGCATCAAAGCGACCGCGACTGCGGAAGCCGCAATTGATAACATCTGCTTTACTTCTAATCCGCAGTGGGATTTCTACTGGTCGGCATTTGACGGTAACGACGTCACTTTCCGCCTGAACCTCGGAAAGTATTTTGAAGATTATACGTTCAGCGAAGACAACATCGTCATGACCATCAAGGGAAGAAACGGCGCAAACGACGCTTCCTGCAATCTGGAATTCGAACTGATCGGGTTTGAAGAAGCAAACGACAAGCACTTCATCACCGTCGGAAACAGCGCGGCGTATACCGTGACCGGCGATACTTATGCGCTTCTTGCGGAGGGTGAAAGCAAGACCTTTACCATCGTTGCGGCGGACGGTTATACCGTTGACAGCGTGGAATGCGACGGCGCGACGGTAGTAAAAGAAGGAGATACCTATACCGTTTCCGGCGCTACCAAAGACGCGCAACTGAAGATCAACACGCACGTTTCCCGCCATACCGTCACGCTGGAAGAATCCGCAAAATATACCGCGGACGCTTACAGCAAAACGGTGAACGAGGGAGAAACGGTTTCGTTTACCATTACCGCGACGACCGATTGGGCGATCGACGAAGTTACGGCGGATAACGGCGCGACGGTGGAGAAAAACGGCGACGTTTATACCGTTTCCGGCGTCACGCAAGCGACAAGACTTACCGTTATCGCGCATTCTACCAAAAAGGTGGAATTCAGCGTCACGGTTGCGGCAGGCGATGGTTTTACCGTTGCGGAAGAACTGCCCGCGATCAGCGTTGACGGCGCAAACGTCACGCTGACGATCACCGCTAAAGAAGGTTTCCGGATTGACGGCGTTACCGCAAGCGCGGGCGCTACCGTCACGGCGGACGGTAATGTCTATACGATAAGCAACATCACGGCGGATACCGTCGTAACCGTCGCAACGACCGACCTTTCCGCGCTCGCAAAAGAGGCGGAAGAAAGAATTGCCGGCATCACGAAGAGCGAAGGCGGCTTCTATCGCTACATTCACATGGGCGCATGGGGAGAAAATACCTGGGGCGAAGACAATACGCTCGTCAACATTCGCGGCGGCAACTTCACGATCGAAAGAACGCTGATCGACGACGCGTTGCTTGCCGGTTATACGCATATGAAGTTACACGTCAACGCCGTCGCCGAAGACGGTTCGGCAATCGACAACATTACCATGATCACCGAACCCGGGACGACCTGGAATTATTACTGGAAACAGTACTCCTGCGCGGGCGAAACCGATCTGCGCGTCGATCTGACCGTCTTTGCAAGGGAAGGTCATGAAACCGACGCGTTAAAGGTCAATATCAACAACACCAACCTTTCTTCCGCAATCGCCATTTCGGGAATCGAGTTCTATAAGAGCGAACAGACGACCGACTGGACGAATACCAACGACTGCGTTTACGTCGCAATCGAAAACGGCGATCTCGTCATCGATACGATCGCTGCGGGAAACGACGCGCACGCGGCAGTCGGTGCGGCGCGCCTTGCGGAACTGAAAGAAAAGTATCGTTATATCAGATTTACCGTTCAGGACGTTTCGAAACTTGCCGGACAGGTCTGGATCGGTAACGGCGAATGGGGCGGCGACAACGCGCATATGCAGGGCTTGGCAAGCGACGCCGCGTTCCCCACGATCGTAGTCGATCTTGCTAAATGCACGGATAAACTGGAACTCTTCTTTACGGCGCAGGAAGCCGGCGTCAGAATCTCTTACGAGTTTATTTCCGCAAACTATAAGGCGGATCACACCACCGAATGCGTTGCGGAAGGGCTGGATTCTACGAAGGCGACCGTTGTAAAATTCAAGTACAACAATCAGGGCGCAAATAGCAGAAGTCCCATTTTCGGGAAGACTTCCGCCAACGCCGTCAACGCACTGCCGTTTGCGGAATGCACCGATCTCGGCGACGGGTGGTATCAGTTTACGATCGACGCAGGTTCGCTTGACGAAGACGGCAAACTCTATTTCACGCTGGATAACGGCGGCAGTTTCTTCTACGAAATAACGCAGGAATAAGCGCTTAAAGTTTTCAGACAGTTTCCCGCCGGCTTTGCCGGCGGGAAGCGACTGAACGCTTGTCCGCTTAAAACAAGACTCCGGGATAGACCCGGACGAACGAGGACGACCGGATGAGGACTTTACTGAAATCACTATTCATCGCATTGCTTTCCGCCGCGCTTTGCGCGGGGCTTTGTGCTTGCGGTTTTTCGGGGAGTACCGATCCGGTCGTTTCCTATTCTGTTTCGTTTTCAAAAACCGAACTTACCCTGACGGTGGGAGAAACCGTCGATCTTCCCGCGGCGACGGTTTATCAGACGACGGACGGCAAGCCCGAAACAACCGATCTTGCGTGCGCCTATTCCGTTTCGGAAGAAGAAATTCTCCGGCTGAGCAGCAACGGAAAACTGACGGCGCTTTCAAGAGGAACCACGACGCTCGTCGCTAAATATAAAAACGCTTCCGCGGTAATGATAATTACCGTAGAAGAGAAACGGCAAAACCGGGTGACGATCGTCTTCGATTCCGGTTACGGGGCAGAACCGTTTCAAAGAGAGGTCTTCGGCACTGTCGTTATCTTGCCGGAAACCGAACGGAAAGGATATACGTTTGACGGCTGGGATACCGGCAAAGGTATCTATCCGGCGGGCGCAACCATCGACGCGCCGACCGAAAACGTCACGTTTACGGCAACCTGGACAAAAATCGATTACACGATAACTTATATTCTGAACGGCGGAATCAATTCCGCGCAAAACCCTCTTTCCTACACGGTAGACAGTGAAACTGTCGTTTTGCAGTATCCGGAAAAGGCAAACGCAATCTTTTCGGGGTGGTACCGCGACGCGGAAATGGCGACGAGAATTACCGTGATCCCCAAAGGATCGACGGGAAACTTAACCTTGTATGCAAAGTTTGACGACCTGCCCGTTGCGTCTTTTCGCGGAGGCGCGGGGGCGACCGGCTCGGTTGCTTCCGTCGTGACGGAAAGAGGGGCAAATATCGTTTTGCCGCAGAACGGCTTTACTAAAATCGGATATCGTTTCGTCGGCTGGTCCGACGGTGTAAATAGATATGCCGCGGGGGACGGGTATACGCTTTCGGCGTCCGTTGTTTTTACCGCGGAATGGGAAATGATCGAATATTCCGTAACTTATCATCTGGACGGCGGCATCAACGCCGCGGAAAACCCGATAAGTTACAACGTTGCGGATCCCGACCTTCCGCTTTCCGCCGCAGAAAAAAGCGGGTATCGCTTTGGCGGGTGGTACAGCGATCCGACCTTTTTCTATCCCGTGGAAGAAATTCGCGCTTCCGCGGCGAAAGATATTGAACTATACGCGAAGTTTGACCGGTTGTATCGGATTTCTTTTCTTGCAAACGGAGGAAAGGGAGCTGCGCCTGCAGATCTTTGGCAGGTGAAAAACGGAACCGTTATCCTGCCGGAAAACCCGTTTACGAATGCGGAAGCGTTTTTTGACGGCTGGAGCGACGGTAAAAAGGTCTATCGGCCCGGCGACAGATATCCGGTAACGGGAGATACCGCATTTTCCGCTCAGTGGACGGAAAATTTTGAAGAGGGAACCCTTTTATTCGACCTTGCGGACGGCGGATATACCATCGTTTACCAAAACGAAGCAGCAATCAAAGGGGCTGCGGAATCGCTC
>CAKQSI010000013.1 GCA_934272745.1 uncultured Clostridia bacterium | reverse complement strand
CTGCGCCCGAACGGTCGCGGAAAATGGCGAAAAAGACGCCTTTTCGGTAATTAGTGATGACGAATGGAATCCCTAAACGAAACAATTTAACACCGCCGGCGGCGCCCGAAAAACAACACGGGCGCCGCCGGCGGTGTTTTCTGAAACGCTATGACCGCCGCTTTTTCCGTAACGGTTGTGAAACGTTGATTTCTCCGCAAAAAATTACACTTTTTGGGAATAATCATCAAAAACGGTTGACAATCGCACTTTCAGAGGAGTAAACTAAAAAAGTAGGGAACAGTTGGAATTTGCCGGAAAACGGCAAAAAATTTGCATAAACGAGGCTGAAAACCGCATAACGTCCGGTCAAAATCGGTGCAAAGTGGTCGTTCCCCCGCAAAATCCGGTTTCCGCAACACACTTTAGGGAAGTATAAAGGAGAAGTGTAATTATGAATGAATCCACCCCCGCTCCGACAAAGGAAAAGAGAAAGAAAGAACCAAAGTCCGCTCCGTCGAGAAAACGCATGTATATCTACAATCTCGTCGTGGCGCTTCTTTGCGCGGCGGCGATCGCGGGCTATTTTATCATGCCGTTCTTTAAAATCGGGATTACGGTCAAGTTCAACGAAGATCTCGCAAACCTGATCGATACTTCCGGTTCGTCCAAAGAAGGGGGCGGTTCCGGCAGTGGCTCCGGCCCGGAAGCGGGATCGGGAGAAACGGGTTCCGAAGGACAGGAAAACGGTTCTTCGGGCGGTAGTTCCGACGAACAGGAAATGATCAAAGCCGTGCTCAGCCAGATGGGCAAAGACGGCGTGCAGATCAAGATCGGCGTTTCGCTGAAGACGACGGACGTTTTCTCCGCGATGAAAGGCGGCGAGGGCAAAAAGGTTATTGAAAAGATCATCGACGACAACATTGCCGCGATCATGAACGAACTGGACGGCACGATCGATAAAGTGGTTTCTTCTTTGTCCAAGACCGTAGTGAAATCGACGGTCAAGAATATGATGAAGGAACAACTGAAAGACGAGGCGGGCAACGAGATCAAAATCATCGCGAAAGGCAGGGAATACACGCTGGACGAAGCGTTGGAAGAACTGGGACTCAGCGACGCCGTGATCGACCGCAACATCGACGAATTGACCAAAACCATCTTTAAAAAGGAAACCTCCACCGAAGAAATCGTTTCCAAGACCGTCGAGGTTGCGAACGAAGTGCTGGGTTCGATCAATACCGAATCGGAAATTTATCAGGAGTATTTCAACGAAATGCCCACCGAAATTTCCCCCGAGATGGAAGAACAACTTTCCGAAACGCTGACGGAGTTTTTTAAAGGATACGAAGACGAAAACGGAAAGATCGACGGGGAAAATATTTTGTACACCCTGCTCGGCAACGCGCTGGAAGGAACGCTTGGCGGCGGTTCGGGTTCCGGCTCCGGTTCGGGCAGCGGTTCCGGTTCGGGCGGAAGCCTTAGCCCCGAAGAAGGGGAAATGACCGGCATCGTGATCGAAGTCACGCCCATGGCATTTGGCAAAAAGACAGCGAAAACGAGCAGAATTGCCGCGCTTTCGGAAGAAGCGGTAGGCGGTTCCGGCGCCGAGGGCGGCTCTTCGGGAATTGCCCCGGGCGAAAGCGGCTCGGAATCGGGTTCCGGTTCGGGCAGCGAAGGCGGGGAGACCGGCGGTTCGGAAGAAAAGAAGACCTATACGAAAGAAGAAGTGCAGGCAATGCTTGCCGACAAAATGAAGAAATCGATCGACGACGGCACGGTGGCTTCGCTCGGGCAGGGGTTGCAGATTCTGTCGTACGTCATCATCGCGACGCTTGCCATGTGGGCGTGGCTGATCGTGAAAATTCTGCTCCGCCTGTGGCGCAAAAATCCCATGATTCATTTGTGGCTGCCCCTTTGGTTCGGCAACCTGCCGTTCTGGATTTTGTGCGTGGTGCCCAATGCGGCGTTCTATGCGGTGACCCACGTTGACAAAATGCCCGCTTCTTTAAAGAGGTTTTTTGAAAGCATGGGCGAAGACACGTTGAAGCAGTTGAGCACGATCGGCAACTCGATGAGCGTTCAGTTTGCAACCTGCGCGATTATCTCGTTCTGTGCGGCGGTGGCGATGTTCGTGTTCTGCTTCTTCTATTGCCCCGCAAGAAGAAGAATGAAGCGGACGCTGAAAGCCGAAAAACGCGCCGCAAAAGAAGCGAAATGCGCGGAAAAACAGGGAAACTGATCTTTGTTTTTTGGTGAATGAACAGGCGCGGCGCCCCGAACCGGGGCGCCGCGCCGCATTTTTTGGTTTATCTATCTGCCTTAGGGAGAAAGTTGCGGCAGACGCAGGGCGAAAGTGCAGAGAACTCCGCGGCGCACATGCGCCGCGGAAAGCAGGGGCAAGCCTCGGAAAGCAGGGGCGAACCTCGGAAAGCAGGGGCGGACAGCGGAAAGCAGGGGCAAACTTCGGAAAGCAGGGGCGGACAGCGTTCGCTCGCGGGAAATTCTTTAAAAACCGAAGCGGCGGGGCTTGAAAAATCCCAAGGAGGGAAAATTCTTTAAAAACCGAAGCGGCGGGGCTTGCTTATAAAAATCCCGCAACGCCTTCGATATTCTGTAAAATTCTCTATTTCAGATAGACCGAAAGGTTGTCGTGGCAAAGTTTCGCGACTGCCGCGGGGTTGCTTTTACAGTCGCTTTCGATCCAATAAATGAGTGCGCTGACAATACCTCCCGTCCAGATGACGCGGAGGTATTTTTTATCGGTGGAAATGCTGTCGTCATGCAACACAAGACGGGTGATTACGGTCATGTATTTGTACTGAAACCCTGCGGCAAACAGCGTTTTCAGAAGATTCGCTTCGCCCGCGATGATGGTAAAAACCCTTTCGTACCAACCGATATCCGTTTCGCGCTTGAAGGGGCTGCCTACTTTGGATACGATAGAGCCCATAACAGATTCTTCGACCACGTCGTCTAAAAGGGCGTCGGTTGTGCCATAATTATTGTAGAACGCCATGCGCGAAACGCCCGCTTTTTTGCACAGTTCGGTCACGCCGATAGCGGGAAACGGTTTCTTTTTCAGGAGCAGTAAAAGCGCCGTTCTCAGGCTGCTTTTTGCGAGCGTGTTCAGATTATGATTATGCGCGTTGCGGGATTTTTCCCCTTGCGGGGAAGATCCCGTGGCAGAAACGGTCTGCTTTGCAGGGACGGGAAATGCGGCGTTTTCGATGATTCCGGCGGGCTTTGTCATTACAAATCTCCTTGTTTTGTCAATTGCGGGAGGGGGGAGGGCGTAAGTTGTTGTTTTTTTCGCCCCGGCGTGATATACTACGATTGTTCGGTGGTTACAGTTGTAACCACCGAAAGTATAGCAAAAAAAAACGAAAAAGTAAAGGCGATTTATGGAAATCAGAATTTTAACCGACGCCAGCGCAGACCTGTCGCCGGAGTTTGTAAAAGAGGAAGCCGTTACCGTGCTTTCCATGCCGATCGCGGCGGAAGACGGGACGGAACTGGATCCTGCGGCTCCCGATTTTTGGGAGATGCTGGAAAGCGGCAAACGGGCGCGCACCAGTCAACCGAACCGTGAGGAGATGAAAGCGCGGTTTGAAAGCGCGAAAAAGGCGGGCGCGGCGCTTTTTTGCGTGTTTATTTCGTCCGAACTTTCGGGGACGTTCGATACCGCGACCGCGTTGCAAAAAGAAATCGGCTACGAGCATATTTATCTTATCGATTCCAAAAAAGCGAGCATGGGCGAAGGGTTGATCGTGCGGAAAGCGGCGGCGCTCCGGAAAGAAACGGACGATCCACAGACGATTTTTGCGGCGCTGAAAGCGTACCGGGATCGCGTCCGCCTGTATTCGGGAATCGACACGCTCAAATTTCTGGCGCGGGGCGGCAGGCTGTCTTCCGCGCTGTATGCCATCGGCAATCTGCTGAACGTCAAACCCGTCATTACCATCAACGGGGAGGGGAAAATCGACGTTCTTGCCAAAAAAATCGGCGTGAAACAGGCGAACCGCGCCCTTATCGCTTTGACGCAAGAGGAAGAGATCGACTTCGGCGAGCCCGTCGTTTTTCTGTATGCGAAAGAGGATAAAAACGTCACCGCGCTGAAAGAGGCTTTTCGTGCCGCCTATCCGGGGGCGAATACGGACGAAACGACGGAGATCGGACACGTGGTCGGTTCGCACATCGGTCCGGGAGGATTCGGACTGACCTATCTTGTAAAAGAGAAGGAATAAATGAGGATTCGGACTGACCTATCTTGCAAAAGAGAAGGAATAAATGGGGATTCGGACTGACTTATCTTGTAAAAGAGAAGGAATAAATGGGGATTCGGACTGACCTATCTTGTAAAAGTGAAAGAATAAAATAGCGAAGAAAAAGACGGGAAAAAGAACGGCAGACAGAAAAAAGAAAATCCGGCGGGGCAGGCGCAATTTGCGCCTGCCCCGCCGCTATTTACGCCTGCCCCGCCGCTATTTACGCCTGCCCCGCCGCTATTTACGCCTGCCCCGCCGCTATTTACAATAAAGTCAGGGCAGGGCAAGTCGGATAAAGTACGGTTTATTTTGTTCCGGGGTAGCGCCGCCCCGGGAAAGAGTCCGATGGCAAACGGGCGGTTTCGGGTTTTTGCGCGCTGCGCTGCCCGGGCGGAGAATAACGATTTAGATTTTACGCCGCCCCGGCGGCTGCAATTCTTGCGGCAATTATGGGTGGGTTCGACTTAGGCTAAGCGAATATCGGCGGGCGCGCTGAAGTATTCTCGCAAATAATGCGGGCGCGGTTTGGCTGCGTTTTCTGCAAATAACTTGGGCGCGCTGAAGTATTCCGCAAATAACAAAACGTGCGGGCGCGCGAAAGAACTCGGAATTATTATGCATAAAAAGGAAAAAACGGAGCAGATTTTTCGGTCTTTCCGACGATCCGGAATAATTAAAACTCAATTAAAATAAGCGCTTTATGCAAGGTAAGTGGTCAAAGTTCTGCACTATCTGCGGTAATTCGACAAAAAACGACAGATATAAGTCGTTCTTATCGGTGAACAGAAAAATCGTTATATCGTGTTCCTATCGAACAATTTGACAAAATATACAAAATAATGGTATAATTTCTCTATCTTCCGCGAGGATAAACGAAAGAGGATTCCGCAAAACGGTTCGTTAAGCGCCCCGCGGGGCGCTTTTTGCGATAAGCAAAAAGCGCGGAAACCTTGATTGCCGCCTTTTAAAGCCGAAAGATTCCGGCACGGGAAAGTAAATTCCTTTTCCGGTCGAAAAACGGACGCGGCAAAATGAATTCTTTTCCGGTCAAAGAAAAGGAGCGGGAGCGGATTCCTTTCCTTCCCCCAAAGGACGGACGGAAAGAGGAAAATTCTTTTGATCCAAGGCGGAAAAGCGGATTAAAACCTTTTCCGAAGGAGAATACTATTTTTATAAGTTTGGAGGTATGTAACACATGAAGACGAAACTCAAAATTCTACTCATTGCAGTTTTGTCGGTCTTTCTGGCGTTCTCGTTCGTTGCCTGCGGCGGCAACAAGCCCGAACCCTCGCCGTCCGCTTCGGTTGAACCGTCCGTGACGGCAGCGCCTTCGACCGATCCCGGAACGAATCCGAGCGCGAATCCGAGCGTGGAACCCACGACGAAACCGACGCCGACCCCGGCGCCCGATCTGAAGCCGGAAGCGGGCAAGTACACGCTGAATCAGACGTTCAGCCTGTCCCCGAAGACCTGGAGTCCGCTGACCTGGGAAGATAATTCGGACAGCATTATTTTAGGCTATACCACAATGGGTCTTTACGACGTGCAGTTGAACGCCGCAAAGAACGGGTATGAATGGGTATGCGAAATGGCAGCCGCTTTCCCCGAAGACGTCACGGCGAATTACGTCGGTAAGTACGGCGTAAAAGCCGGCGAATCCGGCAAGGTCTGGAAAATCGCGCTGAACCGGAACGCGAAGTGGCAGAACGGCGACGCGATCACCGCGGACGACTATATGTATTCGATGCAGCAGATGCTCGACCCGGCGGCGCTGAACCGTCGTTCGGACAGCTATACTTCGGGTAACTTTGCTATCTACGGCGCGTCCACCTATCTGTATTCCAAAACGGCGACTATTTACAGCGCGGTTTCCAAATATTACGAAACCGTAGCGGCGGCGCTCGCGGCGGGCGATACCGTTTACGTTGACGTATGGTCGTTCTACGGAGCGCAAGGTTACGTCGACGCGCAAGGCAACGCTTGCCCGCAGTACGTTTCGATTACCGACGAAACCGTATACGATATTCCCGCAGCGTGGGAGGAAGGTTTCACCGGTAAGAAAGATACCTTTACCACGAAAGCGATCTACGAAACTTATTACGGCAGCCACATGGACGAAGGTCACTATATGTACGTTGCCCGTGAAAACACCAATCTCGACGACAACTTCGATCACGTCGGTATCGAAAAGACCGGCGATTACGAAATCACCATCGCGCTGGAAGCGTCTTTGGACGACTTCAACGTCAAGTACAACCTGTCTTCGACCTGGCTGGTACACAGAGCCACTTACGAAGCGACCAAAGTGACCACCGCGGGCGGCATCGTTTCTTCCACCTATGGCACTTCGCTGGACAAATATATGGCGTTCGGTCCGTATAAACTGACCGCGTACTCGCTCGACTCTTACTTCACGCTGGAAAAGAACGACGCCTGGTACGGTTATACCGACGGCAAACACGAAGGGCAGTTCCAGACCAACCGTATCTACTACAGATACATGATCGAACAGCCCACCATTCTGGAAGCGTTCCTTCTGGGTAAGGTGGACGACGTTTCGCTGACCGGCGACAATATGGCAAAATACGGCAACAGCAAGTATCTCGTTGCGACGCCGGAATCCTACACCTATCAGTTCTTCCTCTGCACCAACCTCAACAAATTGCAGGGTCGTGATACCGATACGGAAAACCACTCCATTCTGTCGCTGCAGTCCTTCCGTAAGGCGTTCTCTTACGCGATCAACCGCTCGCAGTACTGCGCGCAGTTCGATCCCGCGTCTTCGGCAGGCTTCGGTCTTTTGAACTATCTGTACGTGATCGATCCCGACACCGGCGCCGTTTACAGAGAAACCGTCGACGCAAAACGCGCTTCTCTCCGGTTGAACGACTTTGTCGAACAGGGAGACGGCAGCTGGAAAGATCACGCCGGCACCGTTTACCCGACGCTGGACGAAGCGTACGAGGCGATTACCGGTTACGATCCCGCTTATGCGAAGGAATTGTTCCAGCAGGCTTATGACGAAGCCGTCGCAAAAGGACTTCTGAAAGCCGGGCAGAAGGTCGTGATCGACCGCGGTGCCACGGCGGAGAACGAAAACGGCCGCAACATGCTGGCGCTTTTCAACAGATTCCTTGCCGAAGCAACCAAAGGGACTTCGCTTGAAGGCAAAGTTTCGCTGAAATACAACACCAAATATTCCACCAACGAAACCTTCTGGGCGGCGGTTAAAGCCGGCGACCTGGATCTGGCGTTCGCAGCCTGGGGCGGTTCCGCAATGGATCCGTGGGGGATCGTTTACAGTTGCTATCTCGACACCGCCAACTGCTTCAGCCCGCTGTTCCGTGCGGAAGCGGATAAGATGGACATCACCATCAAAATCGGCGAAGAGAACGTTACCGCAAAACTGACCGACTGGGCAAAATGGCTTGCCAATTATCAGAAAGCGGACGAGTATATCTCCGTCAATCTGTTTGAAAAGTTGGGTGCGCTCGGCGACGCGGAACTTTCGCTCAAGACCAAGATTCTGGCGGAAATCGAATATGCCGAACTTGCGACCTACAACAACCTGCCCATCTTCTACAGCGTTGAAAACGGTTTGCAGTCCGCAAAAGTCAAGAACGGTTCCGACACCTACCTTGGACCGATGATCGGTTTCGGCGGTATCCGTCACATCACCTTCAACTACGACGACGTTGCATGGGCTGCCTATGTGGCACAGCAAGGCGGAAACCTCGACAGTCTGTATGCCGGCTAACTTTTAACGTTTGAGTTCAACCGCGTTTCCGCCCGGAATTTTCCGGGCGGAAATCAACCTAAAAACGCGACGGAGTTTGCGGATCGCTTGCGACCTGCAAACTCTTTGCGTATTTTTCGGAGTAAACCGTTATGCTGAAATATATCGCAAAGCGACTGGTACTGCTGCTTATGACGCTGTTCGTTATTCTGTCGCTGTGTTTTATTTTGATTAAACTGTTGCCGCTTCCGCCCGTCAGCGGGACGGAGGCAACCATTCAGCGCGTGGAAGCCATCCGGCAGGCGCGCGGCTATTACGAGCCGCTGCCCAAACAGTTCTTCCTGTTCTGGAAGCGTATTTTGTTTGAATTCGACTGGGGACTGGGGGAAAATATGTACCCCGTGCAAAGCGTCGTTTCCATCATCGGCGAAAAACTCCCTGCGACCGTTATGGTCAACTTATACTCTCTTTTAATCAGCATTCCCATCGGGTTATTGCTCGGCATTTTTGCCGCGATCAAAAAGAACAAATGGCAGGATCACGTCATCTCGGTCGTGGTTATGCTGTTTATTTCCGTACCGTCGTTCGTGTACGCGTTTTTGGTGCAATACCTGTTCTGTTATAAATTGCAATGGTTTCCCCTGCTTGCCGAAACGGGCAAGAACTGGTTGAGTCCGTCCATGGTCTGGTCGCTGATGCCGGCGATTCTTTCGCTCGCATTCGGTACCATTGCGGGGCTTACCCGTTATACCCGGGCGGAACTTGCCGAGGTTTTGACCAGCGAATTTATGCTTCTCGCAAGAACCAAAGGTCTGACCCGTCGACAGGCGACGCTCCGGCATGCGCTCCGCAATTCCATGGTGCCCATTTTCCCCATGATTTTAGGAGAATTCATCGGTATTCTGGGCGGGTCGCTCATCATCGAATCCATCTTCAGCATTCCCGGGATCGGGGCGCTGTACGTACAGTCCATCAATTCGCTGGACTATAACTTCTTTATGGCGATCTCTGCGTTCTATACTTCCATCGGGTTGGTTGCGGGGATCATCATCGACTTAAGTTACGGGTTTATCGACCCGAGAATCCGCATGGGGGTGAAGTAAACTATGAGCCGTAAAGAAAGAGAAGCCGTTTTAGCGCGCGACATTCCGGACGAAATGTTTACTTTCGCGCAGGCGGACGAAACCCTGCACGACAAGAAACTGGAAACCAAACCCGTCAGTTTTTTCCGTGACGCATGGCGGAGATTTTCCAAAAACAAATCCTCCATCGTGGGGATGGTAATCATTGTCGTACTCATGTTGTTTTCGTTTCTGACCCCGCTGTTTTCGCGCTATAAAACCACGGATACCTTCGGATTTTATTCCAAGGCGTTGCCGAAATTGTCGGCTTCGTTCGATCTCGGGTTCTGGAACGGCACAAAAAAAGCGACGCAGAGCAAGGCGACCTATCAGTATTATCTCGCGATGGGGGCGGAAAGCGGCAATAACGCCGTGGTCAAGACCTATAAGGAATACACCGTGACGACGACCGTCGCGGGGACGGAAAAGGTTTCCGCGATGGTGGACTTTCGTCTGGACAGTTACCGCGCCGTGGGTTACGAATTTTTACTGCTTTCCAAAGAGGAATACAAAGCCCTGCAAGCCTATCAGAACGAGACGGGCATTCAGGTACTTTATCCCGTGCCGAACACATCGAAAACCGGTTTGGGCGACAAAATGTTCGACGTAAACGAAGCAAATTACTGGTACGCCACTTACCCTTCCGGAGAAAGGAAGGGGGAAGCCAAACTGGATGAAAACGGCAATTTCATTCCGCTGTATTTAAGGGGAAAGGATTCCGGATACGACAGTCTCCGCATCGCGGGAGATCCGGGAATAGAGGATCCGAACTCTGCGCAAGGCTACCGTTACGGCAAAATCATGCAGGGCGGGTACTATCAGGTGCGCGTTTGCTACTATAACTATTTTGTTTATAAATACGGCTTTGAACCGGCGTTTATGTTCGGCGCCAACGGCAGCGGGCAGGATCTTATGGTTGCGATCGCTTCCGGCACGCGATTCTCGCTGCTTTTAGGGCTTTGCGTTGCGTTGATTAACTTTCTGATCGGCGGCGTTTACGGTGCGATCGAAGGGTATTACGGCGGCGTGACCGACCTCGTGATGGAACGAATTTCGGATATATTAAACGGCGTTCCTTTCATGGTTGTGGCGACGCTTTTCAACCTGCACCTCGCAAGTAAAGTCGGGGTGGTGCCGTCCCTCTTCTTCGCGTTCGTTTTGACGGGGTGGATCGGCATGGCTTCTACCGTGCGTATGCAGTTCTACCGGTATAAAAAGCAGGAATACGTGCTTGCCGCGCGCACGCTGGGCGCGAAAGACAGCCGCATTATTTTAAAGCACATCTATCCCAACGCTTTAGGTACGCTGGTTACCAGCATGGCGCTTTCCATTCCCAGCATCGTGTTTTCGGAATCCATGCTGTCGTACCTCGGCATTATTCAGCTGGATGACCTCACGAAGGGCATGACCAGCCTCGGCACGCTGCTTTCCAACGGAAAGAATTCCCTTTCCACCTATCCGCATATCATTTTGTTCCCTTCGCTCGTCATTTCGCTTCTCATGATCAGTTTCAACCTGTTCGGAAACGGGCTTCGGGACGCGTTCAACCCCTCGCTCAGAGGATCGGAGGATTAAGCCGTGGAATCGAGAGAAATCAAACTGGCAGTCAACGATCTCAAAATTTCCTTCCGCACCGCGGGCGGAAAAGTACAGGCGGTGCGCGACATCAGTTTCAATCTGTATAAGGGCGAAACGCTGGCGATCGTGGGCGAATCCGGTTCCGGAAAATCGGTCACGACCCGCGCCATTTTAGGCATTCTTGCCAAAAATGCCATCAAGGAAGGGGGCGAGATCATCTACGACGGGCAGGATCTGATGAAGATCCCGGAAGAGGGTTTCCACGCCATTCGCGGCGACAAAATCGCGATGATCTTTCAGGACCCGCTGTCCAGCTTAAACCCCATCATGCGCGTCGGCAAGCAGATGACCGAAGCCATGCTGATCAAGGGCAAGATCAACCAGAAGGAGTCGAGAAAGGCGTTCAACCGCCAGTTGTCGCTGCTCAATAAGTATATGGACCAAGCGACGGACGCCGAACGTAACGACGCCCTGCGCGAAGAAAACGCCTTAAAGTGCAAAAACTTCGACAAGTTCGAATACAAGCATCTGGACTTGCAGAATTCCTACAACCGCGCCAAAGAAGCGGCGGACGACGCGCTGATCGAGATCGGCAACCTGCTGTTCGAGATCGAGAAGAACGCTTTTGCCGACCTTAGAAAAGAAACGGCGGAAATTATCCGCCTTGCGTCGAAAAGCGTGGAACGGTACGTGGTTTTCGAGCGCGCGGAGGAACTAAACGGGCTGCTCGTCCGGCTGAAAGCGTCGGCGAAAGAAGAGGCTTTACGCCTGAAAAATCTGCACCTTGCCCCGGGCGAAAAACCCGACCTTGCGGCGTTCACCGCGCTCCTTACGAGCGTGCAGGAAATTTTGCAGCAGGCGGCGGATTTTCCCATGCCAAACTTTTTTGCGATGGGGTACTACCTGACCTTTGCTCCCGACCCGCTCCCCGAACTTCCCGTTCCCGAACTCAATAAATTCCTGCGGAAATATCTGGACGAACATTTTATGTTCGACTTTATCGATTCGGCAAAGAAGGCGCTGCTTTACTCCAACGCGCGTTCCATCGAAAAGAAAAAGGCGGCGCTGCCCGTTTTAGAGGACGCTATTCGTGACTTCCGCGAAAACGAACTGACCGAAGCGTTCGGCAAAGAACTTTTAAAAAAATTGACCGACCTGGTGGAAGAAGCGATCGATCCGCTGGAGATCGTCAAAGATAACCTGTCGTATACGTTCGCTTCCAGCGTGAAGTCGGCGTTCGACCTGTATTTTACCGATATCGAGCGCAACGCCGCCGAAGAGAAGCGTTACGCAAAGCAAAAAGCGGCTTTTGACCGCAAAGTTGCCGCCGGCAAAACGCCCGACTGGAAGGTCGCGGACAAAAATCTTGCCGATCTGGACGCCGCGAAGGAAGACGTCGTTTCGCTTGTGGAACGCATCAAGCACAAGTTTGAAAAGGACATCAAAGCAAACGATTCGCTGAATTTTGAAGAAAAAACGGTCGCCGTCATCGACTATCTTAAGGAAAAAGCGGCGAACGTCGTCTACAAAGTGACCAGACGTATGGCGAAAAACCGCGCGCTGAAACTTCTGGAAGAGGTCGGCATTCCCGAACCGAGAAGAAGATACCGCCAGTACCCGTTTGAGTTTTCGGGCGGGATGCGGCAAAGAATCGTTATCGCCATCGCACTTTCCGCAAACCCGGATATTCTGATCTGCGACGAACCGACTACCGCGCTGGACGTGACCATTCAGTCGCAGATTCTGGAACTGATCAACAAAGTAAAGAAAGAGCGCAACCTCTCGGTTATTTTCATCACGCACGACCTCGGCGTCGTCGCCAATATGGCGGACAGGGTAGCGGTGATGTACGCGGGCAAAATCGTAGAAATCGGCACAGCGGAAGATATTTTCTACGCGCCGGCGCATCCGTACACCTGGGCGTTGCTTTCGTCCATGCCCGACCTCGATACGAAAGAGCGGCTGGAAGCCATTCCCGGCACGCCGCCCAATATGATCTATCCGCCCAAAGGCGACGCGTTCGCGGAACGCAACAAATACGCCTTGAAACTGGACTTTGAAGAGCAGCCGCCGATGTTCAAAATTTCGGACACGCATTACGCCGCGACCTGGCTGCTGCATCCCAAAGCGCCCAAGGTGGAAATGCCCAAAATGATTGCCGAGCGCATCGAACGCATGAAAAAACAGGAGGAGAACGTCGATGGAAGAGAATAAAGAAGTACTTCTGAAAGTCGATCACCTCTCGCAATACTTCAAAATGGGCGGCGGCAAAGAACTGAAAGCCGTGGACGACGTCAGTTTCGACGTCTATAAAGGAGAAGTATTCGGTCTGGTAGGAGAATCCGGCTGCGGCAAAACCACGACCGGGCGTTCGATTATTCGCCTTTACGATATTACTTCGGGCAGCGTCTATTTCAAAGGACACCGCATCGCAGCCGGCACCCGTTCCTATCAGGACGAGGTCAAGGCGGCGAAAAAGCAATTCAGATCCGATCGCAGAATGCTGGAAGCGAAGGTGCGGGAAGAACTTGCTTCCGCGCCCGAAAACGAAGAGGAACTGGTTGCAAAGTATCAGGCGGAATTAAACGAGAAAAAAGCGAGGCTTTCCGAAACGATCGCCAAAAACAAGCAGGCGATCCGCGCCGCAAAGGACGACCACAAGCATTGCGAACGCAAATACGTCGCGAAGTTAAAGAGCGAATACGACCGGAAAATGCAGGAGGTTTCCGGCGATTATTCCCGCCTGTCGGAAGAAGATCAAAAGAAATTCCAGCCTGTAAAAACGCTGCCCAAAGTGCCGAAAAAGGTATTCCTCGGGATTACGTTCGGCGTATTGTTGTTGTCGGTCGCCATGTTGGTTTTCTCTATTCTCGGCTATCGCTCGTTTTCTGAAAAGTACGGAGAGATCGAACGGAAGTATGCTACCGTTCTTTCGTCCGACGCGGAAAACAAAACCACGACCGTAAAATATTCGATCAACGACGATAAAGGCAACGGCATTGACTACACGTACACGCTGCAATATTACGACCCCGACCTCGGCGTGACCACGGCGGAAAAGACGGTGGTTTTAGACGTGTATCTGTACGTAAAAGACGGCGTGCACGTTCTCGTGACGCAAAAACCGCAGGCGACGCAGGGAAAGACCTGTCTGATCCTCTTTTTCGTCTTCGGACTTGCGGCGGCGTTCCTTGCGATTTTCGTACACGAAAGGTACAATCCCGCAAGACTGGTTACGCAGATCCAGATGATCTTTCAGGACCCGATCGCTTCCTTAAACCCCCGCATGACCGTGCGCGACATCATTGCCGAGGGACTGGTTATCGAAGGGGTAAAAGACAAAAAATATATTGACGAACAGGTCTATAAAGTGTTAGAATTGGTAGGCTTGGTGCCGGAGCATGCCGCCCGTTACCCGCACGAATTTTCCGGCGGACAGCGGCAAAGAATCGGCGTTGCCCGGTCGGTCATCATGCAGCCGGAACTCATCATTGCGGACGAACCCATTTCCGCGCTCGACGTGTCCATTCAGGCGCAGGTCATCAATCTGTTGAACGATCTTCGCGATAAACTGGGATTGACCATTCTGTTTATTGCCCACGATCTTTCGGTCGTCAAGTATTTTTCCGACCGGATCGGCGTGATGTATTTCGGCAAGATGGTCGAACTGGCCCCGTCCGACGAACTGTTCCGTCACCCGCTGCACCCGTATACGCGGTCGCTGCTTTCGGCAATTCCGTTGCCCGATCCGGAGTACGAGAAAAAGCGCAAGCGCTTTGTGTATAACCCGCTTGCGGAACACGATTATGCCGTGGACAAACCCTCTATGCGGGAGATTGTTCCCGGGCATTTCGTAATGTGCAACGACGAGGAATTTGCCCGTTATACGGCGCAGCTTGCCGCGGAAGCAAACTGAGTTTTGTAGCCGGGCAGCGAACTGAGTTCTGTAGCCGGGGAGTAGGGTTTAAAAGGTAATTTCTTTTTATTACCCGTTTTGGCGCCCCTGCTTGTTCCGTGTAAAAAACGCCGTTTACAGCGTGTTTTCGGGAATTTTCCGTTGTCTGCGCAAAGCGAATCTTTTCCTAAGAAAAACAGGCAGCCCGGGCGCGGCAACGCCGCGCCCGGGCTGTACTATTTTAACGTCGTCTTTAACGTCGTCAGGCTGCAAAGGGTCTGCGCGCGGGCTATCGTTTTTTACTGCCGCCCGGATTATGGTTTTCGCTGCCCCGGGCTTTGAAGAATTTTTTATTGCCGCGGGCGGCGTGTTCCCGCGCGTGACGTGGAATTTTCAGGCTGGCGTCGGGCGTAATTTTTGTTATTGCCGGGCATTGGGACATCGTTCTATCACTGCGCCCGGGCATAATTTTTCATAATGTGGTGCGTTCTGCGGACGAAAAACGGTTCAAAAATGCCTTTGCGGTAATAGAGGTGAGGAGTGCGATTTCTATGAAAAAAAATCTTAAAATCACGCTGATTGCGGCTTCCGCAGGGTTGGCGCTTGCCGTTGTCATTGCGGCGATCCGGGGCGTGTTTACTGCGGATTCCGCGAAAGAAATATTGCAATGCCTGACCGACGGCAGTTTCGTTTCCGCGGTCATTCTGCTTTGCGTGGGACTGCTGCTGTTTTCCGGCAACGGGGGGACGTTCGATATGCTGTCTTACGGCACAAAAACGCTGTTTTCGGTGTTTCAGTCGGATAAAAAGCGTCTGGAGCGCGAAAGTTTTGCCGAATACCGCGCGCGGAAATTACAAACGCCCAAGCCGGTGGTACCTTTTCTTGCGGCGGGGCTGGGCTTTTTAGCGCTGTCACTTTGTCTTTACGCGGGTTACGCCGCCGCCTGACGGCGTGGCGCTTTTACAGCCGCTGTATCGTTTTGTGCCGCGCCGAGTGTGCGTTTTGTCTGTGATATAAGGTTGCTGCCGAAAATTTCAAAATGTTTGCGAAAAAAGTTGACGAGCGGCGGGAAATATGGTAATATAATTAGGCGCTGAAAATTTTCGGCGGTTTCCGGCGGGGTTATTGCGAGAGATTTTGCTTACCCGGGCTTTTGAAACGTTTTCGGGCGCCGCTTATAAAAGCGCGGCGTTGTGTACCGTGCGTTGCAAGATTTTTTTGATGGAACGCATAAGCGTTTTTCTTGCGTCGGCGGTTTTTAAAGACAATTTTATATTTATGGGGCTATAGCGCAGTTGGTAGCGCGTTTGAATGGCATTCAAGAGGTCAGGGGTTCGAACCCCCTTAGCTCCACCAATTCTAAGAAGGCGAACTTTGATGTAAAAATCAAGGTTCGTTTTTTGTTTAAGAATAAATTAGCCGGGCGCCGCAAATAATGCGGCGCCCGGCGGATATCTTTTGTTTATACTGTTTAAGCCGGCAACCCAAGCAAGAGAGGAACGTATCCGGCGGATAGTAGGGAGCGCTTATTTTTGGTTATGCTGTTTCAAAAGCGGCGCCTTTAGCAAAAAAGCTTTTTATTGTCCGGACAGGTAATAATGGGCATTGCCGGAAAAGCGGCTGCCATAGCCTGCGAAGCCGTTTTGTTTTGAAATAAAAATTCGTTTCCGGTGGCTAATTCTGTCCTTTGGACTTTATATACCAAAAACCATCTGTAGTTTTTGTTATAAATGTTTTCTTTTTCATTTTCTACATTATTTGTAACTGAAGACGCAATATTTATATCTACAAATTCAATTTTCCCGTCAATTTCCAAGACGTAATATTGTCTCCAGCCATTATAATACCCTAAAGAAAGTCCTGCGACGGTTGTTTCTTTTGGCGTTTTTGCCCCGAACAATACTTTTGCATTGTTGAATTCTGCAATTTTATCTCGATAGTCTGATACTGCGGTATCTTTACATCCTTTGGTTGCAATAGTTTCAAAAATAATAGACGTCAACTTTTCAAACTCTGCTTTATGTTCGGTTTCGTAATCGGCGTCGATTGTCGTGTATTCCACTTTTACCTGATTGAGCTTTGAATCAAACTTAAACAAATCGTTTGCGTAATTCTCAGGTTTTGTAAGCAAAAATTCTTTCAATTTGGAAACGGTATTGTTGTTCGGGTCGGAAACAAACTTTTTCCATGCGTCGTTTTGGTCATTGATAACCGACAAGCACGTCGTTGTATCTACATTTTTGTGGCGTTCCGGGTCTAAATGCATCAAAACACCGATCTGGAAACGTTCCGCCGTAGGGTTGATAAATACCACATTTTCAACAATTATATCGTTGAGAATAGTACAGTTTTTATACACTTGGTCAATCAGCGTATTGCCGTTTTGCGTTTTTCCCATAAACACTTTTTGAATGGTGGCGATATCGAATACGTAATTCCCGTTTGTGTCTATCGTGTAGAACGCTGAGCCTTCGGCAGGATCGGCAGGATCTGCCGGTTCTATCGTGGGATCGGCATTATAAATTTTTTCGGATTCGGGAAGCGTAACGCTCGTTTCACCGATCCGGGAAATACAACCGTAATAGTTGTCGCCCACAAGCGTGCCGCCTTCGTCGTCAAGGTACAACGTCATCTCCTTTTCCTCGAATATGCCTACAAAACAGTTCTGGATCTCATCGTAAGCAGTCCACCTGGTATTTCTCAAAGAATCCATAATAAGGCAGTTTACGTCAAAACCGGTGGCGTCGTATCGTCCCCATTTAGAAGTTTCTTCATCGTATATCAGATCGTACGCTTTCTCTCCGTCGACATAATGATAGTCGGATATTCTTTTTTTATTATTTTTGATCTGAACTTTATCGCCGTCAAAATAATAATTGACGTCTTTATTTCCGCTGCTGAAGCTGTAAGTATAATTTGTCCCCATTCTTTCCAGCAGCTGCGTATATTTTTCTATGGGAAGGGCAGAAACGGACGGGGTTGCCGAAACGGTGGGGGTAGAGGGTTCTGCGGTCGCGGTAGGGACAGAGGAGGGCGAAACGCTTGTTCCGGCAGAGGGATTGCCGGGATTGCCGGTATTGCCGCAGCCGACCATTGCAAAGGACGCAGTAATAATTGTGGCGAATGCAAGCGTGCAGGCAGCGATCGTTTTTGCTGTTCCGGTCAACTTTTTGCCGTGTTTTGTCAAAGGGGTTTCGGGGGATAATTCTTCTCGCTTTTTCATGGAATCTCCTTGGACCGGTGAGCGTCGGTCGAAGTTTATATTTTTCAATCAATACGTATTGTAAGGGAAAATACATCGGTTGTCAAGCGAAAATTAAATTTCAAATTATAATTTCAACGTTTTCCGCGTTTCGCGGCACGGGTAAAAATTTAAAAGGAAATTCCGGCTTTTCCGCGTTTCGCGGCACGGCAAAAATTTAAAAGGAAATTCCGGCTTTTCCGCGTTTCGCGGCACGGGTAAAAATTTGAAAGGAAATCCCGGCTTTTCCGCACTTCAATATAATCCCCTGCTTTTTCCGGTATCATAAAAAGGCACCTCTATTTTTTCCGCGTTTCAATATGCCCCTTCCTTTTTCCGCGTTTCGCGGCGGAAGACGGTGGGGGTCAAGCCCTTTTCTTTATGAAACACGCGCTCGAAATATTTGGCGTCCGAAAAGCCGGTTTTTTCTGCCACCGCGGCAACCGTGAGTTCGGTAGAAGTCAAAAGTTCGGCGGATTTCCGCAGGCGGATCTCCCGCAGTTGCGCAGAAAAGGCGGCGCCCGTCGCCGTTTTATATAATTGCGACAGGTAGTTCGGGTTGTAGTGAAGGAGTTCCGCCGCTTTTTTCAGCGAAAAATCGTCTTCCGTATAGTGCTGGTGGATCAGTTCGGTCAGGCGGCGGGCTTCGCTTTTATAAGCGAGGTTGGTACCGATTTTCGGGGAACGTCCCTCGTTTTCCGCGTTCGCGGAAGCAATAAACCGACTGCAAAAAAGCAGCAGCATACTCATGGCGGAAAGGTCGACGGT
Source organism: uncultured Clostridia bacterium (assembly GCA_934272745.1). Taxonomy (GTDB): domain Bacteria; phylum Bacillota; class Clostridia; order Christensenellales; family Borkfalkiaceae; genus SIG402. Next base: position 28,929 of record CAKQSI010000013.1, on the reverse strand, counting down.
TCCCGCTTTTTCGGCAAAAGAGAATTCCTTTCGGAGAAGCGCAAGCAGACCGTTTTCCGCATGGCGGACGGGCGAAACATAGGAAACCTGCATTCGTTTGAGCAGATCCTGCGCTCCGTAGCCGGTGAACGAAAGGTATAAAAGTTTCAGTTTTTCGTTGGACGCGAAGCGGAAGCGCTTTTTCGGCAGGGTAAAAACCACGTCCCCGCGCGAAAGGTCGGCGTGCTTGTAGTCGGTAAAAAAGGCGCATTTCCCGGACAAAACCACGTACATCGAATAATAATCGCGCGTTTCGGGCGCGGAAAAAGAGGCGGGATAGGGTTCGTACACAAAGTTGACGATCTCGATCCCGCCTGCTTGGTTTTCTTTGGAAGGAAAGCGGCAGACGCTGGAATAATTGTGCTTTTTCATAAAAGAAGTATAGCACGCGGCGGCGGGTTTGTCATAAAATTACGGAAAAATTGCCGCAAAAATAAAATTGACCGATAAATTTTCCACCTCAATCTAAGAAAAAGCGGTTGAAAATTGCAAATGAAAGGGGTAAACTGAATTTATCACAAGGGGGACGTTATGCTCAGAATCGGGATTTTAGGTGCCTGGCGCGGCGGTACGCTGTACGACCTTGCGGAACAAAGCGGCGAAGCCACGGTGGTGATCTGCTGCGACCGGCGCGATTTTGTGCTGGAACTTGTGCGCGGCAAAGCCGAAAAATACGGCACTTCGCCCGTACTCACCAAAGACGAGGAAGAATTTTTGTCTTTCCCCATGGACGCGGCAATTCTGGCAGGGGACGCGCACGACCACGCGCGGCAGGCGATCCGGCTTTTAGAGCGCGGCGTTGCGGTGCTGAGCGAGGTTCTGCCCGCAAAAACGCTGAAAGAGGGCGTGGAACTGGTGGAAACGGTGGAAAAAACGGGCGGCGTTTACCGCTACGCGGAAAATTATTGCTACCTTGCGCAGGTGCTGGAAATGCGCCGGTTGGTCAAAGCCGGCTATCTCGGCGCCGTGGAATATCTGGAAACCGAGTACCTGCACAACTGCGAGGACGCCTGGTATTTTTACACGCAGGGCGAAGAAAACCACTGGCGCAATCGCAAGGATGCCTTTTACTACTGCACCCATTCGGTGGGGCGCGCGCTGTATATCACGGACGAACGCCCGCTTTTCGTGACCGGTTTCGAGCCGCCGTATAACGACAAAATGCGGCGCATGGGCGCAAAAAGCGCGCCGTTCGGGCTGGAAATTATCCGGCTTACCGGCGGGGCGATCGTCAAAAGCCTGCACGGCGAAACGCAGAAGGATTCTACCCGGCAGGTAATTTACGGTTCCCGCGGGCGGGCGGAAAGTTTCCGCTTGCCGGTAGGGAAGCAGGACGAAATTTTCGTTTCGACAGACGAAGACCCTGCGCATACGTCTTACGAAGAAGATCGCTATATTCCGGAAGAGCCGGAGCGGTTTGCTTCTTCCGCTTTTTTGCAGGAGATAAAATCCAAGGAAAACCCGCACCCGAACGAAGCGGCGGACGTCCGTATGTTGCTGGATTTTTTCCGCGCCGTCCGCGGCGAAGAGGAAGAGGGGATCGACGTGTACCGCGCTATGGATATGTGGCTTTGCGGCATGTTTGCTTTCCGCAGCGCACTGAGCGGCGAAAACGCGCAACGCGTGCCGGACTTCCGCAAAAAAGAGGAGCGGGATCAGTACCGCTTTGATGAAAAAAGTCCCTTTTCGGACGGGGAAAACCGGCTGCCTTCGCTTGCGGGGGATCCGGGCAAATTGCCCGAAAAAGGGGTATACGTGCGCCAAAAATCGGCATATCGAAAAGACGAAAAAGAGTATATGCGCAGCGCAAAGGCGGAACGACGAAAGAAGGATTAAACCGCAGTTTTGCGGTAAAATAAATATTCCGCCGCAAACCGCGGCGGACAGCCGGGTAAAATCCGGCAAGGAGGAATTATGACGAAAGAACGAACGGCTAAGGGGAAAAGCGTTCTGCTTTTTGCCCTGGCACTGTTTGCGGCGCTGGCGCTACTGCTGTCGGTTCTGCCCAAAAGCGCCCGCGCGGAAGACGTGTGGGAAGTTTCCGGCGGCTGCACGGCGGAAGAGGACGGATCGCTGACCTTTTCCGGCGGAACGTCCGGGTCTGCCACGTACGACTCGGCGACTTACCTTGGCGACACTTCCGGCTATAACACGGCGGAAGTCACCGTCAATTATTCCCAAGGGCTGACCGGGGACGGGCAGATCGGGCTGCGGATCCATTCCGCAACCGGCTTTTTGCGCTTCGTGGTCTGTCCCAACGGACCGACGGCGGGGCCGATGGTGGCGTTTGCCCTTCGCGGAGAAAATTTTGACAATAAACTGGCGCGGGTGGAATTGGGCACGCAGTACCCTGCGGAATACCCGTCGGGCGGCATAAACCGCGACATTAAAATAAAAGTAATCGTCGCGGACGGCTATATTCGCTTTTACGTGGACGGACACGAAGTTTACGCTTCTGCCGAAACCTACGGCGAAAAATTCTTTACCCAAGTGGGCGTTTTCGCTTACGGCGTGACGGGGAGTGCAAAAGATATGATTTTATCGAAGACCGAAGTGGAAAAGCCTTCCGAAACGCCGGAGGAGGAAGAGTTCTGGAAAGTGCCTTCTTCCGGCTGGCAGGTCACGACCGAAGACGGAGAAAAAATTTACACGCGCGACGCGACGGACGGCACCAAAGTCTATTCCGCCAAAACTATTACGGGTAAGAACGCGATCTCGCTCGATCTTCGGCTCAACCAGACCTATTTCACCACCACGCCGGCAAGCGTGGCTTACGTGCTTGCAAATGGCAAAGAATACCGTTTTTCGATAGACGTAGCGGCAAAATCGGTCGGGATCTACGAAAACGATCAGGCAATCGCCGGGGCGAACCGGGAACTTTCTATGGGCGTATGGCAGCGGTATAAGTTTGTGTTCGACCCCTTATGCCTTTGCATTTACGCCGTAGACGGGGAAGAAGAAACACTGCTTTGCACCGGGTTCCCCTCCGAAAAATACGATTTCGACAACGGCAGACTGTATCTGTACGGTTCCAACATCCATTTCAGCGCGAAGAATATCGAAGTGGGAAGCACCGAAATTTCCGGCGCACTGGACGGGTACGTGGACTTTTCCTTTAAGGACGAACGCAGCGTTGCCGCATTCCGTGCGGAAAACGCCGATCTTTCCTTTGACGACGCGCTCGTGATGACCCTGAAAGGGGAAAACGCGACGCTTATTTCGCCGAAGATCGAAGCCATGCGCGGCACTGCGTATTCCGCCCTTCTGGACGTGAGAAATACCGTCGTGGCGCGGATCGAAAACAACACCGCGGCTTCTGCCGTCAAGGTGTACTTTGTGACCGAAAACGAGGAGACGTACGACGAAAATAAGTGTGTGACCTTTGCGCTTACCCCGCATTCCGGCGCCAAAAATTACTACTTCAACCTGTCCGAAAGCGCGAAAGCCAAAGGCTATCTCCGCGGGCTGAAATTCGTATTCCCCGAAGCGGACGGCGGCACGGTGAAGATTTACGGTATGCGCTTCGAGCGGGAAACGCCGCATTACGACTATGCCGGCACCCTTTCCTGCACGGCGGACGAAAACACGGTGACCGTCACCGGTACGGTGAAAGAAGAATACAACGGCAAATGGGTCAAAGTCTGGCTGAGCGACGTGGAAAACCAGCACGGCTCCCTCTCCTGGGAGGGTATGACCAAAATGGGGCACTGTAAAGCCGAAAACGGTAAATTTACCGTGACTTTCCCGATGAAAGCGACGAACGGTCAGGAAACGCACCTTGCGTCGTTCTTCCTCGCGGAAGTGGACGGGGTCAAGGTCGCGCCGCAGTTCCAGATCGAAAACTGGGAAGATTTTACGCGCAACCCCTACGCCTTTACGCTGCCCGATAAGACCGCCCGCGTGACCGATTACGGCGCGACGGGCGACGGGTTTACGGACGACACCAAAGCCATTCAAAGAGCGATCGACGAGGTTTCCGCTGCGGGCGGCGGTACGGTAATCGTTCCCGGCACGGAAGAAAAATACGGCGTGCGCTACGTCGTGACCTGTATCCGTATGAAGAGTAACGTGGAACTTCGCATCGAAAAAGGCGCGATTTTGTGGCAGTCCACCAACGCGAAAGATTACGATTATACCGTCTATATGGGACACCATAACATGGGGGAACATTACATTCAATGGGGAAGTTCCGCATTGATGAACTATCCGCTGCTGTTTATCAACGGCGTGGAAAACGTCAAGATTACGGGCGACGGCACGATTCGCCTTGCCGACACCGGTACGGAATCGGACGACAGCGACGGGATCTGCGTCGATCACGGCGACGGCAGAGGTCCCATTTACGGCGACGGGGAAGATCCCTTCCAGATCGGGTGCGGCAATATTATTCACGTCGTTCCCGTAGGAATTTACGCTTCCAAAAACGTGGAAATCAAAAACCTCAGCGTGCGCCGCTCCAACTTCTGGCACTTCTATATCCGGGAAACGCAGAATCTCTACCTCGGCAATATCGATCTGGCGGAAGTCAACTGTATCAACGGCGACGGCTTCGATTTCTCCACCGCGGTACATAACGTGTATATGGATCGCTGCTCGGTCTATACCAACGACGACGCGCTGGGTATTTGCGTGACGACCAACGATGCGCGCGACGACGTTTCCACCTGGCGCAACAAAAGTAAGGTAGACGACAAGTGCATGTACAACTTTACGGTGATTCATTGCAACCTTTCGGGCGGGCACGGGTTGACCTTTATGGCTTGGGCTACGGATTTCTCCGATCAGTCCAAAGTGGAAATTAAGGATATCACGCTGGAAGACACCGCGCTGAACGGCAACTGGTCGGCTGTCGGCGGCTGGTGGGATAACCCCTTCTTTGGTAACAGTAACTACTACAAAGGAACGTTCGATCAGAATAAGGTGGAAGATGACCATTCTGCCATCAGAGATATTACGCTGAAAAACGTCAGATGCAAGAAACTGTTGTTCTACTTTGAAAACAGCAAAATTACTAATTTTGTCAACGATTACGGATTGAAGAGTCCGTCGAAATTTGTCAACGCTACGTTTGACAAGGAGGTGCTGTTCGAGGGGCAAGAAACGCACGTCACCGGACTTTCGTACTGGTCGGGCACGGGCGACCGCGGCACCGGGAAGCAGCAGGACGACTACGGCTACAGCGCCTATATCGCGGGTGAGGGAAGCCTGTTCCAGGGGCTTACCGTTTATCGCGGCAAATATCGTTTCCGCCTTTCGACTTCGTTTGCGGACGGGGAAGTGCGGTTGTTCGTTGCCGACCGAAACGGGAAAGTGATCAAATCCGCAGCGATCGATCCTTCTTCTTCGATGGAAGCGCGGGAATTTACTTTTTCGATCGAAAATCAGGGGTTGTACCGTATCGGTATCGAAAATAAGTCGGGCGGAACGGTCTGGCTGGACAATGCCGAACTGACCCGTATCGGAAATTACGAACCCGACCCGGTGCCGACGCCCACGCCCACGCCGAGCGTGGAACCGTCGGTCGAGCCGAGCGTAGAGCCTTCGGTTGATCCTACGCCCAGCGTGGAACCGTCGGTCGAACCGAGCGTAGAGCCTTCGGTTGATCCTACGCCCAGCGTTGAGCCGTCGGTCGAGCCGAGCGTAGAACCGTCGACTAAGCCCAGCGTAGAACCGAGTCCCTCTGTGGAACCATCGACTAAGCCCAGTGTAAATCCCTCGCCCAGTACGGAACCCTCGCCGAGCGGCAAGCCTTCCGAAACACCGAGCGCGAAACCCTCTGTAGAACCGAGTGAAAAGCCCTCTGCGCCGCCCACGGCGGGGCCGAGCGGAACGCCGACGATTGCGCCTTCCGAAACTCCTTCTATAGCGCCGTCTTCCACTCCCTCCGCGGCGCCCACGACGCCCGCAAATCCCTCGGCAGGAAAGAGCGAAACGCCCACTTCTTCCGGGGAGGATAACGGAAAATCCTGCGGCAATTCCTGCGGGACGGTCGCAACGGGCAATGGTGGCGGCGGAAGCGCCGGCGGCACGGTGCTGCTTCTTACGATGTTTGCCGCGGCGTTGTTCGCGTTCCGGAAAAAGAAGCAAAACGGCTGACGCAAAAGCGAAAGACACTTTTTTAGTTGAATGCGGCGGGCGACCATCGGTCGCCCGCCGTGATTTTTCGTGTGGACTTTCCTGAGGGCAAGCGTTTAGCAAAACCCGTCGCCGCGACAGGGGCGAAATCCCTGCGATTCATTATGTGTATAAAAATTTTTCGATTCCCTATTGACACCCCACTGGGGGTATGATACAATAAAAAAAGTCGGACGACCGTCCGGCAAAGAAACGCCGTATCGGCACACAAGGGAGGAAGAATGAAAGAAATTACACAACACCCGGAACTGGGAACGATCGAGTATAACGAGGGCTTTTTTGCCAGTAATTGTTCTATCGTCATCAACGGCGAACCGCTGCAGAGGGTAAACAAAAAGACCTTTCGCGACAGCGCGGGCAGAACGTTCATTTTAAGAGGAAGCATTTTCACCCAAATGAAACTGGACTATTGCGGACAGCAGATCGCTATCACGCCGAAAGTGCCCTGGTATCAGACGTTTTTAATGTTGCTGCCTCTTATTTTTGATCTCATTTGGGGCAACGTACCGGCACTTTGCGCGATTTTCCCCGTTGTGGGCGGCGCGATCGGCGGTGCAATTTCCGGTTTGTGCTGCGCCCTTTCGGCGCTGACGATGCGTCAGGTGAAAAACGCCGGACTGAGAATTTTAATCGGCATCGGCTGGCTTGCGGTTTCCGTACTTGTCTGCTTCGGCATCGCGATGGCAATGATCGCCGCGTTAACCTGAAGAAAATTTATCGTATCCGTCGCTGTTTTGCGGCGGATTTTTTTGTGAAAAGGGCGCTTCTTTAAAGCGCCGCTATATCCGGTTCGTGCCGAAAAATGCGGGACGTCCTTTAAAAAGCGGGACACGGTAAATTTTTTCCGCGAAATTTCCGGTTTCTGTTGCAAAACGCAGACCGCCATGCTATAATACTGTAGACAATCTTAAGGAGGTAAAGCGATTATGGCAAAGAAGAGCGATTATTTCGGTCTTAGTTACATCGTCAGTCTGATCCTTGCGATCATTCCCGTCACCGCATGGGCGCTAGGCGTCGTTACCCGGTTTATGGAAGGAAAGATCGTCGCCGGCATCATCCGTATTTTCGGCGGCTGGTTGATCTGGGTTCTGGACCTGATCTTTATGATCACGGGCAAGCACATTTTCCGCCTGCTGAACGTCTGAGGGTTTTTGAAAATTTCAGGGGAAGTAAAAGCGCGCACTCCGGCGCTTTTTTCTTTTGCTGTTTTTCTCTTCTATAATAACAGCGGCGTTATAAAATCGAACTTCCGCGAAACCAAAAAGATATTAAAAAAAATCGGGCTTCCTTACGGAAGCCCGAAATAATGCAAACGATGAAGGCTTTTTTAAAGCCGTTATTTTCTGCTGACGGTATCGGGAAATTCGGGTTCGACGCCCGCGCCGGTAAACGCGTCGGCAGCGACGAACGTAAGGCTGGATTCTTCGGGAAGCAGCACTTCTCTCAGTTTTTCGCAATAGGAAAAGGCTTCGGAATCGATTTTTTCCAGTGCGGAAGAAAGAGTGACTTTGGTAAGCGCCGCCCGCGTGAACGCCTTTTCGCTGATCTCGCTGATGAATTCGGGCAGAACCAGTTCGGTGTCCGCGTTTTCGGCAAGGTATTTCAAAAGGACGTTGCCCCGCATCGAAAAGCCGTTTTTCACGTATTCCACCCGCGTACCAAAAAAGCAGTTTTCGGCAAGCGCCGCCGTGGAATAGGGCAGGTTGACGTTTGTAAGCAGCGTGCAACCGGAAAACGCGCGGCTGCCCACCGATTCGGCGTTCGGCGCCGAAAAATCGGATAGCGTGGTCAGGTTTTCCGCAAAGCGGTCGGGAACGTGCTTGCCGAGATAGACGATTTCCTGCAGTATTCTGGGCGCGCCGGTCGAGAATGTCGAGCGCGAAGCGGAACTTTCCACCGTGCCGGAGAACAGGTCTTCCACCGTGGCGGAACCGAAATCCTCGTTCATTTCCGGAAGAACCAGCCTTTGCACGTTGGAACAGCCGAAAAAGGCGGTCTTCCGCGCAAAGCTCACCCCTTGGGAAAGGTCGAGTTCGGTCAAAGCGGAGCAGTTGGCAAAGGAATAGGCGTCCAGAACCGTGCGCGCGTCCGCGGAAAAATTGACCGTTTCCAGCGCGGGACAGCCGAAAAAGGCAAACGCACTGACAAACGCCGCACCGTTTAAGTCCAGATTGACTAAATATTTGTTGTTACAAAACGCGCGCGGGGCGACCGTAACGACGTTGTTCGGCAGCCGGACGTTGCGCTTTTTGCCGTGATAGGCGTACAGAACCCCGTCGGAAGTCACTGCAAAATCCGGGCGGAAAACGAAGTACATCGCGGTAGAAGCCGCGCCGATCACCATTGCCGCGCAGAGAACCAGACAGGTAACGCGGGAGAAAAATTTATGCCGTTCGGCCTTAGTGCGTTTTCTTTTGGGGGGCTTGGGCGGTTTTTGCCGGTTGACGGGCGCGCCTTTTGCCTTTTTCCCGCTTGCGTTTCCCCTGCGGGAAGCACCGCTTTCTTCCGGCACATTTTCTTTAAGGGAAGCGCTTCTTTCTTTCATGTGGGCGCCGGTTTCTTCTTCAGAAAAAGCGCCGTTTGCCCGCCGTTCGGTTTCCGAAGAAAAGTCGGCTTTTTTCATTTTTTCAGAAGCAGAAAAAACCGCTCCGTTCTTGCCGCCAAAGTCGCTTTTTCTGACCGTGGCGCCGCAAGAGGGGCAGACCGTCTCCTCGCCGGGAAATGAAGAAAAAAGAAAGCCGCAATGCGGGCAATAAGTACTTGCTTCCATAAAAGAAAAATTCGTCCTTAGCGTGTGGAAATATAATTCCGTAATTTTGTAATCGGGGAAAATCCCCTGAAAATGCATTTTGACGCCGTGAGTGTATGTAAAAATAATGAAATCACCATTAAAAAGCAAAAAACCGTGGCAAAAAATGCACTTTTCGTGCTTTTTGTGGGGTTATTTTCACGGTGGGATACGGTTTGGGACCGGATTCCTTGTGCGGCGCGTCCGGCATTTGCGGCGCGGGCGCTGTTTTTTCGGCAAAACCGGGCACGTTTTCGGCAAGGCGCGGGCGCTGTTTTTCGGTAAGACCGGGCGAGATATGGCACGGTGCAAATCGGCAGGATACGAGGTTCGGTTTTTTTCGGCAAGGAGGCTATCTTTCTTTGCCTTTTTCGTTGCCATCTGCTATAATGCGGTTGTCGCGGGGCTTTGCCGTTTTGCTGCGGGGCCCCGCTTCCGGATTTTGCGCATAGGGAAAGGAGAGGATTTCATTTATTTCCTGCTCTGTGGCTCCCGGCAATCCAAAACTTGCACTTTGCGCTTCCCCTTTTCGGGGAATGACTATCTTCGTACGGGGCACGCCTATCTTAGTAATTAGGAATAGACGCTCGGCAAAGGTTCCGCCGCTTGTCCCGAAAATATGGCTGCACGAGCAAATTTTACGGTTTTCCGATTTTTTCGCGAAAGTCCGATTCCTACGGTTTCGTCATGCAAGGAGAAATCAATGAAAAAAATCCTTCTCATCGCCACCGGCGGCACCATCGCCTGCAAAATGGAACAGGACGGGCTGACCCCCGTGCTTTCTTCCGAAGAATTGCTTTCCTATCTGCCTTCCGCAAAAAATATCGCGGACGTAGAAACGCTCAACCTTTTCAATCTGGACAGTTCCAACATCTGCCCGGATCACTGGCTGAAAATGGCGCGCGCGGTGGAAGAAAATTACGATACGTACGACGGTTTCGTGATTTGCCACGGTACGGACACGCTGGCGTTTACCGCGGCGGCGCTTTCCTATCTCATTCAGGGCGGGCGGAAGCCCATCGTCGTCACGGGCGCGCAAAAACCCATCAACACCGACATTTCGGACGCGAAACAGAACCTTTCGGACAGTCTTTTCTACGCCTGTCAGGGCTTGGGCGGCGTGTCGGTGGTGTTCGACGGCAAGGTGATCGCGGGGACGCGCGCCAAAAAAACGCACACCAAAAGTTACCACGCGTTTTCCAGCATCAATTTCCCGTACCTTGCGTTGTTTCAGGGAAACAGGCTGGTACGGTTCTTTGAAGAACACAACGCGCCGCGTCCCGATTTTTACCATACGTTGGACCAAAAAGTGGGACTATTCAAGGTTTTGCCCAACTTTGACGAAGACCTTTTATACTACCTTCTGGAAAAGAACGACGCCGTCATTATCGAAAGTTTCGGCTCCGGCGGACTTCCCGAACGGGGCGAAGATATGCTGCACCGCCTGCGGGAATATACCGAGCGCGGCAAGTTTATCGTCATGACCACGCAGGTGCAAAGCGAAGGCAGCGATATGTCCGTTTACCGCGTCGGCAGTCGTCTGAAAGAATCCTGCGGCATCATCGAATGTTTTGATATGACGCCCGAAAGCGTCCTTGCCAAGTTGATGTGGATCCTGTCCGTCACTCCCGACCGTTCGGAGAGGATAAGGTTGTTTTATGCGAGCGTGAATCACGACATCTGCTTCTCTGACGGCGTATAGTACCGATCCTTCCCCCGGCAGCCGAATTTGCCCTTGGTCACGTACGAAAAAGTACGCTCCCGGCGGTCAAATCCGTCTGCCGGGGGAATTGCCGGCACTCTCCGCCGTCAGGCGGGGTTTTGCGGGGCGCTTGGCACGTCTTGCGGCTGCGCGCTTTAAACCGCTTAGGTCTTTACGGGTAAGAAACTCCCGTCGCGGTTTTTCGCCTGCTGCCGCAATCTGCACCGTTCTCCGCCGTCAGTCTGTATGGCACGGTTTACGGCAGCCTTGTCCTTGGTCACGTACAAAAAGTACGCTCCCGGCGGTCAAATCCGTCTGCCGGGGAATTACCGGCACTCTCCGCCGTCAGGCAGAGCGGGAAACATGGTTTTCTCGTCTGTTTTTGCCGTCAACGGCGCGGGGAATAGGGTGAGTTTTCTATTTGTGAATGGGGGCAAGACGGGGTTTCTGCACGGTAAACTGCTTGCCGGCAGAGGGCTTCCTGTTGGGCGGCTTCTGTAAAATTCGACAAAAATATAACAAAAATCGACACCGTAAACGCTGCGGTGGTAAAAATTCAATTGTTTTCGGAGATAAAATGGTATACAACGGCGACCGTGTTTTTATGAAAATATTAAGAGAAATCGCTGCGGAAGAGGGTATGACTCTGACCGCGGTTTCCTACGACTGGATGGGAAAAATCGAGTACCGGGGCAAAAGCGGGTTCTTTTGGGGATATCAACTGCCGGGCAACGGGGCGGCTTCACACCTGATCGCGAAGGACAAGACCGGCGTTTACGAACTGCTGACCGCGGCAAACGTGCCTGCGGTGCCGCATTTTCTGTTTATCACGCCCGAAGAATACGACTATCTCGGCGTAAAAGACGGCTTTTCGCGCATGTTCGCCCTGCTGAAAACCTACGGCAGTCTGGTGGTCAAGCCCAACGAGGGGACGGGCGGCGAACTGGTCGCACGCGTAAAAACCGAGGGCGAACTGGAACGGGCGGTGCTGCGCGTGCTTTCCAAATATCGCACGGCGGCGCTGTCGCCCTATCTTGAAATCGAGGAAGAATACCGCGCCGTGGTAGAAGGCGGCGCGCTCCGGCTCGCTTTTTCCAAAAAGCGCCCGACGGTCACGGGGGACGGCGTTTCGCCCCTTTCGCTCCTTGCAGAAAAGGCGTTCGGCAAAATCCCTGCGGGGTGCGAAACAGACCTTGCAAGGGTGCCGGAAAAGGGGGAAAAGGTGCTACTTTCCTGGCGGCACAATCTGGGACTGGGCGCTTATGGAGAACGCGTCATCGACAAAAAAACGCTGGACGTCCTTGAAAAATTCGCTCTTTCCGCGGCAGAAGCCATCGGGATCGACTTCGCTTCGGTGGACGTCGTTAAAGTGGACGGCAAGTTGCAGGTCCTGGAAATCAACAGCGGCGTGATGACCGAACGTTTTGCTTCCGAGTCCCAAGAAAATTACCGGCTGGTAAAGGAAATTTACCGCCGCGCGTTGCTGCGGTATTTTGAAAAATAGGCGTAAAGCAAGGCGGTCGCCGGGATTTTTTCGGAAAAGGGCGTTAAACGCCGCGTTGCTGCGCTATTTTGAAAAATAGGTGTAAAGCAAGGCGGACGCCGGGATTTTTCGGAAAGGGGCGTTAAACGCCGCGCTGCTGCGCTATTTTGAAAAGAAAGTTTCGCGGCGCGTTTTTGCGTTTTGCATTGCTGCGCTGTTTTAAAAATCAAGCGGAAGTATACGGTGCGCTTCCGCAATGCTTTACATAGCCGGCAAAAAAACACGGCGCGGCTTTATACTGTTTTAAAAACCGGTGCAAAAACGGGCAAAATCTTCCCTCCTCTTGACGAACGGGGAGGTTTTTGCTATAATTCTGTTGCAAACGTATTTCCGCGCGCGGAACGCAACCGCGTAAATTATGCGGAAAATAAGCCGCACGGACAGTGAGAAAATCAGACCGCACGAATCAAGCGGAACGCAACCGCATAGATTATACAGAGTATAAACCACGGCGGGGTATGGGAGTATTATGGAAAAATTTCGGTATTATATGAAAAGGCTGGGGCGCTGTTTTTTGTTCAGCCACTATGCAACGTTCATGACCTTTATGATCTCGCTGATTTCGGTTCAGTTTTTTGTGGATATGAAGTCGCGCACGCTGGCGCTTGTCATCGAACTCGTGGTGCTGCTGTTTTACGGATTCACCGAAATTCTTGCGGGAATGGCGTTCGGAACCCGGCAGTACAAGGCGAAATGCAGCAACGTCTATCAGCGCTTGCCCGATTCTCCCGACCTTTTGGGGTATTATGAAAAGCGGGATACCGAGTTCGCGCCGATGAACGGCACATTGATCGGACTGCTTAGTCATTATCCGCTGTATATTTTTCTGATCGTGTTCGCCTGCTTAAAGCCGGGGAGCAACGCCTATTCGTTTTTTTATACGGCGATTATGGGCAGCACCGCCGTGGTTTCGGCACCCGTTGCGCAGATCTTCGGACTGCAGGGCGCGATGCCCGCGGCGCTGGCGCTCGTTATCGTGCCGATCACCGCAATTTTTACGACCGCAGGCTATTTTTTAGGCGCGGAGAACGTGAAAAGGAACCGTGCGCAGGCGGAGCGTATCGAAGAAAAATTGCACGACGGCGAAGAAGAGAAATAATTTTCGGAAAAATCCGTGCGCGCCGCTTACGGAACGTTTTGGGGCTGTGCGCATAGGGAGCCGGGTAAGCGGGCGTTTCGGCGCGCGAAAAGAGACGGGCGGTACTTCAACAAAGGCGGCGCACGTTGGGCGCGCATAAATGCAGGGCGGTAGTCTTTGACTATATAACGAAGGCGGCGCACGTTGGGCGCGAAAAGGGCGGTTTGCGGCGCACGTTTTGCATTTAAATAAGTTGGGGTGACTCCCGTTTTTACATTTAAAAAAGTCAGGTCGGCGCCCTTGCTCCTTCCGGCGCCCTGTCTGCGCAGGTTTCGAGGCGAAAACCCTATGCGCAACCTTAAAAAGTGAGGAAAATATGCGGATCATCGGCGGAAAATATCGCGGACGAGTGCTAAAGGAGTTTTCGGGCAGGGAGATCCGCCCGACTTCGGACCGGGCGCGGGAAAGTCTGTTTAATATTTTGCAAAGAAAAATCCCCGGGTGCAGGTTTTTAGACCTGTTTGCGGGGACGGGCGGCGTGGGGATAGAAGCGCTTTCCCGCGGGGCGGAAACGGTGTGGTTTTCGGACGTGAGAAGGGAAAGTATCGCGGTTTTAAAAGCCAATCTCGCGCTGGTGAAAGAACCGGATAAAAACGTGCTGTGTTGCGATTTTCGCGATACGCTCGGCAAAATGCGTGACAAAGGACAGAAATTCGACGTCATTTTTATCGACCCGCCGTACGCTTCGGACTTCGGCGAAGAGGCGCTTTCGCTGATCAAACGGTACGCGCTTTTAAGCGAAAACGGCGTGGCGGTGTTCGAGCATGACGGGGTGAAAAAGTGCGACGCTTTGCGCCTTACGGACAGCCGGAAGTACGGCGTGGCGGTGTTCGATTTTTATGAGGACGAAAAAAATGAAGCATAAATGTCTGTTTGCGGGGACGTTCGACCCCTTTACCGTAGGACACGAAGAAGTGGTAAACGCGGCGCTCGATCTCTTTCCCGAAGTGGTCGTGGCGCTGATGGTCAACCCGAATAAAAAATGCTATTTTACCGAGGAGGAACGTTTTTCCTTTTTGCAGAAGTTGTTTCGGGATAAGCCGCGCGTGTCCGTGATCCGTTACGGCGGTCTGGTTGCCGACCTTGCAAAGGAATCGGGCATAGATTATTATATCCGCGGGCTCAGGTCGGGCAGCGATTACGACTATGAAACGCTGGATTTTTACGCCACGCAGAAGTTGGCGCCGCACCTGAAAGCGCTGTACGTTCCCGCAAAACAGAGCGAGATCGACGTCAGTTCTTCCGTCGTTCGCACGTTGATCGGATACGGAAAGCCGTATGCGGAATATTTGCCCGAAAAAATCAGAGGCGACGTTGTTTCCGCCGTGGAAAGTAAACGGGCGGGGAACTGACGCGGGACAAACGGTCGCGAAAGTTGGCTTTTTGATAAATTACGGAGGAAGCATGGCAAACAGCCGGGATCGAAAACGAAAATTGCAGGGAAAAGTCGCGTTCGTAACGGGCGCTTCTTCCGGAATCGGCAGGGCGATTGCGGAAGAATTGTCGCTTTTGGGCTGCAAGGTGTACGGATGCGGAAGGCGAGCGATCGATTCTTCCGCTTTTTGCTATCTCAGACTGGACGTGACGGACGGCGCCGCGTTTTCTTCCGCGTTGCCGGAAATTGTGAAAAAAGAGGGGCGGCTGGATTACTTCGTGGCGGCTGCCGGCATGGGTATTTCGGGCGCGGTGGAAACGACCGCGGACGAGGCGGTGCAAAAGATCGTCGATACCGATTTTTTGTCGCTCGAGAGGAACGTGCGTGCGGCGTTGCCGTATTTGCGGGAATCCAAAGGAACGTTGCTTACGGTGGGATCGCTGGCTTCCGAAATTCCCATTCCCTTTCAGGGGTACTATTCCGCGGTGAAGGCGGCGGTTCTCAGGTTTACCGAGGCGGTCGCGCTCGAAGTAAAACCGTTCGGGGTAAAAGCGACCTGCCTGCTCCCCGGCGACACCAAAACAGGGTTTACCGCCGCAAGGGAAAAGAACGCGGTTGCATCCCCCTACGCGGCGCGGGAAAATCGCAGCGTCCGGGTAATGGAACGCGACGAAAACGGGGGTACGTCCCCCCAAAAAGTGGCACGCGCGGCGGTGAAAACAATAATGAAAAAACGCCCGCCGACGTCGTTTACCGTGGGCGCGAAAAACAAGTTGTTCCGCCTTTTATTCCGGCTGCTGCCGCGAAAAACGGCGATGCGCATTCTGTACGGCATTTACGCAAAATAGGGCGCCCGGGGCTTTAGTGTCGCTTTTTCGCGGGCGAATTTGCCTTTGGAACCAAAGGAAAATCTGCTTTTTCCGGCGTGCGTGAATTTGCCGGCGTTACGACTTCCCGCCTGCCCGGCGGGCGATAGGTCAGCAGGAACGGATACGTTTGACTTCGGGCGCTTTAAGATAAGGAATTTTTATGAAAAAAGAAAAGAGAAAAGAACTTTCGAAAGAAGAGGCAAAGGCACTTTTTCATTCCCTTTTGACAAAGTCGCGCGGGGAAGAAATCGCTTCTTTAGCGAGCCGCGGCATGGAAAGCCGCAAAACCACCTTCCGCGTCAACACGATCAAAGCCGAAGTTTTTAAAGTGGAAGAAGGGTTGAAAGCTGCCGGATTCGAACTGTCGCCGGCGCCCTTTTACGGGGCGGCGTTTGCCCTTGCGGGCGGAGAAAAGGCGGACGGCGAATCGGGCGGCGACGTGGACGGCGAAAAACGTACCGATATAGGCAACGATAAAGACGACGAAAAAGATAGCGAAAAACGCGGCGATACAGACGACGAAAAAACCGGCGCAAAAGCGGCTCTGACCCGGACTGCCGCATACGAAAACGGGGAGATTTATCTGCAAAGTTTTTCGTCCATGCTGCCGCCGCTCGTGCTTGCCGCGGGCGAAAGGGAAGACGTTCTGGATATGACGGCGGCGCCCGGCGGAAAAACGACCGAAATTTTCGCGCTTTCTTCGGGCAAAGCGCGCATCACCGCCTGCGAAAAAGATTTTAAACGAGCGGAGCGGCTGAAATTCAATCTCGAAAAACAGGGCGCAAAAGCGACGGTCTTGCAGGAAGATTCACTTTCGCTTTCGGACTTTCTGCGGTTCGACCGCGTGCTGTTGGACGCGCCCTGTTCGGGCAGCGGCACGCTGCTTTGGGACGACCCCAAAACCTATCGGTATTTTTCGGAAGAGTTGGTGAAAAATTCTGCGGCGCTGCAGAAAAAATTGCTCAAAAAAGCGGGGACGTTGGTCAAAAAAGGGGGCGTTCTGGTGTATTCCACCTGTTCGCTGTTAAAAGAAGAAGACGAGGACGCACTCTTTCCCCTGCTTTCTTCCGGGGACTTTGTTTTGGAACCGTTTGATCTTTCGGGGAAAGAAAATTTCCCCTTGTTTTTGGACGAACGGGGTATACTGGGCGTACTGCCGACCGATCTTTACGAGGGCTTTTTCGTCGCGAAATTGAGAAAGGTTCGCTGAAAAAAAGGAACGTTCGCCTTGCGCGAAACCGCGGAAAGGGCGGTTCGGCTATAGCCGGAAAGAAAAGCAGGGCGGAAAAATAGAAGGAGAAAAGGAGAAGGAAATTGCGTAAGAACTGGAAACTCGTGGTCGTTATTTTATTGCTGAGTATTTTTTCTTTTTGGATAGCGGGGAATGGTATTTCCGATGATGCGTATTATATGTCGAAGGCGGAAGCGATTCTGGCGCTGTTCTTCTATTTGTTGGGTTTTGCCGGTATCATTGCCGCAGGGGTAATCACGGGAAAAGCCGTCAAAGATGCAATTTATCGGGAAAAATATCTTGACGCAAACGGAAAAGTGATCGAATCCCCGAATTTTTTAAAAGCGGTGGACGAGATCAATCAATTGCCCGATCGGGCCGCGTTCGACAGCGTATGTTATAAGGGAATCAATCCGGAAGGGTTGGAAAAACTGTACTTTACGGACGATTTGAAGTTTCGCATTTCCCTAACCCGCAACGATGACGGCGGCGTAACGCTGAAAAAGGAATATTGCTCGCGGGAGGGGGCGCGGCGCGCGCTTGAAAAAAACGCGCTTGCTTACTGGATGACCGTGTGGGATTCCATAAGAAACTATTCCTCGTTGAAAGAAGCGGAAGCGGCGGTTCCGCCGGAATTCCGGGCGGACGATCTTAAGCGGCACGTGTGGAGAAAGCTGACCTTGCGCGGCACAATATATTATAATGCCCCTTGGGTAAAAACGGCACGGATTGCCGTGGACGGAAAGTCTTATTCGGTCGTGATCGAGCAGGGAATGACTTTTTGGGTCAGTTCTGCCGCGCACGTCGTAAAGATCGACCAAGATTATTTTTTGCTGGAACCCTCCGCAGACGACGAAGTGTGGGGATTTTTTGTGAAAAAGTATACGACAGATACCGGCACGAGGTGGGGCGTAAATCATTCCCTTGTCGGAAAAATTTCCGCGACGGGCAAGGATTCGTCCGCTCCCGCGCAGGGGAAAGGAGAGAATTTATTCCCGGAAACGGGAAAAGAAAACGCGCCTGCTTTGGAAGAAATGGAAGGCGCGGAAACGCTGATTGCCGAAGAATCCCGTTCTTTTAAAGACGGGCGGGTAGAAATTGCGCCCACCGCAACCGGCGACGCAAATTCCGCTACGCCGTGTGACGAAAGTGCGGTGCGGAGCGAAAGCACGGAAATGCGGGGCGAAAGCGCGGAAATTGCGCCCGAAAGCCGGCAGGAAAAGAAACTTTAAGGCGAACCTCCGGAAAGACGCCGCGGCGCGGGAACGAGAGAAAGAGGAAATCTGCGGCGCGCAATCGCAAGAAATGCGCTTGCCGATTGCGCGACTTCCCCGGGAGGAATAAAAAGTTTTGCAACGCTTGTGAGGTGAAAAAACGCGGCATATCCGGAATGTTTAAAGCGATTTTTGTGTGAAACGGCAAGGGCGCCCGCCGCGGAGTTTCCGCGGCGGGCGCCCTTGACAGTATCGTTAGAGGCAATAAAACGCAGACGATATTTGTGAGGCGATCATCGATCGTCCGGCAAGCCGGCGTTTGCCGGGAGTAAGGTCAACGCATGCAATCCGTGACGAAAAATGGGAAGGTTTTGCCGGTTAAAAAGGTGAAAAGCGCTTCCCCGCGGCAGTCGGCAAGAAAGGCGGCTTTTGCTGCGCCGGAAAGTTTTTCGCCTTCTTTGCGTCTGGTTAGCAAAAGGGCGTGCGCCGTGGAAAGCGCGGCGAGGACGCGGCTGCCCGTTTCCCCTTTTTTAACTCCCAAAAGGCGGAGATAGGGGGCGGTTTTTGCTGTTTTCTTCGCAAGACTGTCGGAAATTTGCAGGTATGCCGCGGCGGCGATTCGCCGGATACGGGCTGCAACGTAACGCCTGGTTTTGACTTTATTAAGAAAGTCTTCCCACGAGGCGCAGGATAAAAGCGCGCGAAGAATGCGGTTTTCCAGCCCTTCCGAACAGTCGGGAAGATGGGCGATCTGCTCGCTGCAAAGGGCGGAAAGGGCGCCGAAAAATGCCGCGGACGGGTCGGGCAGAGCGTCCGGAAGTAAAGCGAAAGTTTCTGTCGGGACGAAGGGGCGGGCAGCCTCTTTGTCGCCCCGCGCGATAGCGCTCCGTACCGAAAACGAGGATACGTTGGTTAAAATCCGGTCATTGCACGGTAAATGGTTTGCGCCCGGCTTGCCGGTTGTTTCGTCTGCTCCCGGTAGGTTTTTTGTGTTGGACAGAGTTGCTATTTCGTCCGCACCCGGCAGATTTTCCGCTTCGGGCAGACGGTTTCCGTTTCCTGTCGCAAGCAGATTCTCTGTACCGGACTTGCCGGGATTTTCCCCGCCGGACAAATCGTTCGCGCTATTTGCCGGCGGCGGGCATTCCGCGCCCAAAGGGAAACTTTCCTTTTTTAAAGGCAATCCCTCTAAAGCCGGACAGTCTTTTCCCGAGGGTAACTCTTCCGCGTCGTGCGCGCCGTGGCGGAGATAGGGAAAGACGTCGATCCCCGCTCTTTTGCAGGCTTTGGCGTATTCCAGTCCCAGCGTGGCGTTGGGAGAGGAAAGCAAGGGGCGGAAAGCCTCCGCGCCCGGAACGACGGCAAGCGCTTTTTCCCTTGCGGCGGGGAGCGGAAGCCCCTCTTTGAGCAACCGTCTGATTTCCGCCCGATAGGCAGGCGGTTCTGCGGAAAAAAAAGCGGCGGCGTTTTCAAACAAAGCGGCGTCCCCCGTTTCGGTGCCGAACGCAAGGCAGAGGGCGGCGTCGACGCCCGAAAACAAAGCCGCCGCGCCGCTTGCAAATCGTTCGGCATTCGCCACCGCGACGGGAGAGGGCAACTCGATTACGGCGTCCGCGCCGCAGGAAAGCGCGATTTTTGCCCGTTCTCGTTTTTCCAGAATCGCGAGCGTTCCGCGCTGGGTAATATTTCCGCTCATCGCGGCGACCACGGCGTCGGCGCCGGTCAGTTCCCGCGCGCGGCGCAAAAACAGCGCGTGGCCGTTGTGAAAGGGATTAAATTCGCAAACGGCAATACAAATTTTCATTTTCTCACCTAAAAAGTTTACAATCTCCGAAATATGTACTATAATAGATACGGTTTCCTTGGAACCATTTTACACGATTCTGCAAAAAAATAAAAGCGTTTTTATTTAGGAGAAACGAAATTATGACCAAAGTAATGGAAGAAATCAAAGCGCGCGCCAAAAAACTGGGCAAACATATCGTTCTGCCCGAAGGCGAAGACGCCCGCGTGGTCAAAGCCGCCGCGGACGCCGTGAAAGAAGGCATCGCCACCGTCACCCTGCTCGGGAGCCCCGACGAGATCAGAAAGAACAATCCGGACGTCGATCTTTCGCACGTTGCGATCGTCGATCCCAAAACCAGCGACCGTCACGCGGCGTACGCTTCCGCGTTTTACGAACTGAGAAAAGCCAAGGGTATGACCGAAGAGCAAGCCGATCAGCTGATGTACGACAACACCTATTTCGGTATGATGATGCTGAAAGAAGGCGCTGCCGACGGTCTGGTTTCCGGCGCCTGCCATTCGACGGCGAACACGCTGCGCCCCGGACTTCAGATCATCAAGACGGCAAAAGACGCGCCGCTGGTTTCGGCATATTTTCTGATGGTTGCGCCCGAGGGCGGCAATCCTTTCTGCGAAGACGGCTGCTACATCTATGCGGACAGCGGCTTGAACCAGAACCCCACTTCCGAAGAACTGGCAAACATCGCCATTCAATCCGCGAAGAGCGCGGAAATGATTGCGGGGATCAGCCCCCGGATCGCCATGCTTTCCCATTCGACCAAAGGCAGCGCCAAGCATGCCGACGTCGATAAGGTAGTAAAAGCGCTGGAAATTGCAAAAACGCTGCGCCCCGATCTCGACATCGACGGCGAACTGCAGCTCGACGCCGCGATCGTTCCCGACGTGGCAAAGAGCAAGGCTCCCGGATCCAAAGTGGCGGGTCACGCTAACGTACTGATCTTCCCCGATCTCGACGCGGGCAATATCGGATATAAACTGACCGAACGTCTGGGCGGATTCCAGGCGGTAGGTCCGCTTTGCCAGGGCTTTGCGAAACCTATCAACGACCTGTCCCGCGGCTGCCACGCCGAAGACGTCGTTGCGGCAATCGCCATTACGGCGCTGCAGACGCAGATTTAATTCATCGCTCCGGGAGGAAAATTATGAAAATTTTAGTAGTTAACGCAGGAAGTTCTTCTTTAAAATATCAGCTGATCGACAGCGAAACCGAAAAAGCCATCGCCAAGGGCGGCTGCGAAAGAATCGGTATCGACGGTTCCAAGCTCACCCACAAAACGGCAAAGGGAGAAACGGTCATCAGCAAACCCATGCCCGATCATACGGTTGCGGTCAAACTGGTCTTGGATACCCTGATCGACCCCGAAGTGGGCGTGATCAAAAGTATGGACGAAATCGGCGCCGTCGGGCACCGCGTCGTTCACGGCGGGGAAGAATTCGACCGTTCGGTCGTCATTACGGACGAAGTAATGAAAAAGATCGTGGGCATGAGCGACCTTGCGCCGCTGCACCAGCCCGCAAACGTCATCGGAATCAACGCCTGCAAGAGCGTGATGCCGAACGCGCCCATGGTGGCGGTGTTCGATACCGCGTTCCACGCGAAGATGCCCGATTACGCCTTTATTTACGGCGTTCCTTACGAAGATTATAAGGAATTGAAAGTGCGCCGCTACGGCTTCCACGGCACGTCGCACAAGTACGTTTCGGAAGAAGCGGCAAAGTTCCTCGGCAAAAAAGATCTGAAAATCATCACCTGCCACCTCGGCAACGGTTCGTCCATTTCCGCAGTGAAAAACGGCGTTTCGGTGGATACTTCGATGGGATTTACCCCGCTCGAAGGCGTGCCGATGGGTACCCGCAGCGGCGATATCGACCCCGAAGTGGTGGAATATCTCGCGAACAAAAAGGGTATGACTCTGGCGGAAGTTCTGACCTATCTCAATAAAAAGAGCGGCGTGATGGGTATTTCCGGCGTGTCGAGCGACTTCCGCGATCTGTGCGCGGCTGCCGCCGAAGGGAACGAACGCGCGCGCCTGGCGCTGGACGTTTTCGCTTATCGCGTAAAGAAATACATCGGCGCTTATGCCGCGGCGATGAACGGCGTGGACGCCATCGTCTTTACCGCAGGCATCGGCGAAAATACCACGCTCGTCCGCAAAATGGTTATGGAAAATATGGACTACCTCGGCGCTTCGATCGACCTTGAAAAGAACGAGAAGAAAAACGACGGCACCATTCACGACATTTCCGGCAAGGACAGCAAAGTCAGAGTGCTCGTCATTCCCACCAACGAAGAACTGGTTATCGCAAGGGAAACCGCCGCGCTGGTCAGGTAACCAAGCGACGGGATAAACTCAGAAGCGCCGGTGAAGCAATTCGCCGCGCGGGGGAGAACCCTGAAGTGTCGGCGGAGAAATGCCGCGCCGGTGAAGTAGCCTGAGCAACCGGTAACCGTCGAACCTCGAAGTGTCGGCGGAGCAATGCCGCGCCGGTGAAGTAGCCTGAGCAACCGGTAACCGTCGAACCTCGAAGTGCCGGCGGACAAGCCGTGCCGGTAAAAAATTCGCCGCGCGGGGGAGAACCCCGAAGCAGTAAAGCAAAATATGCAAATATCTGCCGTCGCCGGATTTTCCGGCGACGGCAGACGAAACGGGAGCAGAGTTTATGAAAAAAGCGGAAAACGAAGTCCGTTTCCGGCACAACCTCGTCCCCGTTACGGTAGTTACCGTGGCGGTGCAGGCGGCGGCGTTCGGACTTTTCCCGCTGACAACTTATCTGGGAAATTTCGATTTCCTGCTGTACGTCTTATTCGGCGTGATTTCTGTCTTGGACTGGGTCATGCTGTTTTGGCGTACGCTTTATACGGGGCGGCGGTCGTTCGTCCGCGTAAAAGAGGGCGTCATTACCAAAAAAGACGGATTTTTAAAGCAGTACACCGTCGTCGTTCCGGTAAACGAACTTGCAGGGATCACCTTCCGCGAGTATAAATGGAAAACGGCGGTTTATTACCATATGACCGCCTACGTCAACGCGAAAAAACTGCGCTTTCCTTATCTTACCGCAGACGAAAAAGAAGAGATTTTAGAGGCGGCAGGGGAAAACGCGCTTCCCGCCGCGCGGGAAACGGGCAAGGAAACCGAGTTTTACGAAAGCGCGGCAAAACGCGTCCTTTCCGGGATTCTGGCGCTGGTTTCTTCCTTTTTAACTTACGTTGCGATCAGCGCTGTTTTGTACGGCAACGTGCTTGTCGTGTGTCAGGGGGAATACCTTTGCGCCGTGCTGTTTTCGGTAGGGGTGACGGGAATGGCCGTCGCGCTTTCCTTTCTGCCCAGCAAAAGCAAGTCGCTGTATTTCGGCGGGGAATATCTCCGCTACGGGGCTTCAAGCAGCGTGCTTCCGCCGCCGGAACGCGTTTCCGAAAGGGAGCAAAAGGTCGCGTTTTTAAAGGACGTCGTGCGTTTTTCGGTACGCAGAGGGTTGTATTGCAAAGTTTTCGGCTGCGTGCGGGCGGACGTTTCGACCACGCATACGAGTTTCCGCGTCTATCTCAAAAAGAAGGATTTTGCCCTTCTTTCCGAAAACCTGCCCTTCTTCGTGCGGGGAGAGGACGAGAGGGATGATTTCTGCGTCAAAAAAACGGGACTGAACGCGCTTGCGTTCGGGCTGCGTTTCCTTGTGACGGGATTGTGCGGACTGGTCGCGTTTGTCGCCGTCGCCTCCGGAATTATTTACCAGAACGGCGAACGGTTCAAAAACTTTTTGCCGGGAAAGGCGTTCCTGCTCAAAATTTTCGTGCTGGTCGCCATCGGCGCAGGAGTCGTGGTGTGTCTTTCCGCGTTGTGCGGTCTTTTGCGGCTGCTACTGGATTATACCGCAAACGCCGACTGCCGTATGAACGTCTGCCGCGGCTATTTCCGGATTTCTTCCGGGAAAACCGTAAAGAAAGAAGCCTATTACGCGCTTTTTTCCATGCGCGCTCTGAAAGAGAAAAAACCGCTGTTTGCGCCGCTCGGCGTTTCGACCGCCCTTTCCTGCGTTTTTGCGGAGGGGAAGCGGAAGAAAGAAGTGCTGCTCGGCAAACGGTATTTGTTTGACAGCGAAACCGCGGACGCCGCGGCGCTGTTCCCGGACTTCGTTCCCGCGGGTTGCGCAAGGCAGAAAAAAGAGCGGTTCTATCCCGAGATCCTGTTTACGGGGCTACTCGGAATGATCCCCGTCCTGTTTTTTTCGATTATGGAATCCTGGACGGTGCTGTTTATCGGCATGATTCTGGCGGCGGCGCTCGTGCGGCACGCAAAATGCCGCTCGTTTGCAGAAAATGAAAATTGCCTTTCGGAAAGGCGCGGGCTGCTTTCCACCGTCACCGTGACGGCGAAAAAGGAGCAGGTCTGCATGCTGACGCTGTGGTCTGGCTTTACGCTTCGGGCGTTCGGCAGGCAAACGGCGGAGATTTCGCTGAAAAATACAGAGGAAATCCTGGTTTTCCCCGCGCTTAATAAAGAAGAGGGAGAAAAACTGCGGAATCTTGTAAAACACAGCCAAAACGTTTGACAATTTTTCGCGAATATTTTATAATGAAAAAGTCGCATTAAGGGAGAAGCATGGAATTCGATCTGACAAAATTAAAAGCGGCAGGGAAGTTTGAAAGTGATTTCGATGGGCGGTATGCCGTTCCGGAAACGCTTTGCGATCTGCCCGGCGTGCGCTTTTCGGGGGAGGCGACCGTAAAAGGTCATCTTTCCGTTCTGGATCGGTCTTGCTTCGTCGATTGTGAAATTTCGTACGGGTTAATCGGGGAGTGTTCCCGCTGCCTGACCGAAACCGAGCAGACGTTCACCTGCTCCCTTCGGGAAGAATTTACGGGCTACCGGTCGGACGAAAATTATGCTTATGCCAATAACCGGCTGGTTTTGGACAAGGCGATCGACGACGCGATTTCGATGTCTTTACCCATTCGGCTTTTGTGCCGGGAAGACTGTAAAGGACTTTGCCCCGTTTGCGGCGGAAACCGGAACCTTTCGCCCTGCGATTGCGTTTCGGAGCAAGAATCAGATTAGTAAGAGAGGTGTAGATAGATGGCAGTACCTAAGTCTAAAGTCTCCAAACAGCGGAGAAACAAAAGAGCGTCCAACAATTCCAAACTCACGGCTCCCACGCTGGTGGAATGCCCGCAGTGCCACGAAATGAAAAGATCGCACAGAGTTTGCGATAAGTGCGGCTACTACGACGGCGTAAAGGTCGTGGAACAGAAAGAAAAGAAAGCGGAATAATTTTTTTCGGCGGAACGGGCAGAACGCTTCCGGTTTTCAGGAGGCGGCGCCGTCGTTGCCGGAAAGTTTCGGGTCAACCGGGGAAGTTCCGGGTTATCCGGGAAAAATTCCGGAAATAAAGTGGGGCAGGCGGAATCTCCGTTTCGGGGAGGACGAACGTCGTCTCTGTTTTGGAGAGGTGAAAAGTTTCCCACCGTTTCTTTGGCGCATCAGGCGGAATAGGTCCTATTCCGCCGCTTTTTTGTACCCTGAAAATGGTGTTTTGAACAAGATTCAGCGGCTTTTTTCGTGCTATGCGAGGGTAAATTTGGCGCGTAAAGGGTTCAAGGGATGGTGGCTTTTCGTGTTATGCGGGCGCATAGTCCGGCGCATAAAGGTTTGCAAAGTCTGGCACGGCGGAGGCTTTTGCCGGGGTTTTGCCAAAGGGGTGCAATGGAGTGGCAGTGGTTCTTGCCGGGGCTTTTTCAAAGGGACGTGGCGGCGCGGCAGAGATGGCAACTCTTGTAGCAAAGGGATAAGGAGAGAAAAATGGAAGGGAAAATTCCGGGGATCTATCGGCATTTCAAAGGCAATTATTATGCGGCGCTTTCCGTAGCGAAGGACAGCGAAACGCTGGAAGAGGTCGTGGTCTACCGCGCGTTGTACGGCGAGGGTGCGCTTTGGGTTCGCCCGCGGAAAATGTGGGAGGAATCGGTGGAAAGAGAGGGCAAAACGCAGCCGCGATTTTCCTTTGTGCGGGAGATCGCGCCCGAATTTGCAGCGCGGCTTGCGGTGCTTCCGCTTGCCGGGGAAGAACTGCGGACGCTTTTGGCAGGGTTTCCGGAGCAAGCAAAAGCGTAGGTTTTGTCCCGACGTATAAAAACTACGGGAAATAAATTTTGAAACGAGTTCAAAATTTGCGCTGTCGCGCTCCGCAAAGCGGGGCTTTGCGCTTGCCGTTCGGAATACCGCCAGTTTTGCTTGAAAACGTACTGCGCGCTTTCAGGGCAAAACTTTTTTATTATAAAAACAGATTATAAAAAAAATCAAGGCGCCCGCCGCGGAACTTCCGCGGCGGGCGCCTTAATATAATGCCGATTGGAAAATTTTATAAAGCAGAACGACGCTTGTAGGGGCGATCATCGATCGCCCGAAAAAGCAGGCGTTTGCCGGATACGTAAGGGTTGCCGAATAAACGGACGGACGTCCACCGTCCGCCCCTGCGAAAGGACAAAACTTATTTTGTTTCGGCATATAAAAACTACGGGAAATAAATTTTGAAACGAGTTCAAAATTTGCGCTGTCGCGCTTCGCAAGGCAGGGCTTTGCGCTTCCCGTTTAAAATGCTATAAGTTTTGCGTGAAAATGAGCCGTGTGCGCTTTCTGACAAAATTTCGTTATTATAAAAATCAATTATAAACGTAAGGACGTTCACCGATCCGCCCCTGCGAAAGGACGGAAAAACACGGGATAACCAGCCTTTAAGGTTAACGAAGCGGAAAGAAACACAGGATAATCTGCCTTTAAGACTGACAAAGCGGAATGAAGAGAAGAATGATTCGGTTTTGGAATTAGCAAATCCATACAGTGTTTGCCAACTCTCAAAAAATATTTTCATAATTTGCAAATAAAGTTATATAAAATGCTTGACAAAATTAAAACAGGTGGTATAATGTAGTCGTCAAAAGGGAAGGGGACCGAAAGAGGTGCCCGCAAGGGGCGCCGGTGAAACGCCCGCAAGAGGCGCCGGAAAAGGAACCCTACCTAAGATAAAGGAAGTGAGCGTATGAAAAGCGTATACAGCCTGGTGCTCAGCGACGAAGTGGTGTCCGCTGTAGACAAAGCGGCGTATCAAAAAGGCGTCAGCCGCAGCGCCATGATTGACGAGATTCTGGCGGAACGACTTTCGCTGGAAACGCCGCAAAAACGGAGGGCGGACGTATTCCGCCATCTGGAAGAACTTTTCCTCGGCAGCGGAATGCGCTATCTGGCGAGAAGTTCGGGTACGGCGGCGGATTTTTTTTCGGCGCTCAATTACCGCTACAACCCCACCGTGCGCTACGCCGTGACCCTTTACGAGGGAAGCGAGCGTCCGGGCGAGATCCGCGTTTCGCTGCGGTCGCAGAACACCGCGCTGCTCGGTCATTTTAACGCGTTTTTCGCGCTGTTCGACCGGTTGGAACGGCAAAACGGCAGCGTGGATTCGGAAGCGGAAAACGGGCGCTACACCCGCTACCTGCTCCCCGAAACGCAGGAAAACGGCGGCGCAGGGCAGCAGATTTCCGTGCTGATCGAACGTATCAACCGCTTGTTGGAGTGCTATTTCGACGCGCTTTCGACGGGCGCGGACGCGGAAAAAGCCACGGCGCAACTCTACCGGAAACTTGCGTAAACGCTTTTGCGGGCTGTGCAAGCAGGTTTTTGAAGGGTTGCCCCGATAAGCCTTTTGTGGTCTATAGCCGCAGCGGTAGGAAATGCTCCGGCGGATAAAATCCCGCAGGCGTTTTTCCGGTAAGGAAAACGGCTTGACAGGCGAAAAGAACGGAGCGGTCGCCCCGAAAAAGGAAATCCCGGGCGGAAAGCAAAAGTTCCGGCAGGAAGTAAAAATCCCGGGCGGAGAGCAAAATCCGTCAATCAAACAAAATCCCGGGCGGGAAGCAAAAATTTCCGGCAGGGAAACAAAAGCAAACCCGATAATTCCGGTTTGACAATCATAGTTTACACGGTTTCCCCGAAAGCACAAGGCGTTCGGGCGAAATCAAACGAATATTCAAACAAATCAAAGAAAGAGAGGTGAAGTTTTATGGATATGAATCAGTTGACCGCAAAAAGTCTGGAAGCGGTTCAAAAATCCGAAAGCATGGCGAGGGAATACGGCAACAGCGAGTTGATGCCGGCGCACCTGGCGTACGCGCTTTTGGAACAGGACGGCGGCTTGATCCCCGAAATTATTTCGCGAATGGCGAAAGACGGGAAAGGGCTGAAAGACGCCTTGTATCAGGAAGTACAAAAAATCCCGCGCGTTTCCGGCGGAAACGGGCAGGTGTATCTGTCGGGCGCGTTGAATTCCGTGTTCGTTGCGGCAGAAAAACGCGCAAAGGAGATGAAAGACGATTATATCTCGGTCGAACACCTCTTTCTGGCGTTGATTTCGGCGGGCGACGCCGTGGTGAAGAACGTATTCAATCGTTTCGGCGTGGACGAAAGCGGCTTTTTGAAAGTGCTTTCCGAAGTGCGCGGTAATCAGCGCGTGACCGGCGAAAACCCGGAGGATACCTACGACGTGCTGAAAAAGTACGGGCAGGATCTGGTGGAACTGGCAAGAAATCATAAAATCGACCCCGTGATCGGCAGGGATAACGAGATCCGTAACGTCATCCGGATTCTGTCCCGGAAGACCAAAAACAACCCGGTGCTGATCGGGGAAGCGGGCGTCGGTAAAACGGCGATCGCCGAAGGGCTTGCCATTCGTATCATGCGCGGGGACGTGCCGTCTTCTCTGAAAGATCGCAAATTGTTCTCGTTGGATATCGGCGCGCTGATCGCCGGTGCGAAATTCCGCGGCGAGTTTGAAGAGAGATTGAAAGCCGTTCTTGCCGAAGTCAAGAAAAGCGAAGGCAAGATCATTCTGTTCATCGATGAACTGCACACCATTGTGGGCGCGGGCAAAACCGACGGCGCAATGGACGCCGGCAACCTGTTAAAACCCATGCTGGCGCGCGGCGAACTGCACTGCGTGGGCGCGACGACGCTGGACGAATACCGCAAATATATCGAAAAGGATCCCGCGCTCGAACGGCGTTTCCAACCGGTGATGGTTGCCGAACCGACGGTGGAAGACAC